>JAJZUI010000129.1:2225-11787 GCA_021847175.1 Pseudomonadota bacterium
CTTCCCCGAAGTCTGGGCCTTCCCCGGAGTCTGGGCCTTCCCCGAAGTCTGGGCGTTCGCGGAAGCTTGGGTCTTCGCGGCAGCCTGGGGCTTCGGGGCGGGCTTCTTCTCCGGCGCCGTGTCCTTCGCCGGCCTTGCCTTGGCCGCCTTCGGGTCCTTCGTCGCGGCCGGCTTCGCGGTCTTTTTCGCTGCCGCCGTGGCGTTCCTGTGCGCCGCAGCTGCCTTGGCCGCGGGCTTTTTTGCCGTCGTCATGACGTTGCCAATCCTCCAAACCCGGCGTGTGCGAGCCCGGCCAGGGTCGCGCGGCCGAATGGCTCGCGGCATCTGGCCCAAGGCGCGCGACACGCCCGAAAACCTGTCGGAACGCAGGCGAGGATCGGTCCGGGGCCGGACGGCGCCCCTCGAGCCCGACCAATTCGCCTGTCATTAGCTCATAACATGAAACGATCGCGGAGTCAGGAGGCTCGCCGACCGGGATCAGACGATCCGACGGTGCGGTTTTCGTTGCCGAAGCGGCGGTCTGGCGGCGGCGCTTACGGCGTGCCGGGGTTGGGCGAGAACAGTGCCTCCTTGCCTGGCTTGTCCTTCCATTCGTCGGCGTCGGCCGGCGGCTCGCCCTTGCGGGTGATGTTCGGCCACTGGGTGGCGAACTCGCGGTTGCGCTCCAGCCAGGCGGTCGCCCGGTCGTCGCTGTCCGGCAGAATCGCCTCGGCCGGGCACTCGGGCTCGCAGACGCCGCAGTCGATGCACTCGTCCGGCGCGATCACCAGCATGTTCTCGCCCACGTAGAAGCAGTCGACGGGGCAGACCTCGACGCAATCCATGTATTTGCAGCGTATGCAGTTTTCGGTGACCACGTAGGTCATCGGCGGCTCCCGGTTCTATCGCTCGCGGCGGTTGTCGACGGCGCGGGGTATGGGGCGGCTTCGTCCGGAGGGCAAGACGTTCCGGGTGTCAGGATCTCGCGATAGAGCAGCCGTGCCGCGGCGGGCGGGCCGCGGCGGGAGGCCAGCGCCAGCACTTCGAGCACGCGCACCCGCCCGCCGACGGGCAGCGTGAGAACGTCGCCGGCCCGGATCGCGGCGTGCGGCTTGTCGGTCGGGCGGCGGTTGACACGGATCACCCCCTCGGCCGCGAGCTGGGCGCATTGGCTCCGCTGGCGCAGCACGCGCGCGCACCACAGCCATGCGTCCAGCCTTTGGCTTGCCGGCGGAGAGTCCGTCACCGCGGAGCGGGTGCTGGCCGGCGCAGCGCGGCGAGCACGGCGAACGGGCCGTGATCCGCGGCAGGCGCCTCGTGCTCCGCGACGGCCGGCGCCGGGCGACGGCGGATGGCGGCGAAGCGCGGCGGCGCCGGCGGGCCGGCCATGCCGTCCGGCAGCACCGTCCCGGGCAGCAGCCGGAAGCCAAGGGCGCGCAGCACCGCGGGCAGGTTCCCGCGCGCGATGCCGAGCCTGGGCGCCAGGTCCGCGGGCAGCAGCGACGGGCCGCCCGCGGCGGCGCGCGCCAGCTCGGCCGCGACGCGCTCGGCGATGTCGAGCCGCAGCAGCACCGGCCCGGCCGGCAGCCAGCCGAGCGACAGGGCGAAATCCTCGTCCCATGCGCCGCCGGCCGGCTGGCCAGCGGGCGCCGCGATCAGGCCGGGCGCGGGCAGCGCCGGCTCCTCACGCCCGGCCGCGAGGGCCAGCAGCCTTGCGCGCAGCAGCGCCGGCGCGGGCTTGAGCAGGGCCGGCATGTAGGTGGCGAAGCGGCCGAGGCGCACGCCCGCGGCCAGGAGGGCCTTGCGCTCCTCCGGCGGCAGCCTGGCGGCGGGCGGACGCATCACGCCGAGCGATTCGCCCAGGAGGTGCACGAGCCCGCGCAGCGCGGGTGCCCTGGCGCGCCCCTCCAGCTCCGCGAGCGGCAGCAGCGCCTGGCGGACCATCGCGTCGGCCCAGGCCTGCAGGCGCGCGCGGATGCGCTCGCGCTCGGCGCCGTCGAGGAACTCCGAGCCGCGCACCGCGACCAGCGGACGCATCGCGGACGGGCCCGGGCGCAGCCGCGCGACCGCGACCCCGTCCCAGGCGATGCGCATGCCCGGCAGCAGCGTGAAGGCCTCGTCGGCCGCCGCTTCCAGCGTGGTCACGCGGCGCGGCATCTCCGTGCGCAGGGCCCGCCGCGCCGCGCGCTGCACCAGACGCCGCTCAGCCCCGGTCGCCGCCGCGTCGGGGATGAACTCGAACCCCTCGACATGGCCGACGCCGTGGCCCTCGACCACGACGAGGCCGCGCGCGGTGACCGCCGAGAGGAGGTCGTCTTCCGCACCTTCCTCCAGCCGGCGCAGCAGGTGCGCGGCGCGGCGGTCGACGAAGCGGCTCATCAGCCGCTCGTGCAGAGCATCCGACAGCCGGTCCTCGAGGTCGCGCGCCTCGCCCTGGAAGCGCGCCGCGTCCGCGAGCCAGCCGGGGCGGGCGGCGACATAGGCCCACACGCGCACACCGGCGAGGCGTTGCATCAGCGTATCGATATCACCGTCGCTGCGATCGAGCAGCGCGAGCTGGCTCGCGATCCAGGAAGCCGGCAGCCGCCCCTCGCGCGCCAGGTGCTGGAAGACGCGGGCGCAGAAGCGCGCATGCGTGTCGTCCGAGAGCTTGCGGAAATCCGGGATCTGGCAGACCTCCCACAACAGCCGCACGCGAGCCGGCCGGTCGGCCAGCGCCAGGATGTCGGTGTCGGTGGCAAGGGCCGCCAGCGTCTCTGCGTCGCTCGCCTCGTTGCCGCGCACCAGGCCCTGGCGGGGCGGGGGAGCCGCGAGGCTCGCGAGCAGGAGCGGGACGGAGCCGGTGTCGAGCTCCGAGTTGCGCCAGCAGAGCTGCTCCAGCGGCTCGAAGCTGTGGTTCTCCACCGCGGCGGCGGTGGCGTCGCTAAGCGGCGGGCAGGTGGCGGTGGTGCCGAACGTGCCGTCGCGCATGCCGCGCCCGGCGCGCCCGGCGATCTGGCCGATCTCCGAAGGGTGCAGGCGGCGCGGGCGGTGGCCGTCGAATTTCTGCAGGCCGGCGAAGGCGACGTGCTCCACATCCATGTTGAGCCCCATGCCGATTGCATCGGTGGCGACCAGGAAATCCACCTCCTTCTGCTGGTAGAGTGCCACCTGCGCGTTGCGGGTGCGCGGCGAGAGGCGCCCCATCACCAGCGCGCAGCCGCCGCGCCTGCGTCGCACCGCCTCGGCGATGGCGTAGACCTCGCCCGCCGAGAACGCGACAATGGCGCTACGCGGCGGCAGGCGCGAGAGCTTGGCGTGGCCGGCATGGGTGAGCCGGGAGAGACGCGGGCGCGTCTCGATCTCGATCCCCGGCACCAGGCGGGTGAGCAGCGGGCGGATCGTTTCGGCGCCGAGGAACATGGTCTCGACCAGGCCGCGCGCGTTGAGCAACCGGTCGGTGAAGACGTGGCCGCGATCGGGGTCGGCGCAGAGCTGGATCTCGTCCACGGCGACGAACTCCACCTGGCGGTCGAGCGGCATTGCCTCCGCGGTGCAGGCGAACCAGCGAGCGCCGGGAGGCACGATCTTCTCCTCGCCGGTGATCAGCGCCACCTGGGCGGGGCCGCGGATCGCGACCATGCGGTCGTAGTTCTCGCGCGCGAGCAGCCGCAGCGGAAAGCCGATGATGCCGGAGGCATGGGCGAGCAGTCGCGTGATCGCGAGATGCGTCTTGCCGGTGTTGGTGGGGCCGAGCACGGCCCGCACCCGAGGTGCGAATCCCGACATGGCTGGATGGTCGGGCCGGGCCGGCTCCGGCGCAAGGGCAACCCGCTGGCATCCCTGTCCCGCTGTCCCATTCTTAAGAAAATGGGACAGCGGGACAGAGGTTGCCGTCGTGGCGGGTTTTCCCGCGAGACGCCGCGAGTGGCTTGAAAACTGCGATCGCCCCTCGCATATCGCCGGCCGCGTAGGGAGGACTGGCATGGATCACACGGCGGAAAAGCATGAGTTCGGGGCGGAGGTCGGTCGGCTGCTCGATCTCGTGGTGCACTCGCTCTACTCGGAGCGCGAGATCTTCCTGCGCGAACTGGTCGCCAATGCCGCCGACGCCACGGATCGCCGCCGTTTCGAGGCGCTGACCGACAAGAACCTGGCCTTGCCCGAGAACGCGCGCATCCTGATCGCCGCGGACAAGGCCGGGCGCACGCTGACGATCTCGGATTCGGGCATCGGCATGCGGCGCGAGGAGCTGATCGCGCATCTCGGCACCATCGCCCGTTCCGGTACGCGTGCCTTCGGCGAGCAGCTCGGCGCGGCAAAGCCGGAGGAGCGGCCCAGCCTGATCGGCCAGTTCGGCGTTGGCTTCTATGCCGCCTTCATGGTGGCGGACCGCGTGGTGGTGACTTCGCGCCACGCCGGCGAGGAGTCCGCCTGGCGCTGGGAGAGCGAGGGGCGCGGCGGCTACGAGATCGCGCCCGGCGAGCGCGAGGCGGCGGGCACCGACGTGGTGCTGCACATCAAGGCGGATGCCGAGGAATATCTCGATCCCGCGCGGCTCGAGGCCATCGTGCGCAAGTGGGCGGACCACATCACCGTGCCGATCGCGATCCTGCGCGACGGCAAGGAGGAGGCCGCGAACGAGGGCACGGCGCTGTGGCGGCGGCCCAAGGCTGAGCTTTCCGAGGAGGACGCGACCAGCTTCTACCGCGGGCTCGGCAACCTGTTCGACAAACCGCTGGCGACGCTGCACTGGCGCGCGGAGGGCGCGCTCGAGTTCTACGCGCTGCTTTTCGTCCCGGCCTCGCCGCCGCTGTTCGTGGCGAGCGAGGAGCGCAGGAGCCGCGTGCGGCTGCACGTGCGGCGCATGTTCATCACCGACGAGGCGGAGCTGCTGCCGCCCTGGCTGCGCTTCGTGCAGGGCGTGGTGGACACCGAGGACCTGCCGCTCAACGTCTCGCGCGAGATGCTGCAGGCGACGCCGGTGCTCGCGCGCATCCGCCGCGCCGTGACCAACCGCGTGGTCACGGAACTCGCGACGCTGGCGAAGAACGCGGAGACCTATGCGCCGTTCTGGGAGAAATTCGGCCCGGTGCTGAAGGAATCCGCCTGGGACGAGGCGGGCGACGCGGAGAAGGCGGCCGCGCTGTGGCGCTTCCGTTCCACCGCGGTCGAGGGCTGGACCTCGTTCGCGGAGTACGTCGCGCGGATGAAGCCCGGGCAGGAATCGATCTATGTTCTCGGCGGCGAGGATGCGGCGGCGCTGGCGCACGCGCCGGTGCTGGAAGGGTTCCGCGCCCGCGGCATCGAGGTGCTGCTCGGCTCCGACCCGATCGACGCGTTCTGGCCGGAACGGTTCGACCGCTTCGACGGGCGGAAGATCCGCCGCGCCGGCGCCGCGCAGGAGGAGCTGGCGAAGCTGCCCCTGCTCGCCGAGGCGGAGGGGACGGAAGCCGATGTCGGCGCGCTGCTGCGGGCGATGAAGTCGGCGCTCGGCGGGGCGGTGGCGGACGTGCGCGCGACCTCGCTGCTCGCCGAGAGTGCCGTGATGCTGGTCGCGGCCGGCGGCGTCGACCTGCAGGTGCAGCGCATGCTGCGCCGCGCCGGGCGGACGGGGCCGGAGATGCCGCCGGTGCTGGAGATCAACCCGCGCCACAGGCTCATCGTAGCGCTCGCGGCGCGCGCCGAGGCGGGCGAGGACATCGGTCCCGAGGCCTCGCTGCTGCTCGATCTCGCGCGCATCGGCGACGGCGACTCGCCGCGAGACCCGGCCGGCTTCGCGCGCGCGGTCGAGAACGCGCTCGCAAGCTAGCGGCCCTTCCCGCCGCGCCGTTTCCGTGGAAACTCCGGCGCAGCAAGGGGGTTCGCGATGATCGAACAGACACTGCCGCTGACCGGTGCGGCGAGCGGCGCGCGCGTGGTGCATGCGGCGCGGCCGGACGGGCTCGCGGCGCTGCTCGCGAAGCTGCCACAGGCGCAGGCGGCTTTCGCCGCCGCGTCCGGCTTCGCGGCCAAGGCCGAGGAGCTGCTGCTGCTGCCAGGCGAGGGCGGGGTCGATGCGCTGTTCGGGCTCGGGACCGCACGGGGGCCGTTCGTCTGGGGCGCGCTGGCGACCCGGCTGCCCGCGGGGACGTGGCGGCTCGGCGAGGGTGTGGAGGATGCGGCGGAGGCCGCACTCGGCTTCTGCCTCGGCGCCTACCGCTATGGCGCCTTCAAGCCCGCAAAGCCCGGCCCGGTGTTGCTGCGGCCCGCTGGTGCCGGGGCCGCCGAGCGGGAAGCGCAGGCGACGTGGATGGTGCGCGACCTGGTCAACACGCCGGCGAACCTGCTGGGCCCCGCGGAGCTGGCCGAGGCCGCCGCCGCGCTGGCCCGCTCCTTCGGCACCGATGCCACGCTGATCGCGGGCGAGGCGCTGGCGCGCGACTACCCGACCGTGCACGCCGTCGGGCACGGCTCCGAGCGCGCCCCGATGGTGGCCAAGTTCGCCTGGTCGGGCGCCGGGCCGGATGCACCGCTGGTCTCGCTCTGCGGCAAGGGGGTGGTGTTCGACACCGGCGGCTACGACCTGAAGCCCTCCTCGGCGATGCTGCGGATGAAGAAGGACATGGGCGGCGCCGCGACCATGCTGGGCCTGGCGCGGCTCATCATGGCGGCCGGCCTGCCGGTGCGCCTCGAGGTGGCGATCGGCTGCGTCGAGAACGCCGTCTCCGGCCGTGCCATGCGCCCGCTCGACGTGGTGCGCACCCGACGTGGGCTTTCCGTCGAGATCGGCAACACGGATGCCGAGGGTCGGCTGGTGCTGTGCGACCTGCTGGCCGAAGCCTCGGACCGCAAGCCGGCGCTTCTGATGAACGCCGCGACCCTCACCGGGGCGGCGCGCGTGGCGCTGGGGCCCGACCTGCCGGCGCTGTTCTGCAACGACGACGCCTGGGCCGCGGCTCTGCTCGACGCCGGGGCGCGCGTCCACGATCCGCTGTGGCGACTGCCGCTGTGGGACGACTACGATGCTTGGCTCGACTCGCCGGTCGCTGACCTCAACAACGTCTCCAGCAAACCGATGGCCGGCGCCATCATTGCGGCGCTGTTCATGCGCCGTTTCCTCGCCCCTGGCGTGTCGTGGGTGCACTTCGACCTCTACGCATGGAACGACTCGGCGCGCGCCGGACGGCCGGAAGGCGGCGAGGCGATGGCCATGCGGGCCGCCTGCGCGGCGATCGCGAAGCGTTTCGGCGCCGGCTCGCAGGCCTGAGCGGATGCCGTGCGGAGCAGCCGCTGCTGCGCGTTCTTCCAGTCGGTTGCTGCGACGGATTGAAGCGTCGAGGCGGCTCCAGCCTGGCATGAGGCCGGACCGGTCGCGCAATTGTTACGTAAAACTGGCGCGGACGTAATGAGGCCGACATCGGCAGACAAGAGGCGCGCGCGTAGGCGGGGCGATGTGGGCGCCTGGTGCGGCGCATACGGAAAGGGAATCGACCATGGCCATGGCAATGACCGGCGAGCAGTTGGTTGGAATTCTGCGCGAGACCATCGGTGCTCTCGTCAAGCGCGACGGTGACGACCTGTCGGCGCGGCAGCTGGCGGTGTTCCTTAACTGCTACCTCAAGGAGGGCGCGCATACGGTGCGCGGCCTTTCGAGTGATCTCGACATCTCAAAGCCGGCGGTGACGCGCGCGCTCGACCGGCTGTGCGAGCTCGACCTCGCCCGTCGCAAGACCGATCCCGCGGACCGTCGCAGCGTGCTGGTGCAGCGGACAACCCGCGGCACGTCCTACCTGCGCGAGCTGCGCAACGTCATGACCGCGGCGGCCTCTCCGCGCCACGCCGCGCGCTGAACGACGCACCGCCCTGCCGGGGGCCGTGGCTGGCGCAACCGCGCCTATCCACCGGACCAACCCGGCAGGCCGGCGATGCGGTCGTCGAGGCGTTGCTGCGCCCCGATCAGCCGTTCCAGTGTCAACTGGCTGCGCTGGGCGTCGACGTTGCTGCGCCAGGGGGTGGCCGGCTTCAGTGCGAACGCGACGATGACGCTCGGCGTTCCACCGCCGAAGAGATTGGCCCGCGCGAGCGTGATTCGGGTGCGTAGCCCGGAACCGACCAAGCGGTTGTCCACCCAGAGCGCGCCGGTGGCCAGGGTCTGTGCGTTGTCGTGCGCCACCACCGTCCATCGCCGCGGGTGCGCATCCTTGAAGCGGAGCGGAATGAAGCGCGCCTCGCCGCCGCCGACACCCGTCCCGCTCAGCGCGGTGTAGGCATGGACCACCTTGGCGGGCGACGCGCCGGCGGGGAGCACGCGCACCTTCACGCTCACGTCCTGGCCGTCGCACACCAGGTTCTGCACCGCGAGGCCCGGCCTGGTGGTGCCCCCGGCGGCGGCGCAACCAGCTGGCAGGCGCAGGTGAAGGGCGACCATCGGCGGCCGACTGGCGCCGCGCCAGTCGAGCAGCCGGGAGGCGAGCGGCGCGAGCACGATCGCCACGAGGGCCGCGCCGCACGCGATCAGGCCTGTCCGCGGGCCGGGCTTGCCCTCCGCCGGCGGCGGCATGGTACGCGGGCGGGGCGCGAGGTCGTCGCGGAACGGCAGCCCGATCATGATCTCGATGAGGATCACGATGGAGAAGAAGATCCAGCCGTAGAGGACGTGGTCGGTCGCGGCCGCCCTGGCGCTGCCGAGATAGTAACCGAGGACCACAATGCCGAGCGCGCGGAAGCCGTTGGCGACGACCGGCACCACCAGCGACATCAGCATGAAAAGCGCGCGCTTGAGGTTGCTGCGGTACATCAGGAGCCCGTAGAGCGCGCCGAACGCGAGCGAGGCGATCAGGAAGCGCAGCCCCGCGCAGGCCTGGGCGACGTAGAAGGCTCCCTGGGGGATGCGGATCACGAACGAGTTGATGTCGTTCGGGATGCCAAGGATGTCGAGGCCGATGCCGGTGAAGCTGGTGGTGAAGTTCTGCAGCGGGCCGGTCACGAAGCCGCCGAACGGCACCAGGAAGATCAGGTAGGCGATCGGCGCCAGCAGCGCGCGGAAGAGCCTCGGCCCGAGTGTCGCCAGGAACAGCACCCACACGAAGCCGATCAGCGCGAGCTGCCGTCCTTCCATGATGCCCAGGCGCTCGGCCAGCAGCCAGGCGGTGCCGGGGATCAGGGCAAGCAGCGCGGCCCAGGGGGCCGGCCGTGCGCGCAGGGCGAAGACGCGGTCGCGCCGGTCCCACGCGAGCCAGGCCACGATGGGCAGGACGAAGTAGCAATGGCTGTAGGCAGTGGACGAATACCAGACGCCGACCGCGGCGGTGATCTCGGCGTGAAACAGAACCGCGAGTACCACAAGCCCGACGCCGATCGCCGGCAGCGCCGGGGCGAGGACGTAGCGGATGCGCGCGAGATCGGTGCTGCGGGTTCGCACGGGGGCCATGCGCGATGTGGTGCCATGTCGCCGCCCTGCGCGCCAGCGCCAAGCGCTGACCCTCGCGCGCGAGAAGCGGGGCTTGCTGCGGCGGGTCCGGAGGGCTAACGACGAGCGACGCTGCCAGGGCTAGACCGCGCCGTGCCAAGGAATTCCTCGGTTTTTTGCGTGTCCACGGGAGGGCTGGGAGGATCGTGATTC
>JAJZUI010000130.1 GCA_021847175.1 Pseudomonadota bacterium
CCCATTCGCTGGCTACGCCGAGACTAACTTCGCGATCGCGCACGTCAAACGGGAGGAACGCGTGTGGCAGCGATTTGAAAGTGCCGCCGCTTCACCTGCCCCAGCGCAGGGTTGCGAGGCTGCGGGCGACGCGGGCGATGAGTTGGCCCTGGGTGCGGACCTCGGCCTTGGCGGTGGCGCGCTTGAGCAGGGTGCGGGCGGTCTCGATAGAGATGCCGCGAGCGGAGGCCGCCTCGTCCAGCGACTCACCCTTGGCGAGCGATGTCGCGATCCGGGCTTCGGCTGGTGTCATGCCGAATTGCCGCGCCAGCATCTCGGTATCGAGGCGCAGGGATTGCGCCGGGTCCGACATGAAGACGGCGGTGAGCGGCTCCGCCGGCATTCCCATCGCGCCGCCGTCCCGAAGGGGCGACACCATCACCGCCACGGTTCCCTCGACCCCCGCCATCTCAAGGCGAAGAATGCTGGTCGCCGGGCCGCCGCGGTCCCAGGCCAGCGAGGCAGCATTTGCCAGTTCCCTGCGGAGCAGCGCGTCATGACGCGGCAGCCGGGTCTCGAGACGCCCCGCGGTCACGCGCAGGGGCCAGCCGGGGCGTTGAAGCACCTCGGCGGCAGCCTTGTTCATGTGCCGAATGGTTCGGCCTTCATCGACGAGCAGGACTGCCAGCGGGAAATGGTCGAGCGTGAGCGCCAGTCCATTCGCCAGCACCTCCGCGCGCCGCATCTGGCCGTGCAGTTGCAACGCGCGGATGACGTGCGGCGTCAGGCGCTCGAAGAAGGCGATGCTCTGATCGGGGAAGGCTCCACCCGAGAGTCCGCGATGGACGCTGAGGACGCCGCTGCGTTCGCGCGAGCCGAACAGCACCATGGCCATGCTGTTCCCGAGCCCAGCGGGGCGGTAGAAGTCCCGGAAGATTTCGCTGTTCGTGACATCGGCGAAAGGCATCTCGCGTTCGTCGGCGAAGACCTGGCCGGGTGAAAGGGCTGAAATCGGTACCCGCCTCACATCGAGATTGCCGTAGTATTTCTTGTAGTCATTGAGCAGTTCCGTTGTCCACCCGGAGAAAGAGGTGAAGATGCATTGTTTCATGACGGATGTCATGTCACGATGGAACAGCGCCGATACTTCCGCGCCCACCGCTCGACATACGGCCTCAAGCGCCGAGGCCCAGAGCGTGTCGTTGAGAGCGGCGTCATAGATCGACGCGATGACTGAATTTTCGACAATTTTGTCGGACACACCATCCACCGCAATGGATGTCTTCGAGACGCGTTTGACCTCAACCGAAGCTCGATACTAATTGATACGATAATGACGTTTCGCGGCGGGAATCAATTTTCATTAATTTCCAGTTAGTCGTTCCGTTACCGCTCTCGCTTTGGCAAATTTCTGAAGATTCTCTTGCCGCGGCACGCGGCTTTCGCCTGCTGGCTCCAACAAGATTTCGTCGCCACCGTTTCGTTTTCCCCCTTCGCCAATTTCGAGGGAAATGCAGGTCGCCACCGCACAGGAACCGCGCCGAGGGACCCGCCAACGGGTGCGTGGCTTGGACGCGCGAGATGCCGTTGGCGCGCACTACAAAATCTTGCCGTATTTTAGAAATTATGTTTATATTTGCTTAAAATTCCTACTCGGAACAGGCAAATAAAACGATCAGGCCGCGAGGAGTTTTGGTCGATGAGCGACGACCCGCGCATTGATGACGTTGTCGCGCGCGTCTACGACGCCGCGCTCGACGAGACCCTCTGGAGTGGCATCGCGCCCGCGATCGCGAAGGCCTTCGATTCAACGAGCGCCATTATCGACACTCGCGGTGCGACGAGCGGCGAGTACTGCCTCGATTTGACCCAGAATCTTCTTGAAAGCGTTGAGATTTATCGTGCCTATTATTGGCAGCGCGATGTTTGGATCGAGCGCGCCCGCGAACTGGGGCTCTCGGGAGTGTTCGCGAGCAAGGATCTGATTTCGGACTCGGAACTTCTTCGAACCGAGTTCTATTTTGATTGTCTGCGTCAATCCGATCATTTCTATGTCGTCGGCTCCGTTTTTCCGATCGATCGCGACCAACTTGGGGCACTCGGGATTCATCGGCCGCAGCGCGGGAAGACGTACACCGACGCCGACAAGCAGCGTGTCGGCACGTTCGTTCCGCACCTGCAGCGCGCGCTGCAACTGCGCCGCCGCCTCGGCAGCCTGACGATGGAACGCCAGGCCGCGCTGGACGCACTTGAACGGACCGGCATGGCAACCCTGGTAGTCACACGCACCGCCCAGTTGCTCTATGCCAACACGCAAGCCGAGAACCTTCTGCGCCAGGGCGATGCGCTGCGTGTCGCCGCCGGCCGACTCTCGGCAATCGGGAAGGAGGCGGGCGCGCGACTGATACGGGCGGTGCGCGATGCGGTGGATGTGGCGGCGCAGCGTAACGGCGGCCTCGATACTGCAATGACGGTCCGGCGCGGCGAGCGCCTACCGCTCACTGTGCTTATTGCTCCATTTCGCCCGGCGCGCGATGGCTTTGGCGCACCGATTCCGGCGGCGATCATTTTCATACGCGATCCCGAGACGCAGAGCCCGTCGCTAGCCGGCCTGCGGGCACTGTTCGGATTGACGGCGGCGGAAGCGAGCATCGCCAGCGGCATCGCCGAGGGGAGATCACTCGAGGCGATTGCTGCGGCGCGCGCAATTTCGCCCAATACGGCAAAGACGCATCTCAAGAGCGTATTCGCCAAAACCGAAGCGAAGCGACGGGGCGAGCTTATCGCGCTCATTCTCGGCAGCGTTGCCGCGCTGGGCCAGTAATCGCCGCGACACCTCGCTGAGCGAGGCGATATCCGAAGGCGTCCGCGTCACCCGAATGGGGGATGCGGAGACCAGGACACGCGATTATCAAAGGCGCGAGCCACCGAACCTCATGTCCAAAGCTGCCGAGGCGGGGCTGTCAGGTTCGCGGTGAGGGTCACGCGGGGCCCGACCATCGAGGGGAGGAAGGAATGCACGGACGTGAATGTGTCCTCGTGGTGGAGGCAGCGAGCGGCCGGCGTGACAGCCTGGTGTCCGTCCTGCGTGGAGCGGGAATGGAAACGGAGACGGCGCAAACCGCGTCCGAAGCGACCAGAAAGCTCGCCCTATGGCAACGCTTCGCGGGCGCCGTCGTTGCGGCGGATCTCCCCGATGCGAAAGGTCCCGCCCTGATCTGCGGATTGCGCGCCCAGGGCGTACGGCTCCCCTTGCTGCTCGTGAGCGCGCCCTTGGACGATGACGCCATCGTGAAGGCGTTGCAGTCCGGAGCTGACGATGTCGTGACCTACCCGCTTCACCCGGCGCTCTTCCTGGCACGGCTCCGGGCGCAGCTGCGCGGCTTCGCCAGCAGCGAGGACAGCAGTATCCAGCTCGGACCGTTCCGGCTCGATGCGCGCACGCGCATGCTGATCGGGCCGTGCGGTCGTCGTCGCGCCCGCCTGACCGAGACGGAACTCGCGGTTCTGCGGCAGTTGCACAGCGCCGGCGGCGCCCGCGTCGACCATGGCGCGCTGATGCGCAATGTCTGGGGTTACTCGCCTGACGCGAGGTCCCACACGCTCGCCACGCATGTCTACCGGCTGCGGCGCAAGCTCCAGATGGGAGACGAGGCTCCGCAACTGGCGATCCATTGCGATACCAAGGGGTACCGGCTGGAGATCTCGATGCTGCCGGATGCCGGTCCACCGGCGGCGCGCGGCGCTGCCGTACCGGCCGCCGCCTTCAGGCTCTAGGAAGGAACGGCAGCCGTTCCATGCCAATTTTGCAGGCGTCACCCAAACGGGTGATGCCCGGAATATTCCGTCGATTGCAGAATGGAAAAATGAAGGGCGCGCCGGCATGAGCGGCTGAGCCGTTCGCCGGTCCACCCGGAAAGCCACCTTGGCAGGGGGGACGCATGTCTGGAAGCATCACGGGCAATCGCACGGTTGGGCTCGTCCTCTCGGCGGCCTATGCCGACCCTGTCACCAACACCGGCACGTTTGCGCTCACCGGGCCGGGCGATGCGATCTATGCCGCGAGCCCCTGGACGATTGTGAACGAGGGCAGCGTCGGCGCGCTCACGGCCACCTCGGATGCCGGCATCTCACTTGCCGCGGGCGGCACGGTCACCAACGAGACTGGCGGCGTGATCACGGGCGGCTATGGGATCTCGCTCGCCTCTGGAACGGTCGTCAACGAGGCCGGCGGGTTGATTGAAACCTACGACAACGCCGTCCACGTCAACGGGACGCTGACGCTGGACAACGCGGGGATCATCCACACCTACGCCACCTCGATGAGCGACGTCGTGGCCTTCGGGGCCGCGTACGCCACCAATTCGGGAACGATGATCAGCAACAGGCGCGATGGCTTCGTTCTCGAGGCCGGGGGCGCGGTCACCAACGCCGCCTCCGGGACCATCAACGCCAACCTTAACATCCTCTACGGCGGCAGCGGGCCGACCACGTTCGTCAACGCAGGCTATGCCGTCGCGACCAACGGTGCCGCGATCTATCTGAAGCATGGCGGGTACATCGACAACCAGGCGGGCGGGGCGATTGTCAATGCCAGCGCGCATGCCGTGATCTACGCCACGGCCGCCTCCGTCGCGGTCACCAACGCGGGCACTATCCTTTCCAAGGGGCGCAGCGGCGTGGTGCTGGTGGGCGGGGGCACGGTCGTCAACGCGGCGGGCGGGCAGATCACCGCAGCGCTTAGCGGCATCTATGGCAGCAAGCTCGCGCTGGGCATCACCAACGCCAGCCTTATCACCGCCGGCGGCTCGGGGGTCGTGCTGGAGACAGGCGGCGTTCTCAACAATCTCGCCACCGGGACCATCGTGGGCACGAAAGGTGCGTTCTACGGCGCGACGGCAAGCCCTGCCCCGACCATCATCAATGCCGGCTTCATGGCGAGCGAAACGCACTCAGCTATCGGTCTCCACTCGGGAGGCGAGGTCACGAACGAGGCGCGGGGCACCATCGCCGCGTCCAAGCTAAATGCGATCTACGTCGTCAACGGGAGCGGCCTCATCCTCAATGCCGGCCTGATCACGTCTCCGCTGGCCGGCGCGATCCACCTCGACAGCGGGGGTACTGTTTCCAACGCCACCGGCGGAACGATCGTCTCCGGGCTAGGCAACGCGGTCTACGTCACCAACGCGAGCGGCCTTGTCGTCAATGCCGGCCTGCTCGCTGGATCACAATACTCCGCCGTGCATCTCGCGGATGGCGGCACGATCTCCAATCTGGCCGGCGGAACGCTCACATCCAGTGGCGGCCTCGCGGTCTACGTCACCGCGGGGGCTGGTGCGATAATGAACGCTGGCCTCATCACCGCGTCCCGTAACGCCATCTATCTCCTTGACGGCGGGAACGTTTCCAATCTCTCGACGGGTGTCATCTCGTTCGTGCGGGGGCGTGGCGCGGCGACGACGGTGGAGACGGCCGGCACGCTCGGCGGCGCGGCGCTCGGGGCGGGGTTCGCCAACCTTCTGAAGGTTGAGCCTGGAGCCGTCTTCACGGGCCCCGTGGACGGCGGCAACACCATCGGCGCCACGGCGACGAGTACGCTGGAGCTCGCGCCAGGCTCGGGCACGCTTGCGAATATCGGTGTGTCCATATCGCAGTTCGGCGCGATCGCGTTCGAACCGGGCGCCGCCTGGCTGCTTTCCGGGACCACCTACGGGCTTGCCGGCGGGGAAACGATCACCGGGTTCGCCCCGGGCGATACGATCGAACTGACCGGAACGGCCGAGACGTATGCGGCGCTCGGCGGCGGCACGCTGACGCTTTCGGGCGGCACGACGCTGGACGTGCCGCTCGCCACCCATGTCAAGGTTGCCGATAGCGCCGGCAACACCTTCATCACCGCCTGTTTTGCCGAGGGCACGCGGATCATGACGGGCCGCGGCGCGATTGCCGTGGAGATGCTGGCCGAGGGCGAGTGCGTGCTGACTGCCTCTGGCCGCTTCGCCCCCGTGCGCTGGATCGGTCACCGGCGCACCAGCCTCCGGCGGCACCCGAGGCCGCACGACGTGATGCCGGTGCGCGTCCATGCCGGCGCATTCGGCCCGAACCTGCCGGGCCGGGACCTGGTGCTCTCGCCGGACCATTCCGTCTTCGTGGACGGCCATCTCGTTCCGATCCGTTATCTGATCAACGGTGTCTCCATCGTCCAGGAGAGTCGGGCCGCCGTCACCTACTGGCATGTGGAACTCGACCGCCACGACATCATTCTCGCCGAGGGAATGCCGTGCGAGAGCTATCTCGACACCGGCAACCGAGATGCGTTCGAGAACGCGGACGGGCCGATGGAGCTGCATCCGGATTTCGCTCGCGCGGTCTGGGCGGCGCAGGGCTGCGCACCCATTCTCACCGATCCCGCCGATCCCGCGCTGCGCGCTCTCCACACCCGGCTGCTCGCCAACCCGCCGGGCAGAGAGCGACGCATTGCCCACGGGGCCGCTTCGTAAACACAGCGCAGATAGCCAGTCACTGGCGCGGCGTGGGGCGCGGCGTGGGGCTGCTGCATCCGTTCCTCGACGACAGCGCGACGCGGGAGTATCTGAACGCACGGGCGGGCGCGACGGACAGCAAGGGGGATCTACAGATGCCGCAACATCCGGGGTTCGGCGACGACATCAACGTCGCCGAAATCGACGCCAACCTGGTTTGACGGCGCCGATGCGTGCGTACGTCTCCTGCGCCGGGGCGCGGGCAATCGCGGTGGTGTCGGTGGACACTGCGAGGATGACGTTGTCGCCTGTCGGGACGGTCGCGGTGCCGACGGCACCGGGGGTGGCGGCGGACGCGGCGCCTGGCGGCAGCATCCCACTCGCGCTCTCGCCGGACCGCCGCCACCTCTATGCCGCCGAGCGCAGCAACCCGTTCCTGCTCGCGAGCTACAGTCTTGCGGAGGACGGCATGCCGCGCCTGGCGGCGACGGCGCCCCTGCCCGCCGGCATGGCGTATCTCTCCGCCGACGCGGCGGGGCGGCGGATCTGGGCAGCTTCCTATCCGCAGTCGCTGATCACCGAGGGCGATGTCGACGCGGACGGGCTGGTGCGCGCGGCGCCGCGGCGGACGCTGGCGACGCTGCCCAATGCGCACTGCGTGCTGCCAGACCCGAGTGGGGCGCATCTCTATGCCACGAGCCTCGGGGGCGATGCGATCCTGTGCTGGCGGCTCTCGCCATCGGGGCTCGACGAGGCGAGCGAGGCCGTAACGAAACTGCATCGAGGTGCGGGGCCGCGGCATCTCGTGTTCGGCGCCGGCGGCGAGCGGCTCTATCTGCTGAATGAGCTCGATGCGACGCTGGTCGTCTTCGCACGCGACGGAGCAACAGGGCGGCTCACGCCGCGCCAGTCTCGCCCCTTCCCTGGCGCGCCGTCACCGGCCAAGTGCGCCGACCTGCACCTGCATCCCTCCGGCCGCTTCCTCTATGCGAGCGAGCGCGCGACGAGCCGCCTCGGCGTGTTCGCGGTGGACGCGGAGGGATTGCTGTCGCCGGTGGAGAGCGTGCCCTGCGAGACGACGCCACGCGGCTTCGCGATCACGCCGGGCGGGGAGGCGCTGCTCTGCGCGGGCATGGACGCGAACGCTCTGGGCCTCTACGCGATCGATGCCGCGACGGGGCGGCTTGCGCGACGGGCGGTACTCGCGGTTCCCGCGGGGCCGAACTGGATCGAAATTCGATAGTCAGGTGGCTTTTTCCGCACGATGAGTTCGGGAAGGCCCCGGTGGCCACGCGGTCGTGCGGCGCGTGCGCTGCCCGGCATCCGCGCGGAACGGCGAGGCGGTCGTAAGCGGAAATGCCTCGCGGGCGCGACGGGGGCGTGCCGCAAACCCGGGGCCGTGCGCGGCGCGCATGGCAAGCCGGCTTTGCTTTGCGGCGGGACTGTGGGAGGTTGCCGGAACAGGACGACCGACCCTGTCCTGCGCCAAAAACCAAGAGGCTGTTCCGATGAAAAACCCCTTCGCCGGCACGATTCCCGCGCTGATGACCCCCTGCACCGCTGACCGCAAGCCGGACTTCGAGGCGCTGGTGCGCAAGGGCAAGGAACTGGTCCGGCTCGGCATGTCGGGCGTGGTCTATTGCGGCTCGATGGGCGACTGGCCGCTGCTGACCGACGAGGAGCGAATGACCGGCGTGGAGAAGCTGGTGGCCGCCGGGGTGCCGGTGATCGTCGGCACGGGCGCGCAGAACACGAAGCGCGCGGCGGCGCTCGCGGCGCATGCGAAGGCGCGCGGCGCGGCGGGGCTGATGATCATCCCGCGGGTGCTGTCGCGCGGCTCCTCGGTGGCGGCGCAACGGGCGCATTTCGACGCGGTGCTGACCGCGGGCGCGGGGCTGCCATCCGTCATCTACAACAGCCCCTATTATGGCTATGAGACGCGGGCGGACCTGTTCTTCGACATCCGCTCGCGCCATCCGCACCTCGTGGGGTTCAAGGAGTTCGGCGGCGCGCCCTCGCTGCGCTACGCGGCGGAACACATCACGGGGAAGGACAAGTCGCTGACGCTGGTGGTGGGCGTGGACACGCAGGTGTTCCATGGCTTTGTCAATTGCGGCGCGAAAGGCGCGATCACGGGCATCGGCAACGTGCTGCCGCGCGAGGTGCTGCACCTGGTGAGCCTGTGCGAGCGGGCCGCCGCGGGCGACGTGGCGGCGCGGCGGCAGGCGCAGGAGCTGGACCAGGCGCTGCAGGCGCTGTCCTCGTTCGACGAGGGCGTCGACCTGGTGCTGTACTTCAAGTACCTGCTGACGCTGCGCGGGGAGAGCGACTACAAGTTGCATTTCAACGAGACGGACGCGCTGTCGGAGGCGCAGGCGCAGTATGCCAAGGCGCAGCTTGCCCTGTTCGACACGTGGTACGCGGCGTGGACGAAGGAGACGGCTGGTCACGGCGTCCGCGGCAAGGCGGCCTGAGCGCGATGCGCGTCATCGACTCCCATACCGAGGGAGAGCCGACGCGGCTGATCGTCGAGGGAGGTCCGGAGCTCGGGTCCGGGCCGCTCGCCGAGCGGCGGCGGATTTTCGCCGAGCGGTTCGACGGGTTCCGCACCTTCGCGCTCAATGAGCCGCGCGGATACGATGCCATCGTAGGCGCGCTGCTGTGCGCGCCTGTGGATCCCGCGTGCGCGGCCGGGGTGATCTTCTTCAACAATGTTGGCTATATCGGCATGTGCGGGCACGGGACGATCGGCACCGCCGTGACGCTCGCGCATATGGGACGGCTGAAGCCCGGGGTGCACCGGTTCGAGACGCCGGTGGGGATTGTCACGGTGGAGCTGCACGACCGCAACACCGCGACGGTCGCCAACGTGGCGAGCTACGTGCACCGGCGGGACGTGACGGTGGAGGCCGGGGCGCTGGGGAAGGTGCGCGGCGATGTCGCGTGGGGCGGCAACTGGTTCTTCCTGACCGATACCGCGCCGTGCCCGATCGAGGCGGGGAATATTCCGGAGCTGACCCAAGGGGCGCTGGCGATCAAGCGGGCGCTGGTGAAGGAAGGTGTCACGGGGCGCGACGGGGCGGAGATCGACCATATCGAGATCTTCGGGCGCTCGCCCACGGGGGCGGATTCGCGGAACTTCGTGCTCTGCCCTGGCTCCGCCTATGACCGCTCGCCCTGCGGCACGGGAACGAGCGCCAAGCTCGCCTGCCTCGCGGCGCATGGCGAGCTGGCGCCGGGGGTGGACTTCGTGCAGGAAAGCGTGATCGGCAGCCGCTTCACCGGGCGCTACCAGCAGGGCGAGGGCGGCACGATCCTGCCCAGCATCACCGGGCGGGCCTGGGTGACGGCGGAGGCGACGTTGTTGCGTGATCCGACCGATCCGTTCCCGAACGGGATCGGCGGCGTTCCGTGACGGTGCCCCCTGCCCGCTCCGCCATTGTCCTGGGCGGCGGGATTGTCGGGCTGAGCATCGCATCCGCGCTGCAGGAGCGCGGGGTTGCGGTGAGGGTGCTCGATGCGCCGGGAGAGCGGCCGCCAGCCTCCTGGGGCAACGCGGGGCATGTGGCGACGGAGCAGTACGAGCCGCTGGCGTCCTGGCAGACAGTCCGTTCGCTTCCGAGACGTCTGATGACATTCGGGGGGCCGGTGAGCCTGCCGCCCTCCGCGATCGGCGCGTGGATGCCGTTCGGGTGGCGGCTGCTGCGCGCGGCGGAGCCGGCGAACTTCAAGCGCGGGTTGCAGGCGCTGCGCTCGCTTACGGTCGAGGCGATGCCGGCGTGGCGGCGGATGGCGGCGCGGATCGGGGCGGCGGACCTGCTGCGCGAGAGCGGGCATATCGTCACCTGGGAGAGTACCGTGGGGGCCCGGCGCGGGCGGGCGGCGCTGCGGGGCTTTGAGAGCCCGGCGGTGCGCTGGCGCGATCTCGATGCCGCCGACACGGCGCTGCTCACCGGCGCGCTGAAGCGGCCGCCGATCGACGGGGTGCGGTTCGAGGGCACCGGCAGCGTCGCCGATCCCGGCGCGGTGCTGGAAGCGCTGCGCGCGGCGATCATGCGCGAGGGCGGTTCCATCGAGAGCCGTGCCGCGACGCTCGACGAGGCCAGGCGGATGGGGGCGGATGTGGTGGTGATCGCCGCCGGCGTGCGCTCCGCGGCGCTGATGCGCGAGGCGGGGTCGCCTGCGCCGCTGATCGCGGAGCGTGGCTATCACATCCAGTCCGAGGAGACGCGCTGGCCGGAGGTGCTGCCGCCGGTGGTGTTCGACGAGCGGGCTGTCGTTACGACACGCTTCCGTTCCGGGTTGCGGGCGACGAGCTTCGTCGAGTTCTCGCGGGCGGACGCGCCGCCCGATGCGCGCAAATGGGAGGTTCTGAAGCGGCATGCGGCGGAGCTGGGGCTGCCGTTCGATTCGCCGCCGAAGACCTGGTTCGGGTCGCGGCCGACGCTGCCGGACTACCTGCCGGCGATCGGGCGCATCGGGAACGACCCCCGCGTGCTCTACGCCTTCGGCCACCAGCATCTCGGCCTGACGCTCGGGCCGATCACGGGCGAGATCGTGGCCGCCCTCGCCCGCGGGGACCTGGCGCCGGTGGGGACCGCGCCGTTCGCGATCGAACGGTTCGGCTGATCGCGCAGAGGGACGCATGGGAGGGACTGCATCGTGAACATCACCTTCGACGGACAATGCGTGCTCGTGGCGGGAGCGGCGCGCGGCATCGGACACGGGATCGCGCGCGGGTTCGCGGCGGCGGGCGGCAAGGTGTTCGCGGCCGACCGGCTGCTCGCCGAGATGGCGGATTTGCCGGCGGCCACGCGCCAGGTGAATTTCCTCGACCGCGCGGCGCTGCGCGAATGGGTGGCGGCGGCGACGGCGGCGGCGGGGCGGGCGCCGGATGTGCTGGTCTATGTCGCGGGCGGCGTGCTGGGGCAGCGCGCGAAGCCGATGGAGGAGGTGGAGGAAGCCGAGTGGCGCGCGGTGCTCGATGCCAACCTCACCGGCGCGTTTCTTGCGTCGCAGGCGGTGGTGCCGGGGATGAAGGCGCGCGGCAGGGGGCGCATCGTGTTCATCGCCAGCGGCGCCGGGTTGCGGACCTCGCTGACCGGTATCCAGGCCTATGCCTCGGCCAAGGCGGGGGAGATCGGGCTGGCGCGGCAGCTCGGGCAGGAGCTGGGACCGTTCGGGATCACGGTGAATGCGGTCGCACCCGGGTTCCAGCGCACCAGCCCGGATTACGAGCGGCAGTGGCAGTCCTATTCGCGCGAGCAGCAGGAGGGGCTGATCGAGCGCACGGCGCTGCGCCGCGCGGGCACGCCGGA
>JAJZUI010000131.1 GCA_021847175.1 Pseudomonadota bacterium
TGGAACAGGCTTGGCTCGCCGATCTCACGCCAGCGGAGGCGCGGCGGCGGCAGTTCGCGCGCAACTCCGCCGCGGGGTTCCTCGGCATGGCGGTGGGCGGGCTGTTCGCCGCCGTCTCGCCGGTGCGGATGGTGTTCATCGCGGCGCTGCTGATCAGCCTCGCGGGGGCGGCGATCGTGGTGACGCTGCCGGACCCTGCTCGGCCGGCCGCCGCGCGGCGCAAGCCGGTGCCGCCCACGGAGGCGGAGCGGGCGAAGCTGCGCCGCCTCGCCTTCGCCAACATGTTGCTGGGCCTCGGCACCGGCCTCACCGGGCCGCTGCTCGCCTACTGGTTCGCGATCCGCTTCGGGCATGGGCCGGCCAGCATCGGACCGGTGATCGCCGCGAGCTTCGCCGCCGCGGCCGGGGCCTCGCTGCTGGCAGCGCGGCTGGCCGAGCGGCTGGGGACGCTGCCGGTGGTGATCGGGATGCGGCTCGCGGGACTGGCGATGCTGCTGGCCCTGCCCTTCGCGCCCGGCTTCGCCTCGGCGGCAGCGCTGACGGTGCTGCGCTCGCTATGCAACCGCGGCACCAACGGCACGCGCCAGGCGCTGAGCGTGAGCCTGGTCGGGGAGGCCAGGCGAGGGACCGTGGCGGCGCTCAACACGCTCAGCCTCGCCTTGCCACGCGTGGCAGGGCCGGCGATCGCCGGGGCGCTGTTCGAGGCCGGCTATTTCCGGGCGCCGTTCCTGCTCGCGGCCGGGTTCCAGGCCGCCTATCTCGCCGTCTATGCCTGGAGCTTCCGCGGCGAGCCGGCGGCACGGCCGGCCGCGCGCGTGGCCGCCGCCGGCCAGGAGCCAGCTGCCCAACGGGCCGGTTGACGTCGCGGGCGCGCGGGGGCATCTCAGTATTGCCAGACGGCCGGACGGCCGCTGCCGGCGCGAGCCGGGAGAGGAAAGTCCGGGCTCCACGGGACGACGGTGCCGGATAACGTCCGGCGGGGGCGACCCCAGGGAAAGTGCCACAGAGAACAGACCGCCGGCGCCGCAAGCCGCCGGCAAGGGTGAAACGGTGCGGTAAGAGCGCACCGCGCCCCCGGCAACGGGGGCGGCACGGAAAACCCCACCGGGAGCAAGACCGAATAGGGGCGGCAGGTTTCGGCGCAAGCCGCAAGCTTGAGCCGGAGCCAGGGGGTCCCGCCCCGCCGCCCGGGTTGGTCGCGCGAGGCGCGCAGCGATGCGCGTCCCAGAGGAATGGCCGTCCCACCCGAAAGGGCGGACAGAACCCGGCTTACAGGCCGTCTGGCAGCCTCTTTCGGAACCTCCATGCCATGCCGCAATCCCTGACGAAGCCTCCTGCCGGCCGCGCCGACCGCAAGCCCAAAACGCCCCTTAACCCAGGGGTTTCCGCTTTACGCCCGATGACACCCATGTTATCCCATGAAAACCCATGGGGACGGGCACCCCGTGGGCCAGGCAGTAGTGAGGGGCTGGCCGGATGTCCCAGTTCCTGGGCACCCATCCGAACAAGCTGGATGCGAAGGGGAGGGTCTCCATCCCCGCTCCCTTCCGCGCGGCCCTGCGCAATGCCGACGGCGAGGCCGTCCTGGTGTTGCGCCCGCACCATACCCATCGCTGCATCGACGGCTTCGCCGCCAGCTATTTCCACACGCTCGCCAGTTCCATGGCGCGGCTCGACCTGTTTTCCGCCGACCAGGAGGATCTCGCGATCGCGCTCTACGCCGACGCGGTGGAGCTGGCGCCGGACAAGGAGGGGCGCATCGTCCTGCCGCAGCAACTGATCGACTGGGCGGGGCTCGAGCAGGGCGCGACCTTTGTCGGCATGGGACGGCAGTTCCAGATCTGGTCGCCCGAGGCGGCGGCCAGGCGCGCCGCGGAGGCACGGCTCGGCGTGCAGTCGCGCCGCCTCGCCGTCCCCGCCCCGTCCCCTGTTCCGCCCGCCGCGCCGGGAGTGGCGCCATGAGGGGGCATGCGACCGAAGGGCATGTGCCGGTGATGCTGGCCGAGGTGATGGAGGTGCTGGGGCCGCGTAAGGACGGCGTCTACCTTGATGCGACCTTCGGCGGCGGCGGCTACGCGGCGGCGATTTTGGAGCGCGGCTGCACGCTGTTCGCGCTGGATCGCGACCCGGCGGCGATCGCGCGCGGCGCGGCGCTGGCGGCGCGCTATCCCGGCCGGCTGACGCTGATCGAGGGACGCTTCGGCGCGATGCTGAATCTGTTGCGCGACCACGGCGTCGCGGCGCTGGACGGCGTGGTAATGGATCTGGGGGTCTCGTCGTATCAACTCGACGATCCCGCGCGCGGATTCAGCTTCCGAGCCGCCGGGCCGCTCGACATGCGGATGGGCGCCGAGGGACCGACCGCGGCGGACTTGGTCAACCATCTGCCGGAACGCGAACTCGCTGATCTGCTTTACGAATTCGGCGAAGAGCGGGCAGCGCGGCGAATCGCGCGCGCGATCGTCGCGGCGCGCGCCGAGGCACCGATCACCACCACGCTCGCGCTCGCCACGATCGTGCGCCGGGCCGTGCCGCGAAGCGCCGATGGAATCGATCCCGCGACGCGCAGCTTCCAGGCGCTGCGCATCCGGGTGAACGACGAGCTGGGCGAAATCACGCGAGCACTCCAGCAGGCCGCCGGTTTGCTGGCGCCGGGCGGACGGCTCGTTGTCGTCGCCTTCCATTCGCTCGAGGACCGGCTGGTGAAGCGCTTCATGCAGGAAGCGGCCGGCCGCGCGCCACGCCCGTCGCGGCATCTCCCGGAAACCGCGCCACGCCGGACCGGGTTCGCACTGCTCACGCCGCGCGCGCTGCGCCCGAGCGAGGCCGAAATAGCCGCCAACCCGCGGGCACGCAGCGCAAGGCTGCGCGCCATCGCGCGAGAGGTGGCCAGCATCACACGAGACGCCGCATGATCCGCCCTATCACGCTCCTGGCCTTTTTCGCCGCCGCCGGCTCCGGTCTCTATCTCTACCAGACCAAGCTCTCGGCACAGCTGCTCGACCAGCGCATCACCCACACGGTGAATGACATCCGCAAGGCGCGGCAGCGCACGGCGCTGCTCACGGCGGAATATGCGCTGCTCAATGATCCCACGCGACTGCAGCAGCTCTCCAACGAGTTCCTGCAGCTGCCACCCACCAAGCCGGGCCAGTACGTGACCATGGCGGACCTGGCCTCGCGGCTGCCGCCCGTCGGCCCGCCGCCGGCGGCACCCGCGCCGCCGCAGGAAGCGGCGCCGCCGGTCGACGTGCCGGGCGCCGCGCCCAATGGCGGGCCGGGTGGCGTTCCGGGGAACGCGCCGAGCGCCGTTCCGAACGGCGGCATCCCGATGGCCTCGGCACCCGCCGCCGGCGCGCCGGCTGGCGCGGTGCCGCCTGCCGTGGCGCCGGCCGTGGCCTCCGCCGCACCATCCAGTGCTGTTCCATACGGAGCTGGCCCATCCAGCGTTGGCGCGACCAATACCGCGCCGCCGGCCACGACCGCGGTGCGCGTCGCGTCCGTGCTGGCGCCGCCCCCGCCCGCGCCGCCCAGCGTCATCGCGAGCGCGCCGGCACGCGTCGCGGTCATTGCCCGGCGCGCGCCCGCCCCGCCGGGCCGCACCGCGGGGGTGCACCTGCCGGACATCCGCCGCCTGCTGGCCGATACGCCGCCGTCACAGACGACGACGCTCGCCGACGCGCAGCCTGTGGCGCATCCGTATGGAAGGCGCGTGGCGCCCGCGCCGCCGACCGTTCAGACCGCGCAGGTGGCGATGGCGCGCCCCGTGCCGCTGCGCCCGGCGGCGATACACACGGTGGCGGTGCATACGGTTGCGATGCGCCCCACGCCGGCGCACCCGACGGGGTCGGTCTCGATGCTGGGCATGGCCTGGACCGCGCAGGGCCAGTCGGCCAACGCGCCCGGTGGCAGCCGGTGAGTGATCTGCCCGACCGCGCGCCGCCGGAGCCGACCGCGCCTGCGCGGCGCTTCGGCGCGCCGGCGGCCGGGGGCATTCCGCGCATGGAGACGGTGCGCGTCACGGCGCCCGACCTCGAGCGCCGCGCGGCCATCGCGCGCAGCCACCGAAGGCTGACGGTCGGGATCATCGGCTTCGTCGTGCTGTACGTGGCGGTAGCCGCGAAGCTCACCGACGCCACGATCCTGCAGCCGATGCTGCCGTCCAAGGCGCTGATCGCGACCAACGTGCCCAAGTTGCCGCCGCGGCAATCCGCGTTCGCCGCCACGCCTGCGGCGCTGCCGATGCTGGGCCACACGCACCGCGCCCCGATCATCGACCGCAACGGCGAGATCCTCGCGATCTCGGTGCCGATGGCGACCGCCTATGCCGATCCGCGGCAGATCGCGGACCCGAAGCACGCGGCGGAAAAGCTCGCGACGGTGCTGCCCAACCTCAACGTGGCGGCGATGACCGCGCGGCTGTCGAGCAACCTGCAGTTCGTCTATGTCGCGCGCGACATCACGCCGGAACAGGAGATCCGCATCAACGATCTCGGCATCCCCGGCGTCGGGTTCCGCGAGACCGAGGTGCGCCGCTATCCGCTCGGCCGCGTCGCCGCCCAGGTGCTCGGCAATGTCGACCGCGCCGGGCATGGCGACATGGGGATAGAGGCGTATTTCGACAAACGGCTGCTGAGCGACCCGAGGCCGCTGCGGCTGTCGCTCGACGTGCGCGTGCAGGCGGTGGTGCGCGACGTACTCGCGCATGCGTTCCACGAGTTCAAGCCAATCGGCGCCGTCGGCATCGTGATGAACGTCGACACGGGCGAGGTGCTGGCGAGCGTGAGCCTGCCCGACTACAACGCCAACAACTTCGCCAACTCGACGCCGGCGGAGCGGTTCAACCGCGCGGTGCAGGGCGCCTACGAGCCCGGAAGCATCCTGAAGCTCGAAACCCTCTCGATGGCGCTCAACAAGGGGATCATCCATCCCTGGGACGAGTTCGACGCCATCCACCCGATCCATGTCGGGCGGTTCACCATCACCGACTACGAGGGCAAGCACCGCTGGCTCTATCTGCCGGAAGTGCTGGTCTATTCCTCCAATCTCGGCGCCTCGCACATCGCCCTCGCGGTGGGGGGCACGGACCAGCGCGCGTGGCTGCGGCGCGTGGGCATGTTCAGTCGCCTGGGGATCCAACTGCCCGAAGCGGGTAGTCCCATGTTCCAGCCGGCAAGCCAGTGGGGGCCGGCGACGGTGATGACGGTGGGCTTCGGCGAGGGCATCACCGAGCCGCCGATGCAGATCGTGCGCGGCGCCGCCACCATCGTGAATGGCGGCCTGCAGCACCCGGCGACGCTGCTCGCCGTGCCGCTCGGCTCCGAAGTTCCCGGCACGCGGGTGATGAAGGACTCGACCTCGGTCGTGATGCGCAAGATGATGCGCCTCGTGGTCGCCGACGGCACCGGCATGGCGGCGAACGTGCCGGGCTATTTCGTCGGCGGAAAGACCGGCACGGCCGAGAAGATCGGCGCCAACGGCTATCACCTGCACGTCAACGTCAGCGCCTTCATCTGCGCGTTTCCGATGAACGCGCCGAAATACGCCGTCTACGTCATGCTCGACGCGCCGCACGGCACCAAGGCCACGGGATATTTCTCGACCGCCGGCGAGGTCTCCGCACCCGCCGCGGGCGAGATCATCGCGCGCATCGCCCCGATGCTCGGCCTGCTGCCCGCGACCGGGGCCGAGGCGCAGGCGATCGACGCCCAGCTCGCCATGGCCCTGAAACCGCAGCCGCCGCCCGGCGTCGCGCCGGACGTGATCCCGTTCCAGCCCATGCCGCCCAACGCCGTCGGGGTTGCGCCAGCCTCCGTGCCGACTTCGCCGAGCGCCTACGGCATCGCGCCGCCGCTGCCACCACCGCCACCCAACGCCACCGCCATCGCGCCGCCGCCGCCACCTCCGCCACCGCCGCCGGGCGCGGCGGGAGCGGGCCAGCGCCGCGCTGATGCCAGCCGCACGGCGCAGACCGTTGCGCTTCGCTGACGTGATTGCCGCCACGAAGCGAGAAGGCACGCCGCGCGCGCTCGATCCCGCCCTGCGCGCGCTCGACCCTGGCACCGGCTGCGGCGCGGTCGATATCACCGGCATCACCGCCGACAGCCGCGCCGTCGGCCCCGGGGTGATCTTCGCGGCCCTGCCCGGCACGCGCGCCGACGGTCGGCGGTTCATCGGCGATGCCGTGGCGCGCGGGGCGGCGGCGGTGCTCGCCCCCACGGGCACCGAATGGCCCGAGGGCGTGGCGCGGCGGCCGATGATCGAGCACGCGGAACCGCGCCAGCTGCTCGCGCGCATCGCAGCGACGCTGGCCGGGCCGGCGCCGCGCACGCTCGCCGCCGTTACCGGCACCAACGGCAAGACCAGCAGCGTCGATTTCCTGCGCCAGATCTGGGCCCGCGCGGGCCTGCGCGCGGCGAGCATTGGCACCCTGGGCGTGATTGCGGAAGGCGAACAAGGTGGTGTCGGGCTCACCTCGCCCGACCCGGTGACGCTCGCGAACACGCTGGCGCGGCTGGCGCGGCTGGGCGTCGCGGATGTGGCGATGGAGGCGTCGTCGCACGGACTCGACCAGTTCCGGCTCGATGGCTGCGTCTTCGCGGCCGCCGCATTCACTAACCTGACGCGCGACCACCTCGACTATCACGGCACGATGGCGACCTATCGCGCGGCCAAGCTGCGGCTGTTCGAAGAACTGCTGCGCGACGGCGGCACGGTGGTCGCGACGACCGCGCTCGACGGCGAGACCGCGGCGGCGCTGGCGGCAATCGCGGCGCGGCGGCGGCTGCCCCGCGTGGTGGTGGGCGAGGCGCCGGAGGCCGACCTGCGCCTGCTCGCCGCCACGCCGCTGCCGGAGGGACAGGAACTCACCATCGCGGCGCACGGGGCGACGCACCGGCTGATGCTGCCGGTGGCAGGGCGCTTCCAGGCCGACAACGCGCTGGTGGCAGCGGCGCTGGCGGAGGCGCTGGGCACCGAACCGTGGCCGCATCTGCCGCACCTGGCGCCGGTGCGCGGAAGGATGGAGCGCGCGGCGGTGCTGGCCAACGGGGCGGCGGCCTATGTCGATTACGCGCACACGCCGGACGCGCTGGAGCGCCTGGTGGCGGCGCTGCGGCCGCACACACAAGGGCGCATCATCCTGGTGTTCGGCGCCGGCGGCGACCGCGATCCCGGCAAGCGGCCGCTGATGGGCGCGGTGGCGCGAGCGGCCGATGTCGCCATCGTCACCGACGACAACCCGCGTGGGGAGGATCCCGCGACCATCCGCGCGGCCATCCTCGCCGCCTGCCCCGGTGCCATCGAGATCGGCGACCGGGCGCGGGCGATCGCCGAGGGGCTGGCGATGCTGCGCCCTCGCGACGTGCTGGCGGTGGCCGGCAAGGGGCACGAGCAGGGGCAGATCGTGGGCCGGACGGTGCTGCCGTTCGACGATGCCTCCGTGATCCGCGAGCTCGCGGGGGCGGTGCGATGACGCTGTGGAGCGCGAGCGATCTGAGGACCGCGACCGGAGGCGTGGGTGGTGCCGATGCCTCCGGCGTTTCCATCGACACGCGCACGCTGGCGCCGGGCGATCTGTTCGTGGCCCTGGTGGGCGAGAGCGACGGGCATCGCTACGTCGCCGACGCACTGGCGCGCGGCGCGGCCTGTGCGATGGTCCACGCGGAGGTTCCGGGGCTCGGGGACGATGCGCGGCTGCTGCGGGTGGCCGACACGCTGAAGGGCCTTGCCGATCTCGGGCGGTTCGCGCGCGGGCGCTTCGGCGGCAAGGTCGCGGCGATCACCGGCAGCGTGGGCAAGACCACGGCAAAGGCGATGCTGGCACGGATCCTCGCGGCGCATGGCACAACCCATGCGGCTGTCGCCTCCTATAACAATCATTGGGGACTGCCGCTGACGCTCGCGCGCATGGCGCCGGACGCGGCCTATGCCGTGGTCGAGATCGGCATGAACCATGCCGGCGAGGTAGCCCCCCTCGCCCACCTCGCACGGCCGCACGTGGCGCTGATCACCTCGATCGCACCGGTGCATATCGGGTATCTCGGCAGCCTCGAGGCGATCGCCGACGAGAAGGGCTCGATCTTCTCCGGGCTGGGGCCGGGCGGGGTGGCGATCATCCCCGCCGAGGCGCCGCACGCCAGGCGGCTGCGTGCCGCGGCGGGCGGGCATCAAGTGCTCACCTTCGGCAGTGGCGCTGAGGCGGATGCGGTGCTGCTCGCCTCCGGGAGCGACGCCGGGGGGGTGCGGCTGAGGGCACGGGTGCTTGGCGTCGAGATCGAAACGGATCTCGCGGCACCCGGGGCGCACATGGCGATGAATGCGGTCGCGGCGATGCTCGCGGCGGGTGCCTTGGGCATCGCGCCGCGCGATGCGGCGGCGGCGCTCTGCGGGTTCGCGCCGGTGCGCGGGCGGGGCGAGCGGCGGGTGCTGCGGGCGCGCGGCGGGGAGGCGCTGCTGCTCGACGAGAGCTACAACGCCTCCGCCCCCTCGGTGCGGGCGGCGCTGGCGGTGCTGGCGTTGCAGAAGGCCACGCGACGCGTCGCGGTGCTGGGCGACATGTTGGAACTGGGCGAGGCGGGACCCGAAGAGCACCTCTCGCTGGTGCCCGACATCGCGCGCGACGCCGACCGGCTGCACGCATGCGGGCGGCTGATGCGGCTGGTCTACGACGCGGTGCCGGAGCGGCTGCGCGGAGCCTGGGCGGAGGATTCGGACGCGCTGGCGCCGCAGGTGGCCGCGGACCTGCGCGCCGGCGACGCGGTGCTGGTGAAGGGCAGCCTGGGATCGCGGATGGCGCGAATCGTCGCCGCTCTGGAAGAGGCGGCCGCCTGATGCTGTTCGATCTCACCCGCCACCCCGGCGTTCACTTCTTCCTGTTCAACCTGATCCGCTACCTCACATTCAGGTCCGGCGCGGCGTGCCTGACCTCGCTGCTGGCGAGCCTGGTGTTCGGCGGGCCGCTGATCCGCTGGCTGCGCTCCGTGCAGCGCGCCGGCCAACCGATCCGCCCGGACGGACCGGAGCGGCACCTGATCGAGAAGAAGGGCACGCCCACGATGGGCGGCGTGCTGATCCTGACGACGCTCGCCGTCTCCACGCTGCTGTGGGCGGACCTGCGCAACCACTACGTCTGGACGGTGCTGCTGCTGACCCTCGGCTATGGCGTGCTCGGCATGCTCGACGACGCGATCAAGCTAACCCGCGCCTCGTTCCGCGGCCTCTCCGGACGCGGCAAGCTCATCGTGCAAGCGGTGCTGGGCTTGGCGGCCGCAACCGAGATCATGGTGACGACCGGCGGGGGCCTCGGGTCCGCCGTCGCGGTGCCGGTCTTCAAGTCGGTGTTGATCCCGTTGGGCTATGGGTTTCCGGTGTTTGGGATGCTGGTGATGGTCGGGGCATCCAACGCGGTGAACCTGACCGACGGGCTCGACGGGCTTGCGATCGTGCCGACGATCATCGCGGCCGGGGTGTTCGCGATCATCTCCTACCTGGTGGGCAACCGGATCTTCGCCGACTACCTGCAGCTGCATCCGGTGCCGGGGGCGGGTGAGCTCTGCGTGTTCCTCTCGGCGCTGATCGGCTCCGGGCTCGGGTTCCTGTGGTTCAACGCGCCGCCTGCCGCGGTGTTCATGGGCGATACCGGCAGCCTGGCGCTGGGCGGCGCGCTCGGCGCCGTCGCGGTCGCGGTGAAGCACGAGATCGTGCTCGCGATCGTGGGTGGGTTGTTCGTGCTGGAGACGGTCTCGGTGATCGTGCAGGTGTTCTGGTTCAAGCGCACCGGCAAGCGCGTGTTCCTGATGGCGCCGCTGCATCACCATTTCGAGAAGAAGGGCTGGAGCGAGCCGACCATCGTTATCCGCTTCTGGATCATCGCGGTGATCCTGGCGCTGGTCGGGCTCGCGACGCTGAAGATCCGATGATGTTCCGCAACGACATCTTCGCCGGACGACGTTACGCCGTGGTGGGGCTGGGCAAGGCCGGGCTGCCGGCGGCGGTGGCGCTCGCCGCCATGGGCGCGGCGGTCGTGGCCTGGGACGACAAGGAGGCCGCGCGCGAGGCAGCGGCCACCGCGGGCCTGCGCGTCGAGGAGCTCGGGATGGCGGGGCTCGACGCGGTGGTGCTCTCGCCGGGGATTCCGCACACACTGCCCAGGCCGCATCCGCTCGCTGCAGCGGCGCGGGAGGCGGGCGTGCCGGTCCTGACGGACGCCGAGCTCCTCTATGTCGCTGTGCGCGCCATGGGCTCGCGGGCGCGCTTCGCGGGCATCACCGGCACCAACGGCAAGTCCACCACCACGGCGCTGCTTGCGCATATCGTGGCGACGGCGGGACTGCCGGTCGCGGCCGGCGCCAATCTCGGGCCGGCGGCGCTGTCGCTGCCGCTGCTTCCGGACGACGGCGTCTATGTGCTCGAGATGTCGTCCTACATGCTGGAGCGAATCGCCACGCTCCGGTTCGATGCGGCGGTTATGCTCAACCTCAGTCCCGACCATCTCGATCGCCACGGCGACATGGCCGGCTATGCGCGCGCCAAGCGGCGGATCTTCGCCAACCAGGGCGAGGGTGATACCGCGGTTATCGGCATCGACGACGAGGCGAGCCGCGTGATGGCGACCGAACTCGCGGGCTCGCGACCGTTGGTGACGATCTCGGGCTCCGCGCCGGCCGATGTATGGGCCGACGGCACGGTGGTGCGCGACCGCGCAGGCGTGGTGTTCGACCTCACCGCGGCGCCGGCCCTGCCGGGGCGGCACAACGCCCAGAACGCGGCGGCGGCGGCGGCACTCGCGACCGCGCTCGGCGTGAAGCGGACGGCGATCGCCGAGGGGCTGCGCACCTATCCCGGGCTGCCGCATCGCCAGCAGCGCGTGGCCGAGGTCGCCGGGGTGGTCTTTGTCAACGACAGCAAGGCGACCAACGCCGATGCCGCCGCCTACGCGCTCGCCTGCTACGACCGGGTGATCTGGATCGCGGGGGGAATGGCCAAGGCGGGCGGCATCGAGAGCCTGGCGCCGCTGCTTCCGCGCATCGCGCACGCGTTCCTGGTCGGGCGCGACGCGCCAGTCCTGGCTGCGACGCTCGCGGCGCACGGCGTACCGTTCGGTGACGCCGGCACGCTGGAGGAAGCGGTGCCCGCCGCGTTCCGCGCGGCGCAGAGGCTGGGGGCGCGGGTGGTGCTGCTCTCGCCGGCCTGCGCGAGCTGGGACCAGTTCACCGGCTACGACGCGCGGGGCGAGCGCTTCGCCGCCCTCGCCCGCGCCCTTGCCCCGGACAACGGGACCGCAATCGATGGAGAGGCTGCCTGATGCCCGCGCTTTCCCGCGCCGATAATTCGATCCTGGGCCGCTGGTGGTGGACCGTCGACCGCTGGACGCTGACGTGCGTCGGCGCGCTGATCGGCACCGGCTATATCCTGGTGCTCGCCTCCAGCCCCGCGGTCGCCGCGCGCATCCATGTGCCGCGCGAGCTGTTCATCCTCAAGCAGGTGGTCTTCCTCGCCGCCGCCGGGTTCCTTGTCGTCACGGTCAGCATGTTGTCGCCGCGCGGCGTGCGGCGGGTGGCGCTGCTGGGGCTCGCGATCGCGATGGTACTCACGGCGCTGACGCTGGTGATCGGCGTGGACATCAAGGGCGCGAGGCGGTGGATCGCGCTGCCGGGCATGGCGATCCAGCCCTCCGAGTTCCTGAAGCCGTGTTTCGCGGTCGTGACGGCATGGCTGCTCG
>JAJZUI010000132.1 GCA_021847175.1 Pseudomonadota bacterium
CCGCGCGGCCGGCGCCGGATGCGCTGTGGCGGCCCGGGAGCCGGGCCTTTTTCCGCGACCAGCGCGCGGCGCGCGTGGGCGACCTGGTTACCGTGGTGGTCAACATCAACTCGACGGCAAGCCTCAAGAACAACACGACGGCAACGCGGGCGAGCAACCAGTCCGTGGGGATGCCGAACGTGCTGGGGCTGGAGACGCAGTTGCCGCGTATGTTCGCGGGGCTGAACCCCGCAAGTGCACTGTCCACGACGTCCGCTTCCGGCAACACGGGGACGGCGGAGTTGAAGCGCAGCGAGGGTGTTTCGTTGCAGCTCGCGGGGGTGGTCACGCAGGTGCTGCCGAACGGGAACCTGGTGATCTCCGGCTCGCAGGAGGTGCGCGTGGGCGGCGAGTTGCGGCGGCTCTCCGTTTCCGGCGTTGCGCGGCCGGAGGATATCGACAGCAACAACACAATCTCACTCGACCGGATGGCTGAGGCCAGGCTCTCCTATGGCGGGCGCGGGCAGCTCACGGATGTGCAGACGCCGCCCTGGGGGCAGCAGATCCTGAACTTCCTGATGCCGTTCTGACGGCTGGTGGGTGGCGCCTCGCCGGGGCGCCGGCGGCGTGCTAGACGGGGCGCGGATTTCCGGAGGAAACGCGATGGCCGACGCCTTCATCTGCGACTTCGTGCGCACGCCGATCGGGCGCTATGCCGGAGCGCTCAGGGATGTGCGCACGGACGACCTCGCGGCGCATCCGTTGCGCGTGCTGCGCGAGAGGAACGCCTCGGTGGACTGGGGTGCGCTCGACGATTGCTACGTGGGTTGCGCCAACCAGGCGGGGGAGGACAACCGCAACGTGGCGCGGATGGCGACGCTGCTCGCCGGGTATCCGGTCGATGTGCCGGGCGCGACGATCAACCGGCTGTGTGGATCCGGGCTCGACGCCGTGGGGACCGCGGCGCGGGCGATCCGCACCGGCGAGGCGGAACTGATGCTGGCGGGGGGCGTGGAGAGCATGACGCGCGCCCCGTTCGTGATGGGCAAGGCGGGGGAGGCGTTCTCGCGCTCGGCGGAGGTCTACGACACCACGATCGGCTGGCGGTTCGTCAACGGGATGATGAAGGTTCAGTACGGGATCGATTCGATGCCGGAGACCGGCGAGAATGTGGCCGAGGCGTTCCAGGTTTCGCGGGCGGACCAGGATTTGTTCGCGTACCGGAGCCAGCAGCGCTGTGCCGCGGCACAGAAGGCGGGTTTTTTCGCGCGCGAGATTTCGCCGGTCGTGATCAAGGGGCGCAAGGGCGACGTGGTGGTCGACACCGACGAGCATCCGCGCGCGGACACGACGCTGGAGGGGCTGGCGAAGCTGAAGACGCCGTTCCGCAACCCGGGGACGGTGACGGCGGGGAATGCCTCGGGCGTGAATGACGGGGCGGCGGCGCTGATCCTCGCCTCCGAGGCGGCGGCCAAGAAGCATGGACTGACGCCGCGCGGGCGCGTGGTGGCAATGGCGACCGCGGGGGTGGAGCCGCGGATCATGGGCATCGGGCCGGCGCCGGCGGTGCGGAAGCTGCTGGCGCGGACCGGGGTTTCGCTCGGTGACGTGGATGTGATCGAACTGAACGAGGCGTTCGCGGCGCAGGGACTGGCGGTGACACGCCAGCTGGGGCTCGCGGACGACGCGGAACATGTGAACCCACACGGCGGGGCAATCGCGCTCGGGCATCCGCTCGGGATGAGCGGGGCGCGGCTGGCGCTGACGGCGCTTTCGGCGCTGGAAGTACGCGGGCAGAAGCGGGCGATCGCCACGATGTGCATCGGCGTGGGCCAGGGGATCGCGGCGCTGATCGAGCGGGTTTGATGCGGCGCCGCATGGCGACGTCGTAACGTTATCGCCACGCGAAATTCGTCGGGCCGGGGTGCCCGCGTGTTATGCTGTGTGCGTGGCGGATCGCGGCGCGCGTGACCGGCCGCGACCCGTTGTTTCTCGCCCCCGGACTTCGGTCACGTGGGAGGAACGCCATGACGACGACGATCAGGAACCCCATCGAATGGGGCGCGGATCAGTTGCGGCTCGCGGGTGTCGCGGTGGGCACGGCGGGGCGGGCGGTGGCGGAGGCGGAGCGCGGCGACGTGCCGGTCCGCATCGCGAGGATCGGGATCGGGGATCTCGGCGCCGCGCTGCGGGCGGGGCTGGACGATTTTCTCGCCTGCCGCAGCGATGCGATCTTCCTCTGCGTGTTCTATCCGGTGGTGGGGCTGGTGCTGGCCTATGTCGTGTTCGGGCATGGGCTGCTGCACCTGCTGTTCCCGCTCGCTTCCGGCTTCGCGCTGGTGGGGCCGGTGGCGGGGCTCGGGCTCTATGCGATGAGCCGCAACCGCGAGCGGGAGGGCACGATGGCGACGCGCGACGCCCTCGGGGTGTTGCGATCGCCGGCGTTCGGCGAGATCGTGGTGCTGAGCCTGGCGATGGTGGCGGAGTTGCTGGTGTGGCTGTGGGCGGCGTTCGCGATCTATGTGCTGACGCTGGGGCCGAAGCCGCCGGTCTCGATGAGCCTGTTCGTGCATGACGTGTTCGCGACGCCAGCCGGGCATGCGATGGCGGCGATCGGGATCGTGGTGGGGTTTTTCTTCGCCGCGCTGGCGCTCCTGCTGTTCCTGGCGTTCCCGCTGCTGCTCGATCGTGACGTGGGGCTGGCGGTGGCGATCCGCGCCTCGGTGCGGGCGGTGCTGGCGAACAAGGGGTCGATGACGGTGTGGGGGCTGATCGTCGCCGGGGTTCTGTTGGTGGGGTCGGTTCCGGCGTTCCTGGGGCTGGTGGTGGCGATGCCCGTGCTGGGGCACGCGACGTGGCATCTCTACCGGCGCGTCATGCCGGGATGAGAGCGCGTTGTCGGTCGTGACGGTCCGGCAACGTCAGCCTGCGTAGCGTTTCCTGAGCTCGGTCTTGAGGATCTTGCCGGTGGCGCCGTGCGGGAGGCTTTCGGCGATGATGACGCGGTCCGGGATCGACCAGCCTGGGACCTTGTCCTTGTAGAAGGCACGCAGGGATTCCGGCGTCGGGGTGCAGTCGGGGCGCGGGACGACGATGAGCAGCGGGCGCTCGCCCCATTTCGGATCCGCAACAGCGATGGCGGCGGCCTCCGCCACCTCCGGGTGGGCGATGGCGATGTTCTCGATGGCGATGGAGCTGATCCATTCGCCGCCCGACTTGATGAGGTCCTTGGTGCGGTCGGTGAGGACGACGTAGCCCGCGGGCGAGAAGACGCCGACATCGCCGGTGGGGAACCAGCCGTCGTCGCCGACCGAGGTTTCCGGCATGCGGTAGTAGCCGCTGGCGACCCAGTGGCCGCGGAAGACGAGGTTGCCCTGGGTCCGCCCGTCCCATGGGGTTTCACCCGCCTCATTTTCCGCGCGGACGTCGATGCCGAAGACGGCGCGGCCCTGCGTCGCCTGTTCGTCGAGGCGGGCCTCGGCGTCCAGCGCGAGCGTCGAGGGTTTCGGGGAGTTCCAGGTGGCGACGGGGGAACTCTCGGTCATGCCCCAGGCATGGGAGATGGTGACGCCGAGTTTCGCGTATTCGGCCATCAGCGCCCGGGGAACGGCGGAGCCGCCGGACATCAGGCGCTGGAGGGTGGCGAAGCGCGCTCCCCGCTCGCGCAGCTTCGCAAGCACGCCGAGCCAGACCGTGGGGACGCCGCCGGAGATGGTGACGCGCTCGCCGTCGAGCAGCGAAATGATCGAGTCCGGGTCGAGGTGGCGGCCGGGGAGGACGAGGGCGGCGCCGATCATGGGGGCGGCGAAGGGAAGGCCCCAGGCGTTGACGTGGAACATCGGCACGACGGGCAGCACGCGGTCCGTCGCGCGCAGGCCGGTGACGTCGCCCATCGCCATCGTCATCGCGTGCAGGACGGTGGCGCGGTGGGAGAAGAGGACGCCCTTTGGCCGGCCGGTGGTACCGGAGGTGTAGCAGAGGCCGCACGCGGCGTTTTCGTCGAAGGCGGGCCAGGCGTAGTCCTCGTTGTGACCGGCGAGGAGGGTTTCGTAGCAGTGGAGGGTCATGCCGGCGGGGAGAGGGAGGTCCGGCATGTCGGGCTCGGCACAGAGGATGACGACCGTGCGCAGGGTTTTGGCGAGCTTCGGGGCGACGGCGGCGACGATGGGCGCGAAGGCGGGGTCCGCGAACAGAATTCCGTCCTCGGCGTGGTCGGCGATGTAGGCGATGTCGCCGTGGGCGAGGCGCGGGTTGATGGTGTTGCAGACGGCGCCGGTCCCCATGACGGCGTAGTAAAGCTCGAGATGGCGGTCGGAGTTCATCGCCAGCGTGCCGACGCGCTCGCCCGGTCTTGCGCCGAGTGCCAGGAGGGCATTGGCGAGGCGGCGGGCGCGTCTTTCGAGGGCGGCGTAGCTGGTGCGGGCGAGCGTGGCGTCGTCGCGGCGGGAGACGACCTCGCCCTCGGCATGGTGGCGCGCGGCGTGGCGCAGGATGGAGGACACCAGCAGGGGCTGGTGCTGCATCAGGCCCATCAGCATTCTTGCCTCCCCCGTTCGTTCCGGGAACGTTAGCCGGGGGAGGCGCCAGGCATCAACTGATGCGGAGCTTGACGTAGCTGCCCGGCGCGTCCTCGATCGGCTTGAGCTTGCCGGAGCCCGGCTCGCGCGCGGGGACCATGCGCTTGTCGTGGTTGCTCACCCAGCGGTGCCAGTCCGGCCACCAGGAGCCGGCCATTTCGGAGGCACCGGCGAGCCAGTCCTCCGGCGCTTCCGGCAGGTCCTCGTTGATCCAGTGGTTGTACTTGCTGCCCTCGGGCGGGTTGACGACGCCCGCGATATGGCCGGAGGCGGCGAGGACGAAGCGGTTCCTGCCGGAGAGCAGGTGCGCGCCGCGATAGGTGGCGCGCCAGGGGGCGATGTGGTCCTCGCGGGTGGAGATGAAGTAGGCCGGGATCCGGACCTTGGAGAGGTCGATCGGCGTACCCTCGAGCACGATGCCGCCGGGTTGGACGAGGCGGTTTTCCTGATACATGTTGCGAAGGTAGAACGAGTGCATGCGCGCGGGCATGCGCGTGGAATCCGCGTTCCAATAGAGGAGGTCGAAGGGGAACGGGTCCTTGCCGAGGAGGTAGTTGTTGACGACGAAGGACCAGATGAGGTCGTTGGCGCGCAGCATGTTGAAGGTGGTGGCCATCTCCGAGCCTTCGAGATAGCCGCGGCGGCTCATCCGCTCCTCCAGCATCTTGAGCTGCTCCTCGTCGATGAAGACGTTGAGCTCGCCGGATTCGCGGAAATCCAGCAGCGAGACGAAGAAGGTGGCGGACTTGATGCGGTCGTCGCTGTGGGCGGCCATCCAGGCGAGCGTCGCGCCGAGCAGGGTGCCGCCGAGGCAGTACCCGATGGCGTTGATGGCGGACTCGCCGGTGGCTCTCTCGATGGCCTCCAGCGCCTCGAGGATACCCTCGCGCATGTAGTCCTCGAAATCCTTCTCGGCCAGCCTGGCATCCGGGTTGACCCAGGAGACCATGAAGACGGTGTGGCCCTGCGAGACCGCCCAGCGCACCAGCGAGTTCTTGGGGCGGAGGTCGAGGATGTAGAATTTGTTGATCCAGGGCGGGATGACGAGCAACGGGCGCCTCAGCACCTTCTCGGTGGTAGGCGCGTACTGGATGAGCTGGATGAGGTCGTTCTGGAACACGACCTTGCCGGGCGAGACCGCGATGTTCTCGCCGATGCGGAAGGCGTCCATGTCCGTCATCTTGATGCGCAGCTTGCCGCGCCCGCTCTCGAGGTCGGCGAGCAGGTTGTTGAGGCCGCGCAACAGGTTCTCGCCGCCGGTCTCCGCGGTGCGGCGGAGCACCTCCGGGTTCGTGAGCAGGAAGTTCGACGGGCTCATCGCGTCGATGAACTGCCGGGCGTAGAAGTCGACCTTCTGCGCGGTGCGTTCGTCGAGACCGTCCACGTGGCTGACCACGTCCTGCACGAAGCGGGCGGAAAGCAGGTAGGACTGCTTGATGAAGTCGAACACCTCGCTGTCGCGCCAGGCATCGTCCTTGAAGCGACGGTCGGCGGGGTCGGCCTGGATCACCGGCGTTGTGTCCATGCCCATCATGCGGCGCGCGGTGGACTGCCAGAGGGACATGTAGTCCTGCCAGAGGCCGAGCTGCGCCTGGACAAGGTGGGCGGGGTTGGCCATCAGCTTCGCGGTCATCGCCATGAAGGCGGCGCCGATGTTGAGCGGGTCCGGCGATTCCGGGCCTTCCTCGGCCTGGCGCTTCAGCCACTCCGAGACGATGCGCTGGGAGCGCTCGGCGACGTCGGCCATCGAGCGGCCGATCTCCGCGGCGTCGGGGAGGCGGTACCCGGCGGCCTGGTCGGGTTTCGGCGTCTCGGGCCCGGGCTTGTCGGCCATATGCTGGGTGTCCTTTTCTTCGCGGACCCGGCGGGGCAGCATGGCGCTGCTACGGGCAGGGGTCGTGGATGCGCAGAATGAGGCGGGGTGTTAGCGAGCGGTCCCGCGACGTTCAAGGTCCGCCGATGGGCGGGCTCGGGAAACTCGGGGCTGGTATGCTGGCGCTGGCGCTGGCGGGGTGCGCGAATGGCGTGGGTTCCTACGACCCGGTGGCATGGTGGCACCACCTGGAGGGCGGGCAGATCGCGCAGAATCGGCCGCAGCCGCCGGGGATCAACGCCCCCTACCCCAACCTGGCGACGATCCCGTCCCGGCCCGAGGCGCTGAGCGCCAGGGCGCGCGCGGAAGCGGCGAGCAGCCTGCTGCAGGACCAGGAAAACGGCGCCTATGCGCTGGCGCAGCCAGTGGCGGCGCCGCCGCCCGCCCCTGCCCCGCCGCCCGCGCCGGGGGCGAACGCAATGGGGGCGCGGATGGCAGCGGTGGGAAGCCAGCCAGCTGCGGCCGCGCCCGCCGCGACGGCCCCTGCCCCGGCGCCCGGCAGCGGGCCGGTTGCCGAGGCGGTGGGAGACGCTTCCCTTGCGATCCCCGCGGCGCCGCCGCCGCCGCCGAACCTGCCGGGCGTGCCGTGGCTGACGCAGGCGTCACCGCTGCCCCCGGCCCCGCCGATCCCGCCGGCGCCGCCGCCCGCGGGCACCGGCAAGCCGGTCGCGGTGCGGTTCGCGCGCGGCTCCGCCGTGCTCTCGCCGGACGACGAGGCGGCGCTGAAGCGGCTGGCGGCCGCGCGGTCGGCCTCCGTGGTCGCGGTAACGGGGTTCGGCGAGGCGCTGGGGAACGAGCCAGCGATCCAGGTCGCGGCGTTGCGGCTGGCATGGGCGCGGGCGGCGGCGATCGCGGCGGTGCTGCGGCGCGACGGGGTGCCGGATAGTGCCATGACCGTCGCCGCCTATGGGCCGGGCGGCGGCGGCGTGGCGCAGCTGGTGCCGGCGGCCGGTTGACGCGGCACGCGCGAGACGCCACGAGGCGCGCAGCGAACGGGATCTGACGATGGCCGAGGAATTCCACCGCATCCGGCGCCTTCCGCCCTATGTCTTCGCCGAGGTGAACGCGGCGAAGGCGGCGGCGCGTGCCGCGGGCGAGGACATCATCGACCTCGGCATGGGCAACCCGGACAGCGCGACGCCGTCGCATATCGTGGCGAAGCTGGTGGAAACGGTGCAGGACCCGCGCAGCCACCGTTATTCCACCTCAAAGGGAATTCCAGGGCTGCGGCGGGCGCTGGCGGGCTATTACGCGCGGCGGTTCGGGGTGGGGCTGGACCCCGAGACGGAGGTGGTGGCGACGCTGGGCTCGAAGGAGGGGCTCGCGAACCTGGCGGCGGCGATCACGTCGCCGGGCGACACGATCCTGGTGCCGAACCCTTCGTACCCGATCCATCAGTTCGGGTTCATCATCGCGGGAGCGTCGGTGCGGAGCATCCCCGCGGAGCCGGGGGACGAAATGCTGGCGGCGCTCGACCGGGCGGTGCGGCATTCGGTGCCGAAGCCGACGGCGCTGATCGTGAACTTTCCGTCCAATCCCACGGCGATGCTGGCGGATCTCGATTTCTATCGCGCGATCGTGGCGTTCGCGCGCAGGCACGAGATCTGGATCATGTCCGACCTTGCCTATGCGGAGATTTATTTCGGGGACAAGCCGCCACCGTCGCTGTTGCAGGTGGAGGGAGCGAAGGACATCGCCGTCGAGTTCACGTCGCTGTCCAAGACCTATTCCATGCCGGGATGGCGGATGGGGTTCGCGGCGGGAAACCGGGAGCTGATCCGGGCACTGACGCGGATGAAGTCCTATCTCGACTACGGCGCGTTCACGCCGATCCAGGTGGCGGCGACGGCGGCGCTGAACGGGCCGCAGGATTGCGTGGAGGCGATGCGGCAATTGTACCGGGAGCGGCGCGATGTGCTGATCCCGGGGCTTGCCGCCGCGGGGTGGGAGATGCCGAACCCGGAGGGATCCATGTTCGCGTGGGCGCCGATCCCGCCGCGCCTTGCGCATCTCGGCAGCGTGGAGTTCAGCAAGCTGCTGCTGGCACGCGCGAAGGTGGCGGTGGCGCCGGGGATCGGGTTCGGCGAGCATGGCGACGGCCATGTGCGGATCGCGCTGGTGGAGAATACGCAGCGGCTGCGCCAGGCGGTGCGGAACATACGCGGCTTCCTGCAGGGGCGCGACAATGCTGCTCCTTCTGATACGGAAACGAATACGGTGGCGGAATGAGCAACGTGTTGCGCGTGGGGCTGGCGGGGTTGGGCACCGTGGGCGGGGGCGTGGCTTCCATGCTCGCGGCCAATGCGGACGTGGTCGCGGCGCGGGCGGGGCGGCGGATCGAGGTGGTGGCCGTGGCGGCGCGGGACCGTGCGCGCGACCGCGGGCTGCCCTTGGGCGAGGCCGCGTGGTTCGCGGATGCGGCGGCGATGGCGGCCGATGCGGGCATCGATGTGGTGGTGGAGGCGATCGGCGGGTCCGAGGGGATCGCACGGCGCGTGGTGGAGGTGGCGCTGGCCGCCGGCAAGCCGGTGGTGACAGCCAACAAGGCACTGCTCGCGGTGCATGGCGCGGCGCTGGCCCGCGCGGCGGAGGCGCGCGGGACGCCGCTCGCGTTCGAGGCGGCGGTGGCCGGCGGAATCCCCGTGATCAAGGTGCTGCGCGAGGGGCTGGCGGGGAACCGGATCACCTCCGTCGCGGGCATACTGAACGGGACGTGCAACCATATCCTGACAACAATGCGCAACGAACGGCGCGGCTTCGCGGACGTGCTGGAGGAGGCGCAGGACCTCGGCTACGCGGAGGCGGACCCGTCCTTCGACGTCGACGGGATCGACGCCGCGCACAAGCTCGCGATCCTGGCGGCGATCGCGTTCGGACGGCCGGTGGCGTTCGAGGACGTGCATGTGGAGGGCATCCGCGGCATCTCCATGCTCGATATCGGGTTCGCGGAGGAGCTGGGCTACCGGATCAAGCTGCTCGGCATCGCACGGCGCGAGGGGCGCGGGATCTCGACGCGGGTGCATCCGTGCATGCTGCCGGCGGCGGCACCGCTCGCGCGCGTCGATGGCGTGTTCAACGCGGTGGTGGCGGTGGGCGACCATGTGGGGCGCGTGATGCTGGAGGGCCGCGGCGCGGGCGCGGGGCCGACGGCCTCCGCCGTGGTCGCGGACCTGATCGACATCGCGCGCGGGCGGGCGGCGCCGGTGTGGGGAGCGGGGTCGGGCGACCTGTCCGACGCGCCCTCGGTGCCGATCCGCGAGCATGTGGGGCCGTCCTATCTGCGGCTCCTGGTGGTGGACCAGCCGGGCGTCATTGCGGACGTCGCCGCGATCCTGCGCGACGAGGGGGTTTCACTCGGATCGATGCTGCAGCGCGGGCGCAAGCCCGGCGAGGCGGTGCCGGTGGTGCTGGTGACGCACGACGCACCGGAAGCGGCGATCGACGCGGCGCTGGCGCGCATCGACGCGCTTGGCTCCGTACTGGAAAAGCCGGTGCGGATACGAATCGAGGAAGGGGAAGCGTGATGGACATCGTGCGGCATGCCGACCGCAACCTGGCGCTGGAGCTGGTGCGGGTGACCGAGGCGGCGGCGCTGGCGGCGAGCCGGTGGATGGGGCTCGGCAAGAAGAACGAGGCCGACGGCGCCGCGGTGGAGGCGATGCGCAAGGCCTTCGACACGGTGGCGATCGAGGGCACCGTGGTGATCGGCGAGGGCGAGATGGACGAGGCGCCGATGCTGTTCATCGGCGAGAAGGTGGGCGCGGGGGGACCGGCGATGGATATCGCGGTCGATCCGCTGGAGGGGACGACACTGACCGCGAAGGGCGGGCCAAACGCGATGGCCGTCGTTGCGCTCGCCGAACACGGCAACTTCCTGCACGCGCCCGACATCTACATGGAGAAGATCGCGGTGGGCGGCGGGCTGCCGGACGGCGTGGTGGGACTGGGGGAGCCGGTGGGCAAGAACCTTCGCGAGCTCGCGAAGGCCAGGAAATGCGAGGTGCGTGACCTGGTCGCCTGCATCCTCGACCGCGACCGGCACAAGGAGCTGATCGCGAAGACCCGCGAGGCGGGCGCGCGGATCATGCTGATCTCCGACGGCGACGTGGCGGGCGTGATCGCGACCGCGCAACCGCAGAGCGGGGTGGATATCTACATGGGGTCGGGCGGCGCGCCGGAGGGTGTTCTGGCGGCGGCGGCGCTGCGCTGCATCGGCGGGCAGATGCAGGGGCGGCTGATGTTCGAGGACGAGAAGCAGATCGCGCGGGCCCGCGAGATGGGCGTGACGGACCCGAACCATGTCTACACGGTCAATGAGATGGCGAAAGGGGACGTGGTGTTCGCGGCGACGGGGGTCACGTCCGGCGCGATGCTGCGGGGCGTGCGGTGGTTCGGGAAAGGGGCGACGACGCATTCGATCGTGATGCGCAGCAAGTCCGGCACCGTGCGCTATGTCGAGGCGCACCATAATTTCGCTACCAAAACATGGATCCAGGTTTAGCGGGCGCGCTGGCGGGGGAGGATTCCGGGCCGGCGCTCGGGGTCGGCCGAAGCGCGAGCGGCCGCCGCTGGCGCTGGCGCGGGGGCGACGAGCGGGCGGCGCTGGCGATGGCGCAGCGGCTCGAGCTGCCGGAGATCGTGGGACGGCTGCTGGCGGCGCGCGGGGTGGGCCCGGAGGAAGCCGCCGACTTCCTGGCACCGACGCTGCGGGCCGCCCTGCCCGACCCTTCCGTCCTCGTGGACATGGGCGCGGCGGCCGAGCGGCTGGCAGCCGCGGTGCGCGCGGGCGAGACCGTCGCGATCCTGGGTGATTATGACGTCGACGGCGGCTGCGCGACGGCGCTGCTGGCCTCGCTGCTGGGCGAACTGGGCTGCCCGGTGGAGACGCATATCCCGGACCGGACCTCGGAAGGCTATGGGCCCAATGCGCCGGCGATGCGGGCGCTGTGGGTGCGGGGCGCATCGCTGATCGTCTGTGTCGATTGCGGAACAGCGGCGGCGGATGTGTTCGCGGTGCACGGCGATCTGACCGACGTGATCGTGCTCGATCACCACAAGGCGGAGGGACCGCCGCCGCCGGTGCTGGCAACGGTGAACCCGAACCGGCTCGACGATAACTCGGGGCTGGGCGGGGTGTGCGCGACGACGATCGCGTTCCTTGCCGCCGTTGCCATGCTGCGGGTGTTGCGGCGGGGTGGGTTCTTTGCCGGGCGAAAGGAGCCG
>JAJZUI010000133.1 GCA_021847175.1 Pseudomonadota bacterium
CCGACGCGCACCTCGGTGAGACCGAAGATCGCCTCCGGGTCGGCGAGGACCACGTCGCAGCAGCAGATCATGCCGCAGCCGCCGCCGAAGCACGCACCCTGCACGACCGCGATGGTGGGGCAGGAGATCTCGTTGAGCATCTGCATTGCCCGCGTTGTCGCCATGGAGGCGGCAAAGGCCGGCTCCGGCGGATAATTCGCCGCGCGGCCCAGCCAGTTGATGTCCGCCCCTGCCTGGAAATGCTTTCCGGCGCCGCGGATGACCAGTGCCCGCGCGTTGCCGAAGGTCGCCAGTCCGTCGATCAGCGCGCCCAGCATCGCCTCGTCATAGGCGTTGCCGCGTGCGGGGCGGTTCAGCGTCGCCGTCGCGACACCCCGCGCGTCGCGCGTGAGCAGTACCGGCGGGTCGTCCATCGTCGTTTCCTTATTCTCTCTTCACCAATCTGCCGCTTCCACGGAGATTGAGAAAGGTTCATGCTGTCGCGGGATGCAGGTGCATGGGAGCTGTGCCGCGCGCGCGGGCGCGGGGGTGCTGCTGATCGGCCCCCCGGGTTCCGGCAAGTCGGATCTGTTGTTGCGCCTGCTCGACAGGGGGTTCGTGCTGGTGGCCGACGATCGGGTCGAGGTCGAGGACGGGGTCGCCCGGGCGCCGGAGGCCCTGGCGGGGCTGCTCGAGATCCGCGGCCTCGGCATCCTGCGCCTGCCGTATCTCGGCGCGGCGCGCCTCGCGCTCGCGGCACGGCTGGTGTCGGGTGGCGAGGTACCGAGGCTGCCCGAGCCGGCCGGGCGCGTCCACGGTGTGCCCGAAATCCTGCTCGACCCGCGGCCCGCTTCCGCCGCCGCGCTGCTCGAGCGCGCGCTCGATGCGGCGACGGGGCGGATTGCCTCAGTCGCCGGCGCGTTCGGGGATTCGCCTTGACCGCGCGCGTGCCCGTGGTGCTGGTCACGGGCCTGTCGGGGGCTGGCAAGGCGTCCATCCTGCGGGCACTGGAGGACATCGGCTTCGAGGCGGTGGACAACCCACCGCTCGGCATGATCGGGGCACTGGCACGCGAGGGCGGCGCGCGGCGGCTGGCCATCGGCGTCGATGCGCGCTCGCGCGGCTTCGATGCAGGCGCGGTGCTCGCGGCGCTGGCGCGGCTGCAGGAGGACCCCGCGCTGTGGCCGGAACTGGTCTATGCCTGGGCGGACGAGTCGGTGCTGCTGCGGCGCTTCACCGAGACCCGGCGCCGCCACCCGCTGGCGCTGCTCGGCCAGGTCGCCGACGGCATCGCGGAGGAGCAGCGCATCACCGCGCCGCTGCAAGAGGCGGCGGACTTCGTCATCGACACCTCGGACCTGCCGCTCTCGGAGCTGCGCCAGCGAATCGAGGCGCGCTACGCCCATCCGCCGGGGGACGAGGCGGCGCCGTCCTTGGCCGTGACGCTGGTCTCCTTTGCCTATCCCGCGGGGCTGCCGCGCGAGGCGGACCTCGTCCTCGACGTAAGATTCCTCCGTAACCCTCACTATGATCTCAATTTAAGACCGCTGACGGGATTGGACCCGGCGGTCGGCGCCTACGTGGAGGCGGACGCGGATTTCGCGCCTTTTCTGGACAACGTCACCAGTCTGCTTGCCTTGCTCTTGCCACGTTTCGTCCAAGAGGGCAAAAAATACGTAACCATAGGGGTGGGTTGCACCGGCGGACGTCACCGCTCGGTGCACATGGTCGAGACACTGGCGAAGCATCTCACAGGACAAGGCTGGCGCGTGAGCACCCGGCATCGTGAACTCGCCCGCGAGGGTGCTGCGCCGCAGCGCGCGACCGCCCATCGGGGCGCCGCCTGAGTCGCGCCGGTAATCCGTCCCACCAAGGCACCATGATCGGACTCGTTCTCATCTCCCACGGCCATCTCGCCGACGAACTGCGACGCGCCATGGAACACGTCGTCGGGCCGCAACGGCAGGTCGCGACCGTGTGCATCGGGCCCGACGACGACATGGAGAGCCGGCGCGCCGAGATCGAGAGCCGAATCGCCGACGTCGATTCCGGCGATGGCGTGGTCCTCCTCACCGACATGTTCGGCGGGACGCCCTCCAACCTTGCGATGAAGCAGATGCAAGGCCGCGCCGTGGAGGTGATCGGGGGCGTCAACCTGCCGCTGCTGGTCAAGCTCGCCAAGGTGCGCTCCACCCGCACGCTCGCCGACGCGGTGGCGGTGGCGCGCGACGCCGGGCGCAAGTACATCGCCTGCGCCTCCGAACTCGCGCAGCCGGGCGAGCCGGCCGAGGCGCTGAACGGCCACGTCCCCGCTAAGCCGCATTGACGTGACGGACGACGAGAGCCGGGAGGATCGCCCGGCGAGCGTGCCGGTGCTGACGCGATCGTTGCGGATTGTCAATCAGCGCGGGCTGCATGCACGGGCGGCGGCGAAATTCGTGGCCCTGGCCGAGCGCTTCGGCGCTAATGTCGATGTGATCAAGGATGGGCAGAGCGTTTCCGCGCGCTCCATCATGGGGCTGATGCTGCTCGGCGCGGGTCCCGGCAGCGAGATTGAGCTGCGTGCCGAGGGCTGGGACGCGCGCGAGGCGCTGGAGGCACTGGCGGGCCTGGTCGAATCCGGCTTCGGCGAGAGCGATTGACGGGGACCAATCGATGGGGGCCGACTGATGGTTGAGCGGGGCTGATGGCGGAGGCAGCAAAGCGCGAGCGTCGGCTGCAGGGCATCGCGGTCTCGCCGGGCGTCGCCATCGGGCCGGTCTTCACCGCCGAGGAGAAAGAGGCACCGATCTTGCGCCGGCGCATCCAGGCCGCGGACAGTGCCGCCGAGACTTCCCGCCTCGATGCCGCTGTCGCCCAGTCGCGCGCCCAGCTTCTCAAGCTGCGCGCCAGGCTCGCGATCCTGCCGGAGGAGAGCCAGGCGGAAATCGCGCCGCTGCTTGAGGCCTATGTCCAGATGCTCGACGGCTCGCGGCTGCTGCGCGGTGCGCGCCAGCGCATTACCCAGGGTCTGGTCTCGGCCGAGACGGCACTTGCCGACACCTGCGAGGAGATCGTCGCGGCACTGCTGGCGCTGCCCGGCGATGCCCCCGGCCGCCGCCGCCGTGCGGAGGAGGTGCGCGAGATCACGCGCCGCATGGTGCGCAACCTCACGCGCACGCCGTTTCGTAGTTTTACCAACCTGCCGCCGGGCGCGGTGCTGGTGGCGGAAGGCCTGCGCCCGGCCGACGCGGCGTTGCTGGAGCCCGCCAAGCTCGCCGGCGTGCTGACCGAGGAGGGGGGCGCGGACGGGCACACCGCGATCCTGCTGCGCGCACTCGGCGTGCCCGCGGTGCTCGGCGTCGCGGGGCTGACCGCGGCCCTGCGGGGTGGCGGGATCGTCGCCCTCGACGGCGGCACCGGCGAGGTGGTGATCAACCCCGGTGCCCCGGCGCGCGCGGCGGCGCGGCGCGGGATCCTGGCCTATGCCAAGGAGCGCCAGCGCCTCGCGCAGCTTCGCCGGCTGCCCGCCGTCACGCGCGACGGCACGCCGATCGAGCTCGCTGCCAATCTCGAGCTGCCCGCGGAGCTGCCACTGATCGCGCAGTCCGGCGCCGTTGGCATCGGCCTGCTGCGCAGCGAGTTCCTGTTCATGAACCGCGAGGCGCCGCCGGACGAGGACGACCAAGCGGAGACCTACCGCGCCATCGTCGAGGCGATGGGCGGCGATCCCGTCACCATCCGCGTGCTCGACTGGGGCGGCGAGAAGCAGATCGAGGCGCTGGCCAACGCCGGGATGGTGCCTGAGGTGCCGGACGCCAACCCGGCACTTGGGTTGCGCGGCATCCGTCTCCTGCTGCGCCAGCCGGAGCTGCTCGGCACCCAGCTCGCGGCGATCCTGCGGGCCGCGGTCGTCGGGCCGGTGCGCATCCTGCTGCCGATGGTCAACACGCCGGCGGAGCTGCGCGAGGCGCGCGAGCAGCTGCTGCGCACCGCGCGCCGCCTGCGCCGGCTCGGTGCGCGCATCCCCGAGGAGCTGCCGCCGCTCGGCATCATGGTGGAAACGCCGGGCGCGGCGCTTGCCGCCGACGCGCTGGCGCAGGAGGCAGATTTCTTCGCCATCGGCACCAACGACCTCGCCATGTACACGCTCGCGGTGGATCGCGGTGAGGCGGCCGTGGCGACGCTCTACGATCCGCTGCACCCGGCCGTGCTGCGGCTCATCCAGTTCACGACGGAGGCGGCGCTGCGCTTCCACGTGCCGGTCTCGGTCTGCGGCGAGATGGCGGCCGACCCGCGGCTCACGCGCCTGCTGGTCGGGCTCGGCTTGCGCCAGTTCAGCATGTCGGCGAGCGCCGTGCCGCGGGTGAAGCAGGCAGTGCGCGCGCTCGACATCGAGGAGGCGCAGCACTTCGCCGCCGCCATCATGGGTCATTCCGATCCGGAAAGAATCCGCGCGCTCATCCTCGGCGCGTAAGTCCTTGGGAGTCTCCTTATGTTTAGCTTGAACGAGCTGCAGGAAGCCGCCGATCTCGTGCACCGGCAGGTTCCGGCCACGCCGCAGCATCTCTGGCCGCTGCTGTCCGAGCGCGCCGGCGCGCGCGTCTGGGTCAAGCACGAGAACCACGCACCCACCGGTGCCTTCAAGGTCCGCGGCGGCGTCACCTTCATCGACTGGCTGCGGCGGGAACACCCCGGGGTCCGCGGCATCGTGACGGCGACGCGCGGCAACCACGGGCAGAGCCAGGCGCGCGCGGCGGTTGGCGCCGGCATGCGCGCCGTCATCGTCGTCCCGCACGGCAATTCGGTGGAGAAGAACGCGGCGATGCGCGCCTTCGGCGCGGAGCTGATCGAGTTCGGTGACGATTTCGACGCGGCTAGGCCAGAGGCGGCGCGGATCGCCGAGGCGGAGGGGCTGTTCATGGTGCCGCCCTTCCACCGGGAGCTGGTGCGTGGCGTCGCGACCTATGGGCTCGAGCTGTTCATGGCACTCCCCGATCTTCATACTGTCTACGTACCGATCGGCGGCGGCTCCGGCATCTGCGGCGTTATCGCGGCGCGCGACGCGCTGGGGCTCGCAACCCGCATCGTGGGTGTGGTCACGCAGGGCGCGCCATGCGTCAAGCTCTCCTTCGAGCGTGGCGAGCCGGTCGCGACCAACACCGCGCAGACGATGGCCGACGGGCTGGCCGTGCGCGTGCCCGTGCCCGAGGCGCTCGCGATCTACCGCAAGGGTGCGGACCGCGTCGTCGCGGTGAGCGATGCCGAGATCGAGGCGGCGATGCGCATCTTCTTCCAGGACACGCACCAGGTGGCCGAGGGCGCGGGCGCGGCGCCGCTCGCCGCCCTGCTGCGCGAGCGAGAGGCGATGCGCGGCCGCGACGTGGCCGTGGTGCTCTCCGGCGGCAACGTGGACCTGCCGGTCTACCGGCGCGTGCTGGCCGGTTAGGCGGCGGCGCGCGCTTCCCGCGTTGCGCGGGCAAGCAGGCGCGTGTGCAGTGCGCGCAGCGCCGGGTCTGCCGTGTCCGTCACGATCGGCGCGCAACCTTCGTCGGCCCACACCGCGCGCGCGAAGTCCGGCGTCATCGCGACGGCGCCCGACGCGTTCTCGAACGCGGAGCGATTGCCGGTGTCGAGATAGGACTCGCACGCCATCCCCTCGGCGAGGATGACATCGTGGCGGTCCAGTTCCACGTGCCAGTAGGTCACGCTCTCGCGCGTTTCCTGCACGATGGAGGCACCGTTGATGAGATGGCGGATCGGGATCAGCCGGCCGTCGATAAACACGGCGTGGTCGGGCGAGAGCACCAGGTCACGCTCGGGCAACCCCTCGCCGAACGCTCCCGCGCGAATCCTCACCGGCATCACGTCGTATGGCCGCGGGTGCTTCGCGAGGTCGGTCCGGCGATGGCCGATCCAGCGCACCGGCGCCAGCCGTCCCGTCGCCGTGAGCACGCGGTCACCCTCGTTCAGCGTCTCCACGGTGCGGGGGCCCTCCGCCGTGGTGATCTCGGTGCCGCCGTCGAAACAGGCGGTGATGAAGGTGTTGCCGCCGGCATGCGTCACGTCGAAGCTCGCGGGCGTGTATCCGCCGGCGAGGTTGAGCACGACGTTGCCGGAGAGGGTGAGCTGGCGCGCCCCGTAGCCGACGAAGCTTTCGAAGTCCTGGACGAACTCGATGGTGCCCTGGTTCAGTCCGACGATGGTCTCGGCGACGCCGGTCGGTCCGGGCAGCACCAGAAGGCCGCCGGCCCCGAGCGACAGCCGCCCCGTTCCGGCCAGCGTGCCGGCGAGCGTCAGCGTGCCCGTATCGATCAGCGTGCCGGAATTCGAGAGCGTGCCGGCCAATGTGAGCGTGCCCGAGTCCGTGAGCGTGTAGCCTGCCGCCAGCGTGTTGGCCCCGGCCATCGTCCAGGCCGCTCCGGCATCCACCGTGACCGATCCGAAACGCAAGTATTGGTGGTCCAGCCCTGAGAAGGTGCCGGCCGAACCGCCGCTGGCGAATTCCAGTGCGCTGAGCGCGCTACCGCCGTCGACGGTGCCGAGGAACAGGGCACCCGGGTCCACCACCAGCCGATTCGCGTGGTTGCCGCCGAACGCGACGGCGTCGGTGCCGCCCGAGATCGTGCCGGCGTTGAGGACCACACCATAGCCCGTGACGCCGGCCGAGACGCTGGAGATTGTTGCCTGCGCCAGGTTGCTGAGGCTTCCGCTATTCAGCGAAACGGCGTCATTGTTTTGCAGGCTTTCGATGTTGCCGGCGTTGGTCAATGAAGACGCCCCAAAGACGCCGACGACATAGGATGGTCTCGGGCCTTGGACGGGAACACCTGCCTTGATCAGCCCCTGCCGACCGTTGGTGATGCTGCCGCCGATGTCCGCAACGATGGCGCTACGGCCAATCATGGAAATCAGACCGTCATTGACGATCGTGCCGTAGCGGTCGGAAACGGGTTGCTGTGTCGAGGCTACGGTACCCTCATTGACGAACCTGCCTTGGGAAACACCGAACCCCCCTGACCTTCGCTGATATAACCCGAGTTCGTCAGGGTGCCGGAGACGTTGAGCGCGCCAGCGGCCGCCAGCTTCTGCCCGGCGGCGAGGGTGTCGTTGCCAGCGGCATACCAGCCTCCACCCAAGACGATGCTGATATCGGCGAAATTCACGTAACGCGAACCCAGCCCCGAGAAGGTCCCCAGGCCGGCGCCCGGGGCAAAAATCAGCGTGCTCGCCACCGCCGCGCCGATCGTGTTGCCGCCATCGACGGTGCCGATGAACGCGGCACCGGGGTCCACTGTCAGCAGGTCGTTCAAACCGTGTCGGAACGTGACCGCGTCCTTCGCCGTTCCCACCGCCGCGATGGTTCCCGCGTTGGTGATCGCACCGGAGCCATAGATGCCGGCCGCACCCCCGGAGATCGTGCCGCCTGCGAGATTGACGACCGAGGCGCCACCCGACAGGAAAATACCGTTGGCACCGCCGGAGATGACGCCGCTGTTGGTCAGCGGCGTGCCACCGAGAACGACGGCGTCGTATCCGCCATCGAGGATCCGGCCGCCGGACTGGTTGGTCACCACGCCGGTGGAAATCACCAGCGCCTGGGGGCTGTTGCCGCTGATGAAACCGTCGTTGACCAGCGTGCCGGTGCCGGACAGCGCCTCGCCCGACGACGTTATGCCGCCGAGATCGGTGACAGTTATGTAGTTGTTGTATGCTGGACTGAAGCCGATCTGGCCGGCGATCGTGCTGTCGATCGTCTTCCCTGCCATGGCGTCTCGACCTCGTGACTTGCCGCTTTCCGGCCGCGCGCTGACGCGAGCAACAAAAAAAGTAAATCACGGCCCAGCCCGCTGGCAAGCCAATCCTGCCCTTCATCCAGCGTCCGCGCCGTGGCCGCGCGACGCCTTACGGTGCGGGAATCCCGCATTCCCACGCTGCCGGCCCGGGTTCCTCGCGGGGTCCTGCGGTGGGGCCGGCGACCACAGGCGGATCGCCTCGGCCGGCACCACCACGCCGACCACGTCGCCCACACCGGGCAGGTTGGTGGGCGGCAGGGTGGCGAACAGCGTTTCGGTGCCGATGGCGATGCCGAGCGTGGCGCGGTCGCTCAGCACGTGGCAGGCGCTGACCACCCCGGCCAACCGGTTCTCGCGTCCGGCAGCCGGCCCGGGCGGTATCAGCCGCACCGCGCCAGCCGGAACGCCGAAACTCAGCGCCGCGCCCGGCAGCGCCGCCGGCGGGCCGGGCAGGCGCAACGTTGCCCCCGCCGCTGGCCACTCAAGCGTATCGGGCCCCCGCAGTCGGCCCGCGAACAGGTTGCGCCAGCCCAGCAGCGCCGCGGCCTGCGGCGAGCCAGGCGCGACGAAGATGGCAGCGGGCGCGCCCTGCTGCACGACGCTGCCGTCATGCAGCACCGCGACATGGTCGGCCATCGCCGCCAGCCGCGCATCGTGCGTTGCCACCAGCGCCGGCACGCCCGCCGCGCGCAGGCGTGCAATCAGGTCCGCCGCGACGGTCTCGGCCGTGAGCGGGTCTAGCGCCGCCGTGGGCTCGTCCAGCAACAGCAGCGACGGGTGGCGGGCAAGCGCGCGCAGCAACGCAACCAACTGGCGCTGCCCGCCCGAGAGTGCCGCCGGCATGCGGTCCGCCAGATCCGCGAGGCCCACGCGCTCCAGCGCCGCCAGTGCCGCCGCATGGCGCGCCCCGCGGGAGCCGTCGAGCGCGAACGCGACGTTGCGCCACACGCTGAGATGCGGGAAAAGCCCTGCCCCCTGCGGCAGGTAGCCCACAGGTCGGCGATGCGCGGGCAGCCCCCCGAAGGGCGTGCCCGTCGCGGGCAGCAGCCCCGCGAGCGCGCGCAGCAGCGAGGACTTGCCCGCCCCGGTCGCACCGAGCAGGGCAGTGAAGCCGCGCACCTCGAAGCGCGCGGTAAGTGCCACCGGTTGTGGGACGCGCAGGTCCACCACGAGTGCCGCGTGCGCGGCGCCGGCCTCCGCCACGAGCGGGACAGAAGGCGCGGGCTCAGGCCGCATGCCGCCCCCGTGCCCACAGGCCCAGCGCCAGCGGCAGCGGCAGGCCGATCAGGAAGAACACCCACAGCAGCGGATAGACCGCGGACAGCCCGGTATCCTGCAGGTCGACCCAGAGCCGGACGGGAATCCCCTGCGGGAAATAGGCGATGATCAGCGCCACGCCGAACTCGCCGAGCGCGCGCACCCAGGCGAGCGCCAGCCCGGTCGCCAGACCCAGCCGGGCCAGCGGCAGCGAGACATGCCAGAACGAATACCACGGCCCCCGACCGAGGGTGCGGGCGATCTCCTGATACTCGGCGGGCACGGCCTCGAACGCCCCGCGCGCGGCCAGCACGTAGTAGGGGGCGGAGGCATAGATCTGCGCCAGCAGAAACGCCGCCGGCGTGTTCGAGAGTTCCAGTCCGAACTTCGCCGCCGCACTCCCGATCGCGCTGTACGGCCCATAGGCGATTGCCAGCATCAGCCCCATCGCCAGCGGGGGCGTCAGCAGGGTCAGCAGCAACAGCGCATCGAGCAGGACCCGCAGGCGCGGCTTGCGCGAGGCGAGCCACCACGCGAGCGGCGTGCCGCCCGCCACGACGAGCGCCAGCGCCGCGAGCGTCGCGCCGACCGATGTCCAGACCGCCTGCCAATCCCCCGCAGAGGGCGCGATCGCGCGCCAGTCCGTGGTCAGCGCCAGCCCGACATAGGGGATGAGCAGGAACCCGAGCGCGAGCGCGCCGAGGGGGGCGGCCAGGCGCAACGGCGCAACCGCGTGGTCCGCGGCGGCACCCTCGCCCAGCGCCAGCAGCGGTTCGCCGGCCATCAGGCTGTGAGCGGGGAACCCGAGGGCGCGCTGTAGCCGAACTTCGTGAACAGCGCCTGGCCCCGGGTGCCGGTGAGGAACGCGAGGAAGGTGGCGGCGGCCTTGGGATGCGGCGCGTTGGCGAGGGTCATGGCGTAGAACACGAGCGGTTGCGGCACCGCGGTCACTGTCCCGTGCGCGACCGGCACCGCCATGCGGGCGCGCGCATACCATGTCGCCGCCTTGGTCGCATCCCCGAGATTGATCTCGGCCGGCAGCGGAATGGCGGGCAGCCCCCGCGAGTGCACGGCGCTGAGATAGCCGGACGAGATGTCGATCTGCCCCGCCTCCAGCCGCGCCAGCAGGGAAGGCTCGGCGAAGATCTGCCTGGGGTTGATGGCGGGGCCCAGCACCTTTGCCGCCAGGCCGGGGGATTTGTAATAGATCTCGGCTAGCTTCATCGTGAACAGGATGTTGCGCCCCTGCGGGTCGGTGCGCGGATCGGTGCGGCCGAAGCGCACGCCGGCGGTGAGCAGCGCCCTCGGCAACGATTCCCTGCCCGCGGCGACGGCCTCGAACAGTTTCCTGTGCGGCGATTTCGGGCTGTAAGGCAGGCACATCTGCGTGCTCGCAACCGGTACCGCGGTTGCTGCCAGCCCCGCCTTGTGGACGATCTCGAACGGGCCCGCGGTGATCGGGATGAACGTGTTCACCACCATCTGCTTCGCCGCGATTAGCCGTGCCAGCGCGAAGGCGCCGCGGCCGATGCCCTGGAACCGGACACGCTCCGCGGCTTCGAAGGCGGGGCCGATGCCCTTGTCCATCAGCGCCCCCATCGAGCCGGCATAGGCGACGGCGAACGGCGTCGCCGCGTCGGCGGTGCCGGCCAGGGCGGCGGCGAGCGTCGCGGCCAGGGGCAGGGCGAGGGCCTCGCGGCGGGTGGGCATCGGCGTCTCCGATCGATATGCACGGTCGGCGATAACGCCGCCCCTGCGCAGTCATGCATCATCGGCGCGCTATGTCCAGTCGGATACAGCGTCCGGGAGCGCGGATAACCGGCCGATCGGCGAAGCCAGGAGGATCGCGGCCTGGATCGCGAAACCCGTCGTCGCCACGAAGAGGCAGGCGCCGATTCCGGGGCCGGAGGCAATCAGGGCAGCGGCCGCCGCGCCGATCAGGAAGAAGGACAAAGCGGCGAGGAGCGGGGTCGGCCAGGCGAGCGTGGCCAGCATCGCGAGGGAGGCGGCAAACCCCACGAGAGGGCCGATCGCCACCTGCGGTCCGAAGCGCAGGCGCCGTGCCAGAGCCGGAGCCAGCAGCGCGCCGGCCAGCATGCCCGCGCCATAGCTTGCCATGCTGGCACCGATACCGGCGGACGAAAGGTCGAGATCGCTGACCGCGTGCCGCACGTAGATTGCCTGCATGACGAAGAAGCTGAGGTTGAACACGACAGCCGTGAGTGCCTCCGGGCGCAGCAGCTTATGGCGCGCGATGAAGACGATGCCGGCACCAAGCTCGGCCATCGCCGGCCGCCGCACGGGGATGGTCCGCGGAGGCTCACGCAAACCCGCGAGCAGGACCATCCCCGTGATCGACAGCAGCGCGGCGGCACCAAAAAGCGAGCCCGGCGCCGCGCGCGACCAGGAACCCAGCCAGCGCCGGTCCGGCGGCAAAGGCGGCGCTGCGCGCCAGCTCCAGCCTCGTGTTGACCCTTGCCAAGTGCTCCCGGCGTGCCAGTGCCGGCACCAGCGACGGCGCGG
>JAJZUI010000134.1 GCA_021847175.1 Pseudomonadota bacterium
TCAGGCGAAGGAGGCCTACCAGCTGTTCGACCGGCAAGCGGACGGCAAGGGCGTTTTTCTCTTCTGAACCAGCGGCTCAGGCGGCGCGCTCGCGCAACGCCTCCCCGATCGCTGTCTCCGTGCGCGCGATCGTCTCCGGCAGGGCGGGCATCGCCGCCCCGGTATGCGCGCCGGTGCGCGCGATCGCCGCGATCCGGCGCAGCGCCGATTCCAGCGCGGTGAAACCGAGGCTCGCCGCCTCGGCCGCCATGGTGTCCGCGAGCCGCGCCGTTGGGTCGCCGGCCATCTCGCCGCCGCCCCTTTGGTTGCCTGGGGCCGCCAGCAGCGACGGCAGCCCGGCGCGGATGCGCGCCAGCGCCTCGCCGGCTCGCGCGGCCATCGGCTCGTGTCCCAGTGCCGTGGCGAGCGCGGCGAAATCCGTCCCCAGCAAGGTGTTCGCGGCGGCCGGCGGCGCCACGGCGGCAACCATCGCGCGTTCCAGCACCGCCGCGTCCACGGGTTTGATCAGAACCCCACGGACGCCCGCGCGGCGCGCCTCGGCGGCATCTTCGGGGGAGATCCCGGCGGTGAGCACCAGGACCGGCACCGCGGCCACGATGCCGCCGGCCGCGCGCATCCGGGCGGCGAGCGTGGCGCCGTCCATTCCTGGCAGGTTCAGGTCGGTCAGCACCAGGTCGAAGGGCGCCACTGCCAACTCCCGCAGCCCGGCTTCGGCGGACTCGACCGTTACCACGTGGTGGCCGGCCCGGCGCAGTCGTGTTGCCGTCACCATGCGCGCCACGGCTACGTCCTCCACCACGAGCACGGCGAGGCGACGGGGGCGCGGCGCCAGAGGCCCCGTCGGCTCGCGGGAAGGAGCAGCGGCCAGGGGGATGGCAAACCAGAAGGCGTTGCTCTCCCCCTCCCGCGCCAGCCCGATCCGCCCGCCCATCAGCCGCACCAGCTGCTCGCAGATCGCGAGGCCCAGGCCGGAGCCTTCCTTTTCCCGCCCTGCGTCCAGTCGCGCGAAGGGCCGGAACAGCCGCGTCGCCTGTGCCTCGGGGATCGGCGGGCCAGGGTCCAGAACCCGCACCCTGAGGCTCGGCCCGGTCAGCCCCGTCGCCTGGTGCATGCGCAACTCGATCCGCCCGGGGCCGCAGAATTTGACGGCGTTGCCGACCAGGTTGATCAGCACCTGGCGCAGCCGGGCGGCATCGGCCACCGCTTCCTCCGTCACCGTCGGGTCCACGACAGTTGCGATCGAGACGCCCTTCGCCGCCCCCGCCGGGCCGAAGAGCGCCGCGACTTCGGCGAACAGCGCCCGCGGGTTGAACGGTGCGGGGCGCAGAACCAAGCGGCCGGCCTCCATCTGTGCCAGTTCCAGCACGTCGCGGACCAGCCCGAGCAGCGCCTGCCCGGCCGCGCGCGCCGTCGCCGCCAGGCCCTGCTGGCGCTGCGACAGCGACTCCGCCTCCAGAAGCGACAACGCGTCGAGCAACGCGTTGAGCGGGGTGCGCAGCTCGTGGCTCACCGTGGTGACGAAATGCGCCTTCTCCTCCGTCGCCGCCACCCGTGCCCGTGCCGCTTCGCGCGCTGCCGCCTCGGCGCGTCGGCGCGCGGTGACATCGGTGTAGAGGGTCACCAGGCCGCCATCCGGCAGCGCATTGCGCCGCAACTCGATCGTGTGCCCGTTCGGCCGGGTGCGCTCGGTCACGCCGTAGTCGCGGTGCGCGCGCGCGAGGCTCATGCGCCGCGTCACCTCCGCCTCGATGTCCACGGTGCCGAACTCGCCCGCGGCTGCCTGCGCGCGGACCATGGCCTCCAGCGGCAGGCCTGGGGCGAGGATGGCTGCCGGCACCCCAGTCACGTCGGGGAACCGCTCGTTCCACAGCACCAGCCGTAGCTCGGGGTCCACCACCATCAATCCGTCCGACATGCCGGCGAGCGTCGCGTCGAACTGCAGCGCACGCGCCTCCGCTGTTGCCTTCGCCTGGGAGAGCTGCTCGTAGGCCAACGCCAGCATCGCCCGCTCGCGCTCCAGCAGCTTTTCCGCTCCTTGCGCCCGGTGCAGCCGCAACGCGAGCCAGGCCAGCGCGGCCAGTCCCGTCAGCGTTGCCAGGCCCACGACGGCGCTATGCATGCGCGGCTCCGGCCCAGCCATGCGCCAGGGCCTGTCCGGCGCCGCCCCGGCCGCCGCATCCCGGCCCCGCCCGGCGCAGCCTTGCTCCCGTCTCCGCCCGGTGCTTAGAACCCGCTTGCCCCGAATCCCGGCCCCCCCGTTGGCGGGCTCCCATACGAAAAGGCAGCGGTTGCATGGCAAAAATCAAGGTCAAGACTCCGGTGGTCGAGCTCGACGGCGACGAGATGACGCGCATCATCTGGGGTTTCATCAAGGAAAAACTGATCCTTCCCTACCTCGATATCGATTTGAAATATTTTGATCTCGGTATCGAATATCGCGACCAGACCGACGACCAGGTCACCGTCGATGCCGCTCACGCCATCAAGAAATACGGCGTGGGCGTCAAATGCGCGACGATCACCCCCGACGAGGCGCGCGTCGAGGAGTTCAAGCTCAAGAAGATGTACCGGAGTCCCAACGGGACCATCCGCAACATCCTCGACGGCACCATCTTCCGCGAGCCGATCATCTGCAAGAACGTGCCGCGCCTGGTACCGCACTGGAACCAGCCCATCGTCATCGGCCGCCATGCGTATGGCGACATCTACCGCGCCGCAGAGACCAAAATCTTCAAGCCCGGCAAGGTAACCTTGCAGTTCCAGCCGGCCGACGGATCGCCCGCCCAGGTACTCGAAGTGCATGACTTCAAGGGCCCGGGCGTGACCATGGGCATCCACAACACGCTGGCCTCGATCGAGGGTTTCGCTCGCGCGAGCTTCAACTACGGCCTCGCGCGTGGCTACCCGGTCTATCTCTCGACCAAAAACACCATCATCAAAGCCTATGATGGCATGTTCAAGGACACGTTCCAGGAGATCTTCGACAAGGAGTTCAAGGACAGGTTCGCGGCCAAGGGGCTAACCTACGAGCACCGGCTGATCGACGACATGGTCGCCTGCGCGCTCAAGTGGCAGGGCGGCTATGTCTGGGCGTGCAAGAATTATGATGGCGACGTGCAGTCCGACATCGTGGCCCAGGGTTTCGGCAGCCTCGGCCTCATGACCTCGGTGCTGCTGTCGCCGGACGGGCAAACGGTGGAGAGCGAGGCGGCGCACGGCACCGTCACGCGCCATTACCGTGAGTACCAGAAGGGCCGCGAGACTTCGACGAACCCGATCGCCTCGATCTTCGCCTGGACCCGCGGGCTCGCCTATCGCGGCCGGTTCGATGGCACGCCGGACGTGACGCACTTTGCCGAGACGTTGGAGCGCGTGTGCATCGAGACGGTGGAGAGCGGGGCGATGACCAAGGATCTCGCGTTGCTCGTCGGGCCGAAGGAGCCGTGGCTCGGCACCCAGGCGTTTCTCGCCAGGATCGACGGGAACCTCAAGAAGGCGATGGGTTAGGGGAGGAACGCTGCGGCAGGGGACCCGGCGCCTTGTATCGCATTCCCTCGTGCCTCGTCCGCGCACCGCGCGGGCGAGGCGGCTTTGAGGGAATACAGCCGAAATCCTGGACGTCGCGGTGACGATGATCAGGTACGTCCGACAGAAGTCGACGCCGCGGAGGGCGAGAACGGTCCCGCCCTGCCGTGGCGGCGGCACCGATCAGGACCTGCTGCGGGAAATCCGTGTGGTCACGGCGTCTCCTCCAGCCTGACCAAGCCAACCTCCAGGTCCCAGCCAGGGCACCAGCCCAGGGCCGCGCCCGACAGCCACCTTGCGGTAAGCCGCTGAAATCGGCAACGTTCCGGTCCGGCAACGCGTGGTGGTCTACAAATGGGTGATCGCGCATCGGCGCCTGCCGGCCGGCGCTGGCCAGAGCGCCAAAAAGAATCGCGTGCATTCGGCGCTCCGGGCGCCTATAGGGTCGCGTCGTCTGTGCTTTTCAGCCTGGTAACTGTGCTGCGTGCGTTTCGCATCCGCGTCATCCTACCGGTCGTTAGCAATTGAAAAGTCATGATAGCCCGCGACGGCGCGGGAACGGCCCACAGGAGAGACACGATGTCGCAAGGCAAGGTTAAATGGTTCAACGTGCAGAAGGGCTTCGGCTTCATTCAGCCCGATGACGGCTCGAAGGACGTGTTCGTCCACATCTCAGCGGTGGAGCGGGCTGGCGCGTCGACGCTCAGAGAGGGGCAGACGGTCCGCTACGAGATCGAGGAAGGCCAGCGAGGCAAGAGCTCCGCGGTCAACCTCCAGCTCAGCTGAGACAGACCCCCGCTACGGGGGCCGCGAAATGGGGAACGGCGCGACATCGTGCCGGTCCCGTCCAGCGGAGAGAAGCCATGCAGCATCGCTTCCGTCTTGGCGACCGGGTGCAGGTCGCGCCCGGTCATCCCAACGGCAATCTGCGTCCCGGCGTCTACACCATCACCCGCCTGCTGCCAGTCGAGGGTAGCTGGTGTCAGTATCGCGGACGCAACAGCCTCGATACGTTTGAGCGGGTGCTTGACGAGCCGCAGCTCACGCCGGTCCGTCCCTGACGCGCCTCGCACGACGAGGCCGTCACGGCTGCGCCGCGCGTCTATCTCGCATCCACGTAGACCTCTGCGCCGCCGATGCGCAGCGAGGAGAAGAACCCCGGTGCCGACGCGCGCGCCGGTGGCGGCCCAGCGGGCTGGTTGGCCAAGTGCTCGGCGAGTTCCGCCGCTTGGCGCGTCGCGAACACGGTTCCACCAGCGGATCGAACCAGCGACGCCTCGCCGGTACCGAGTTCCAGGATCTCAACCGCTCCCTCGTAATCGGGGTTGGCGCCCTCCGCGTAGCGGCTGTGGCGCACCAGGGTGAACTCCGTCATGCTTGGGGCGCCGTCGCGTCTGGTGGCGGCTCTATATCGCCGGACCAGATGTTCAGGATGCCCCGAACATACCCATCACGCGCCTGCAGCTTAGCCCGCGCGATCGCCTCGATCCGCGGCCGGGCACGCAGGAACACGCCGAGCAGCTCGCCCGGGCGCATATTCTTTCGTCCCGCGACATCCAGGATCGCGGCCTCGGAGATCGCGCAGGGCGTCCACCCTCCGTCTTCCTCGATTTCGAAGGTCACACGGCGCCCATCCAGGCGCGGCGCTTTGGCTTGTCTCGCAGTAGCCAGGGGATACACGGCGATACCTCTGTAAATGCCGGCACCACTTTGAACGGCTATCGTGCCAAGTATGTTAGATGGCGCGTGTTGACGCCGATGCAAGCACGAGCCGTCGTTGACACGCGCCGTCGCGCCATCGGAGTCTCGGCCAGGTCGTTGCGGGGAGATGGACATGAACGGATTCGGCGACGAAGTCTCGGTACTGTACCGCTATCCCCTGGCTCGCCGCGGGCTGTTCACCGGCGGGTTCACCGCCGGGCTGACGCTCGCGACCGCACGCGTCGAGGCGCAGACGATCTATACGGACACCAAGGGCCTCGTGACTGGCGAGGTCGAGGTGCCGACGGCGGATGGCCACATGCCCGCCTATTTCGCGCGCCCGGAAGGGCACGGGCCATTCCCTCTCGTCCTCGTGAACGAGGAGATCTTCGGCGTCCACCACTACATCAAGGATGTCTGCCGCCGGCTCGCGAAGCTCGGCAAGATGGCGGTGGCGCTCGACATTTACGCCCGCTCCGGCGACCTCGGAAAACTTTCCGACATCAAGCAGATCTTCGCCATCGTGACGGCGACGCCGGATGCGCAGATGCTATCCGATCTTGACGCAGCGGTGGTCTGGGCCAAGGAGGCGCATGGCGGCGACCCGATGCGCCTGGGCGTGATGGGCTTCTGCCGCGGCGGGCGCGCCACTTGGCTCTATGCCGAGCACAACCGCGTGCTCCGTGCCGCCGTCGCCTTCTACGGCCCGGTCAACACGCCGAAGACGCCGGCGCAACCGGATACGCCGCTGGAACTCGCCGGCCAGCTCCATTGTCCGCTGCTCGGCCTCTATGGCGGCAAGGATCCCTCGATCAAGCGCGCCGATGTCGAGGCCGCGGCCGCGAAGGCGCGCGTCGCCGGCCAGACCGTGGAGATCGTCTACTACCCGGACGCCGGCCACGGTTTCCATGCCGACTACCGGCCGAGCTATGTCGAGAAAGACGCCAAGGACGCCTGGGCGAGGGCGATGGCCTGGTTCCAGAAATACGGGGTGGCCTGACGGTCCCCCATGACGGCGCCGCGAGGCGCGCCGTTCCCTCGCGGCTATGCTAATCGAGGTCTCCCGGGTGAGCCTTGGGTGTCACCTTGGGCCGCAGCGGAATGCTAACCGTGAGGGCCCGATAGTCGAAGGAAGGCAGCGTGGATCAGAACGAGATTGTCGACTTTGTCCGCAGGATCGTCGACCAGGAGATGTTCGGTCGCCGCATGGACTCCTATGACGTCGACCGGATCGACTTTCTTGCCGCCGCGGTGACGAGTGCGCGCTACGCGCAGCGGCGGATGGCCAGGGTCCCGCGCCTGTCCGACAATTGGGCGCTTCTTGAACTCGGTCTGCGTGAGGCCCCGCGCGACGGCTTGGTCCTCGAATTCGGCGTCGCCAGCGGACGCACGACCAACTTCCTTGCCGAGCGGACCGAGGCGACGGTCTATGGCTTCGATGCCTTCGATGGTCTGCCGGAGGATTGGCGCCCCGGGTTCGGAAAGGGGGCCTTTGCGATGGAGGCGCTGCCCGAGGTCCGCTCCAACGTGGAACTCGTGGTCGGCCGCTTCGACCGAACCCTGCCCGTCTTCTGCGACGCGCATCCAGGGCCCGTTGCCTTCGTCCACATCGACTGCGATCTCTATTCGTCGACGCAGACCGTGCTCGGGTGCCTGCGCTCGCGGATCCGGTCCGGAACCGTCATCGTCTTCGACGAATACTTCAACTATCCCGGTTGGGAGCTGCACGAGTTCAAGGCGTTCAGGGAGTTCATCGCCAGCACCGCGTTCGCCTATCGGTATATCGGCATCGTTCCCAGCCATCAGCAGGTTGCCATCAGGATCCTTTAGCCGCGCTGCCTTGCGCCGCGCAGCCGCCGCCGATGCCGCCGCGGGCGGGAGCAGGTGGAAGCGCAGCGCACCCAGCCGGGCCATGAGCTGGCCGCAGATGAGCTCGACGGCGACGGTGGCGACCGCATCACCGGGTAGTCCAGAGCGAACTGCATCGTGTCGTAGCCGTACAGGGCGATGAGGAAGTCGTGGTCGAAGAAGATCACGGTCGCGCGCATGCGGATGGCCCCGGGCGTTCCGTTGGAAAGGTGGAACGTCGCGCGCAGCGCGCTGCCGGAAAAGCCGGCGAAGCAGGTCTGCTGGAGGCAGGAGAACAGGGTCAGCAGTAAGCCGTCCGCGATCCAACGCGGGTTGCGCCGTGGGAACGCGCCTAGTCACCGAGGAAACCTGACGTCCGCCCGTATGGGCAAGTTCGCCGGGTCGCCGAGGCGGCGTCCGTCACGCAGCCTCCGCGCGTGGCGGAGGGAGAGTGCGTTCCTCCCCGTGATGACCGGAGCGATGGCGTATCGAGCTCGTGTGCCTATCCGAACGCCCGGGCGAGCACGAAGGCGGCCATCGCGGCGAACCCGCCCACGACCAGCGTCTGAAGGCCGGAGCGCAGGTGGTTCACGCCGGTGAAATGTCCCTTCACCGCACCGAAAACCAGCAGGACGATGCCGGTGGAGACGACCGAAACGCGCAGCGCCGTCGCAATGTCGCGGTTCAGGATGTAGGGAACCAGCGGCACCAGCCCGCCCACGACGTAGGCACCGCCGATAGTCACCGCGCTGATCATCGCGCGCCGTGATTCGGGCTTCTCGAGACCCAGTTCGAAACGCATCATGAAGTCGATCCACCGTTCGCGGTCGGAGGCAATTGCGAGCGTTGCCGATCTCAGCACCTCGCCGTCGAGACCATATTCGCGCAGGATCGCCTCGGTCTCGCCGATCTCGCGTTCGTGCAGCGTCCGGACCTCGCGCGCTTCGCGCTCGCGCTCCGAGTGGTAGTGCTCGGCGTCGGTCCTGCCGGCGAGGAAGCCGCCCAGCCCCATGGCAATGGCGCCGGCCGCGACCTCCGCCAGGCCGGCGGTAACGATCAGGTCCGTATTCGTAACGGCAGCCGAGAGGCCGGCGGCGAGCGCGAAGGGCACCGTGAGGCCGTCCGACATGCCGATGACGACGTCGCGAACGGCCTCGGTTGCGGTGAAGTGCTTCTCGACATGGGGTGTCGCGGGCATGGGGGCTGGGTCCGGGGTTCGTGGCTCGGCGTAGGGACGCGTTCGATCCCGTGTATCATAAGCGACCGGTGACCGGGCGCGGTCGGCGCACCGGCGTCCGTTCATGCCCTCATGCACGCAACGATGCCAGGCGGCGTCGTTTCCGCCCGAACGACCGTTGCTCAGCGCGGACGGAAATGCCGCCAGTTGGGATCGGCGCGATAATGCGTCCGCGCGCGTTCCTGGTAGCTGTTCCACGCTCCCGGATGGAAGCCGCGCAGTGCCGGCGGCGGCGACGGATACGCGCGCCACGGCCCGCGATAGCTCGGCCCGGCATACCAATTCCCTCCGTACAGGGAGAAATAGGTGCCCTCGATGAAGAACAGCGGGTAGCTGTAGTCGAGGGCGATATAGGCGCCGGGCTGCGGCAGCCAGACCATTTCCGGGTACCAGCCCGCAGGGGCCGCGGGCGGAGCATAGACGGGTGGCGACGGCGTGGTCGCCGCGCCCGCGACCGCGCCCACGGCGCCGCCGACCAGGGCGCCGGTGACGGCGCCGCGCCCGCCCGCGGCGACTCCGCCGATCGCTGCACCCGCGCCCGCGCCGACGAGGCCGCCGCCGACCGCGCGTTGGCCTGGATCGTAGGGATTGGTGCAGGCGGCAAGCCCGATCAGCACGCCGAGGCTGATCACCGCCGGCTTGAGAACATGTCCCGTCGTCATGGGAATCTCCGTACGCTGCGTGGCCAACTTGAGCGACATGGCCGAACGCGAAACACGTTTCCTATCGGCAATCGGAGCCTGGGCCGCATTGATCTGGCTCAAGATCGCGGTCGATCCTGAATGATAAGAGCAAATCCGTGGAAAACCTGCTCCGCACCGGATTACTGATCGCGGCGCTCACGGCGCTGTTCATGGCGATCGGCTATTGGATCGCCGGCCCACAGGGCATGGTCGTCGCGCTGGTCATCGCGACGGCGATGAACCTGTTCACCTACTGGAACGCCGACCGCCTGGTGCTCTCGATGTACGGTGCCCAGGAAGTGGATGCGACGCAGGCACCGGATTTGTTGCGGATCGTGCACGATCTGGCGGGCAAAGCCAGCCTGCCGATGCCGCGCGTTTACCTGATCGACAGCGAACAGCCCAACGCGTTCGCCACGGGCCGGAATCCAGAGCACGCGGCGGTTGCGGTCACCCGCGGCCTTCTGCGCGTGCTGCCGGAGCAGGAGGTGGCCGGCGTGCTGGCGCACGAGCTTGCCCATGTGAAGCACTACGACACGCTGACCATGACGGTGACCGCGACGCTGGCCGGCGCGATCGGCATGCTAGGAAATTTTTTGTTCTTCTTCGGCGGCAATCGAGACCAGGAGCGGAACAATCCATTGGGGCCGCTCGCCGGACTGCTGGTGATGCTGCTGGCGCCGATCGCCGCGACGCTGGTGCAGCTCGCGATCTCGCGCACGCGCGAATACGCCGCCGACAAGGGCGGGGCGGAGATCACGGGGCAACCGATGTGGCTCGCGCAGGCGCTGGCGCACATTCACGAGGGAGCGGCTCAGATCCCCAATGAGCAGGCCGAACAGAATCCCGCCACGGCGCACCTGTTCATCGTCAACCCGCTGAGCGGGGCGCATCTCGGCAGTCTTTTCTCGACGCATCCGCCGGTGGAGGAGCGCATCGCCCGGCTGAGCGCCATGGCGCGCGCACGCTCACCCTGGACGATGCGCTGACGCCCGGGCGCGCCTGACCCGAGGCGCGCGCCCTATGCCAGCCGGAACCGCCGCACCTCGCCCGGCACCACCGCGAGATCGCCGTTCGCGACCATGTGGTTCACATGCGCCATCGCCTCGCCAAACGCGAAGCCGGTCTGGTGCGCGTCGAGCTTGCGATGGAACATGAACGTAATGAGCTCGTAGACGGTCCGTGGGCCCGCTTCGCACGCCTTGGCCACCGCCTCGCAGCGCGCCGCGTGATGGTCGGCGAGCTGCCCCAGGCGCTCGTGCAGCCCGCGGAACGGCAGGTTGTGGGCCGGCAGCACCAGAACATCCGGGGCGATCGCGGCGCGCAGGGCGGCCAGCGATTCAAGATAAATGCCGAGCGGATTCGCGTCCGGCTCCTGCGGCCAGACGCTGATGTTGGGCGAGATTTTCGCCAGCACCTGATCCGCGGCGAAGAACACGCCGCCCTCGCGGTCCCAGAGCATCGCCTGCTCCGGCGCATGGCCGCCGCCGGTGACCACGTCGAGCGAACGCCCGGTGAGCCGCAGCGTGTCGCCTGCGCGCAGCCGATGGAACATCGGCGGCAGGCCCGTCGTCATGCGCAGGTAATGGTGTCCGCGCCCCATGAGCAGCGCTGCCTCGGCCTCGGGCAGGCCGTTCCTGGTGTAGAAATCGTGGTGCGTGGGCGAGCCCAGCGCGTCCTTGTTGTGGCGGAGGTTCTGCGCGAACAGGTACTCGGTGAGCGGCATGGAAACGGCCACGCCGCACCGCTCCACCATCCAGTTCGCAAGCCCGATATGGTCCGGGTGGAAATGCGTGAGAATCAGCCGCGTCGGCTTCAGCCCGCCGGCGAGCAACGCCTCCCACACCGCGCGTGTGGGCTCGTCCGCAATGCCAGTGTCCAGCACGGCCTCGCCGTCGCCATCCGCGATCAGGTAGATGTTCACGTGGTCGAGCGCGAAGGGGAGCGCGAGCCGCAGCCATCGCACTCCCGGCGCGATCGGGGTTATCGTCCCGGGCGACGGCGCCTCGGGAACGGGGAACTGGAGTGATGCGATGCTGGCGTCCATGGCCCGGCTATAGCAGGCTCACACCATGACGCAGGTCTCATCGATGCATGCGAGGCATGTTCTGACCCTGGACGACGCCGCGCTGGAGGCGGCGACCTGGGGCGAAAACCCTACCCTGGTGCTGCTGCACGAGGGGCTTGGCAGCGTGTCGCTCTGGCGCGACTTCCCGGGCCGGCTCGCCGCGCGCACGGGGCTCGGCGTGTTCGCGTATTCCCGCCGCGGCTACGGCCAATCCTCGCCGGCGAGCCTGCCTGCGCCGCTCGACTACATGCAGCGCGAGGCAGTCCTGCTGCCGCGTCTGCTGGACGCGGCGCGGATCGGGCGCTGCGTGCTGGTCGGACACTCGGATGGCGGCACCATCGCCGCGCTGGCGCGCGACGAGCGCATTGCCGCGCGCATCCTGATCGCGCCGCATTTCCTGGTAGAGCATGTCTCCGTTGCCTCGATCCGCGC
>JAJZUI010000135.1 GCA_021847175.1 Pseudomonadota bacterium
GCCGCTCTTCGTCGAGGACGAGGAGCTCGGGCGCGTTCGTTGCGACCCGTCATCGTTCGGCGACGTCGTGCTCGCCCGCCGCGACGCGCCGGCGAGCTACCACCTTGCCGCCACGCACGATGACGCGGTGCAGGGGGTGACGCTGGTGCTGCGCGGGGAGGACCTGCGCGCGGCCGCGCACCTGCACCGGCTGCTGCAGCACCTCATGGGCTGGCCGGCGCCGCGCTACGCGCACGTGCCCCTCAGGCTCGGCCCGGACGGGCGGCGGCTGGCCAAGCGCGACCGTGCCGCCACCGTCCGTGCCCTGCGCGAATCCGGCACCACGCCGGCGGAGGTGATCGCGCTGGCGATGGGCGACGGCTAGCCGCCGCTGATCGCGGTCATCACCAGGACTTCCGTGCCCGGCGCCAGCCTCGTTGCGAGATCGGCACGGACGCCGCCGGCGAAGACGCGCATATGGCGCCGTATCGCGGGCGTCGAATCGCAGATCCGGTCGCCGAGGCCAGGGATGCGCGCCTCCAGCGCCGCGATCGCCTCGCCGACCGTTGCCGCGCGCAGCTCGATCTCGCGCGGGCAACAGGGGAACAGCGCGGTCAGGACGGCGGGAAGCACCACGAGGACCAGCGGCGCCGGGTCGTCCATGCCGGTCACGGCGCCGCCTACCCGCCGACGACGAGCGTCTCGACGGAGAGAATGGCCGGCAGATGCTGGGCCGCGCAGTGCCAGGTCTCGCCCTCGTCGGCGCTGGCATAGAGCGATCCCGAGCTGGTGCCGAAATAAACGCCCGCGGGGTCGAGCCGGTCGGTCGCCATCGCCTGGCGCAGCACGCCGAAGAACGCGTTCTGCTGCGGCAGTCCCGCGCGGCAGGCCTGCCAGGTGGCCCCGGCGTCGCGCGTGCGCCAGACGGCCGCGCGCGCCCCGGGCACGTAGCGGCCCGCGGTATCGCCGTTGAGCGGCAGCAGGTAGAGCGTGGCGGGATCGCGCGGATGCACCGCAGCGGGAAAGCCGAAGCTCGAGGGCAGGCCCGCCTCGATGCTGTCCCAGTGAACGCCGCCGTCGTCACTGCGGTACATGCCGCAATGGTTCTGCTGGTAGAGGCGTTCCGGCATGCCCGGCGCCATGACCAGGCAGTGCACGCATTGCCCGAAGGCGGGATAACGTTGCCCCTCCGGCATGAAATCCGAGCGCGTGCCCTGGTTGCGCGGTTCCCAGGTCCTGCCGCCATCCGCGGTGTGGAACACGCCGGCCGCCGAGATGCCGACCCAGATGCGCTGGCTGTCCTCGGGATGCGGGACCAGCGAATGCAGGATCAGCCCCGCCCCACCGGGCTGCCAGTGCGGGCGTGTCGGATGCGCCTGCATGCCGGCGAGATGTTCCCAGCCTTGCCCGCCGTCGCCGCTGCGGAAAAGCCCCGCGGGCTCGACACCGGCGTAGAGCGCGCCATGGCCGGGCGCGAGGCTCCAGACCGCCTTCACCGGCTCCGCGCCCTCCGCGTAGGCGAGGCCGGCGCTCGAATGCGTCCAGGTGACGCCGAGATCGCCGGAGCGCCAGACCGCGGGGCCGAACCAGGCGCTGCCGCCACCCGCGAAGATCGTGCCGGTCGCGGGATCGCCGATGACGTGGTTCATCGGCCAGGTTTCGCAGAACGGGCCGCGCAGCTCCCAGCCCCGCCGCTCGGGGCCGGCTTCAAGAATAAAGGCGCCCTTCTTCGTGCCGAGCAGGACGAGGACACGCGTGCCCATCCGAGCCTCCCGATTGCTTGACACGTATGTTGATATCAACATAATTCGGCTGTGTCAAAGCCCGCGGTTCCCTTCTCCGTCACCATCGAGGTGCGCGATGCCTGTCTGTGCATGCATGTGCAGCGGGCGGCGCGCGCGCTGGCGCGGCGCTACGACGCGGCGCTGCGTCCCGCGGGCCTCACCGGCGGGCAGTTCTCCATCCTGATGTCGCTGAACCGGCCGCAGCCGCCGCTGCTTGGCCAGGTCGCGGAGCTGCTGGCGATGGACCGCACGACGCTGACGGCCAACCTCAAGCCGCTGCATCGGCGTGGGCTCGTCGACGTCGTGCCGGACGCGCAGGACCGCCGCGGCCGGCGCCTCGTGCTCACCGCCGCGGGGAGCGAGGCGCTTGGGCGCGCGCTGCCGGCATGGCGGCGCGCGCAGCAGGCGCTGGGCCGCGCGCTGGGCAAGGCGCGGCTCGACGATCTCCTCGCCAGCCTGCGCGCGCTCGCGTGAGCGCTTAGGCGTTGCGCCGCAGCGTCTCCGGGTTGACCACGTAGCCGGGGTTGAGCTTGCCGTCGAAATATTCGAGCAGGTTCGCCGCCGCGCGCATCGACATCTTCTCGTAGCATTCGAGCGGCGCGGCCGCGTTGTGCGGGCTGAACACGACGTTCGGCATCTTCAGCATCGGGTTGTCGAGGTCCGGCGGCTCGCGCATCTGCACGTCGAGCCCCGCGGCCTCGATCGTCCCGTCGGCTAGCGCCGCGGTGAGCGCCGCCTCGTCCACCAGCGGGCCGCGCGCGGTGTTGATGAGCCAGGCGGACTTCTTCATCGCGGCGAGGAAGTCGCGGTTCACCATGCCGCGCGTCTCGGCCGAGAGCGGGCAGTGCAGGGTGACCACGTCCGCGCGCGGCAGCGCCTCCATCACGTCGGCGACCGGCTCGTAGCCGTCGGCGGCGATGCGCGGTACGGGGAAGGCGGGGTCGTGCACCATCACCTGCATGTCGAACGCCTTGCACAGCCGGGCGACGCGCGTGCCGATGCGTCCGTAGCCGACCACGAGCACGCTGCGCCCGGCAAGCTCGTGCATGCGCCGCCCGTGCTGGATCATCCACGTGCCGGCGCGCACGGACTGGTCGTATTCCACCATCCGGCGCGCCACCGCCAGCATCAGCATCAGCGCATGTTCCGAAACCGAAAGGTCGTTGGCGCCGTTGACCACGCCCACCGTGACGCCGCGCCTGGTGCTCGCCGGGATGTCGATCGTGTCGTAGCCGACGCCGAAGCGGCTGATGATGCGCAGCTTCGGCGCGGTCGCCAGCAGCGCGTCGCTCACCCGCTCCAGCCCCACCATCACCCCGTCGGCGTCCCCGATCGAGGCGGCGAGTTCCTTTTCCATCGGCGGGCCGCGGAAGGCGTCGGTCAGGGTCTTGACCTCGACGTCCTTGCGCTCGGCGAGCTTGGCCATGGCGTTGGGGTGCAGGGCGCGGCAGAGAACCACCTTGTACATCGCGTTTCCTTCCAGAGTCCGGGGGCAAGGTTCCGGGGGCCAGAATCCGGGACTATGCTTGCATTACCGGCGCCCGGCGGCTAGAATCCGGGGCGTGATCCGCGCCGCATCCCTTCACGGCCTGACCCGTGTCCGCCTTTTGGCGGCCGATGGCGCGCTGCTCCTCCTTCGACTTACCCGCCCCTGAGCGTCCCGCCGGGCGGCTAAGCGCCGGCATCGCTCAGGGGGTTCCCTGGGACAGCCTGCGCACACACTCGCCCCGCACAAGCTCGAAGGACCGCCATCATGACCATCGACCACCCGAATTTCGGCAGGATCGCCGATGACCGCCTGATCATCTTCGACACCACGCTGCGCGACGGCGAGCAGTCGCCCGGCTTCTCGATGAACCTCGCCGAGAAGCTGCGCATGGCCGAGGCGCTCGCCGAGCTCGGCGTCGATGTCATCGAGGCCGGCTTCCCCATCGCGTCCGAGGGCGACTACGAGAGCGTGCGCGCCATCGCGCAGTCCATCCAGGGGCCGGTGATCTGCGGCCTCGCCCGCTCCGGCCGCGCCGACATCCTGCGCGCGGCAGAGGCGGTCGCCCCCGCGCAGCGCCGGCGCATCCACACCTTCATCAGCACCTCGCCGCTGCACATGAAGTACAAGCTGCGCATGGAGCCGGACGCGGTGCTCGCCGCGGTCGGCGACAGTGTGACGCTCGCGCGCCAGTACACCGACGACGTCGAGTGGTCCGCCGAGGACGGCAGCCGCACCGAGCCTGATTTCCTCTGCCGCTGCGTCGAGGCCGCGATCCGCGCGGGTGCGACCACCATCAACATCCCGGACACGGTCGGCTACGCGCTGCCGCAGGACATGGCGCGCATCTTCACCATGCTGCGCGAGCGCGTGCCGGGCGCGGAGAGGGTGATCTTCTCCGCCCACAACCACAACGACCTCGGCCTCGCGGTCGCCAACACCATCGCCTCGATCAACGCCGGCGTGCGCCAGGTGGAATGCACCATCAACGGCATCGGCGAGCGCGCGGGCAACGCGGCGCTGGAGGAGATCGTGATGGCGATCCGCACCCGCCCGGATTCGGTGCCGGCGAAGCCCGGTGTCGTGACGGAGAACATCCTGCGCACCTCGCGCCTGCTCTCCACCATCACCGGCTTCGACGTGCAGCCCAACAAGGCGATCGTCGGGCGCAACGCCTTCGCCCACGAGAGCGGCATCCACCAGGACGGCGTGCTGAAGAACGCCGCGACCTACGAGATCATGACGCCGGAGAGCGTCGGCTGGACCAAGTCCTCGCTGGTCATGGGCAAGCACTCCGGCCGCGCCGCCTTCCGCGACAAGCTGCGCGCCATGGGCTACGGCGACGTCGGCGAGAACCAGCTCAACGATGCGTTCCGCCGCTTCAAGGACCTCGCCGACCGCAAGAAGGTGGTCTACGACGAGGACATCATGGCGCTCGTGGACGACGAGGTGATGCGCGACCACGACCGCATCCGCTTCGTCTCGCTCGACGTGCACGCCGGCAGCAAGGCGAAGCCGTCCGCCACGCTGGAGCTCGAGATCGACGGCGTCACCCGTTCCGCGACCGCAACGGGCGACGGGCCGGTCGATGCCACCTTCATCGCGATCCGCAAGCTGTTCCAGCACGAGGCGACGCTGCGCCTCTACTCCGTCGGCGCCGTCACCGAGGGCACGGACGCGCAGGCGCGCGTGACGGTGCGGCTGGAGGAGGGCGGCAAGATGGTCGACGGGCAGGGGGCGGACACGGACACCATCGTCGCCTCGGCCCGCGCCTATGTGCATGCGCTGAACAAGCTGCTGGTGAAGCGCGCCCGCACCGAGCCCGCGGCACTCTCCGCCTGACGCGACGCCTGCCTGACGCGATGGCGGCCCGGCGAACCCGGGCCGCCCCACTACCGCAGGGCTGCCGCGAAATCCGCTTCCAGCGCCGGCTGGTCCATCGCCTCGGTGCCGATCACCACGAGCGCGCGCTCCGGCGCGTCCCCGGCGCGGGTGAAGGCCCAGCGCTCCGCGGCGTATTGCAGCAGCCAGTCGCCCTCGTCGTCGTCGAGCCCGCAGAACCCCTTGATGCGCAGGACGGAGGCGGGCAGGGAGCCGAGCAGGCCGCGCAGCGCGCCGCGGTCGAAGGGCCTGGCGTCGCGCCAGGTCCAGGTGCGGAACGGATGCGCGGCCTCGGCCATGAAGCGCGCGCGGGCACGTGGCACGGCGAAGTCCAGGTCCGCGAGCGCGACGTCGCCCCCGCTCGCGGCCAGGTTGCCGGCCTCGATCACGTGCGCCTGCGGGCGGATGGCGGCGACCGCGGCGCGGCTTCCGGCGAGTGCCGCGCCCGCGATATCCGTCTTGGTCAGCACCACGATGTCGGCATAGGAAAGCTGCCCGCGCACCACGTCGCCCACCGCGCGGTCGGCCTGCAGGCGCGGCAGGTCCGCGGCATCCGCCAGCACCACCAGCGGGCCGAGTTCGAAGCCGGGCTCGATGAGGGCAAGCTGGGCGATGCGCCACGGGTCGGCGACGCCGCTGGCCTCCACGATCACCAGTTCCGGCTTGCCCGCGGCCACGCGCTCCAGCGCCGCGCCGAAATCGTCGCCGATCGAGCAGCACACGCAGCCGTTGGCGAGCGTGATGCTGGTCGCGTCCGCCGCCGCGATCAGCGCCGCGTCCACCGCGACGGCGCCGAAATCGTTGACCAGGACCGCGATTTTCCGGTCCGCATGCGCGAGCAGCCGGTTGACCAGCGTGGTCTTGCCGGCGCCGAGGAAGCCGCCGATGACCAGCAGGCGGATCACGCGTGGAATACCTCGCCCGCCAGCACCGTCGCGTGCACGGCGATCTCGCGCAGGCGTTCCGGCGGCACGAGGAACGGGTCCTCCTCCAGCACCGTGAAGTCGGCGAACTTGCCGGGCGCGATGCTGCCGACCGCGTGGTCGAGCCGGAGCGTCCAGGCCGGGCCCAGCGTCACGGCGTGCAGCGCCGCCGCGACCGAAAGCCGCTCGCCGGCGCCGAACACGCGGCCCCTGGAGGTCAGCCGGTTCACCGCGCACCACATGGAGAAGAGCGGGCCCAGCGGCGTCACCGGCGCGTCGGAATGGATCGCCACCGGAACGCCCTCGCGCCGCGCCGTCGCCGTCGCGTTCATCCGCGGCGCGCGCGCCGGCCCCGCGGTCAGCGCCGCGTGCTGCTCGCCCCAGTAGTAGATGTGGTTGACGAAGAGATTGGCCGCCATGCCGAGTGCGGCCATGCGCCGGAACTGCGCCGCGTCCGCCATCTGGCAGTGCTGCAGCGTGGTGCGGTGTTCCGGCCGCGGGCAGCGTGCGAGCACGTTCTCCAGCGCGCCGATCGCGGCCTCGCTCGCCTCGTCGCCGTTGGTGTGGATGTGGATCTGCGCGCCCGCGCGAAGATACGCCTCGACAATGCCCTCGAGCTCGGAGGGCGCGATGTACCACATGCCGTTGGCGGCACCGTTGTGGTAGCCGGGCCAGCGCAGGCGGCCGGTGAAGCCCTGGATCGAGCCGTCCAGCGTCAGCTTCACGATGCCGAAATGAAGCTTCCCGGTGCCGGTGCCGAGCAGCTCCCCGGCGCGCGCGACGCCGTCGGCCAGGCTGTATTCGCGCGCGCCCAATGCGGCGACCAGCCGCACCGGGAAATCCGCGGCACCGGTCACGCGGCGCATCATTGCCACCATCTCAGCGTCGAGCTTGCGCTGCAGGTCGGTCGCGGTGGTGATGCCGACGCGCGAAGCCTGGCGGGCGAAGGCGCGCAAGCCTTCCTCGTCCAGCCGCGACATCAGCCCGCCGCCGCCGGCCACCCGTGTCGCGCGCTGCATCGCCGGCGGGCCCATCAGCTCGCCGGTGAGCCCGTCCGCGTCGCGCACCAGCCCGTCGAGGTTGGAATCGGCGCTGAACCCGGCGCGCTCCAGCACCACGGAGTTGACGTTGATGATGTGGCCGGAGGCGTGGGAAACGACGATCGGGCGCGAGGGCGAGATCGCGTCGAGGTCGCGCCGGTGCAGCCGCGGGCCTTCGTAATAGATCGGGTCGAATCCCCAGACGAGCAGCGGCTGGTCCGGCGCCAGCGCGGCTTCCAGCGAGCGCAGGCGGGCGAGCGCCTCGGCCAGCGTCCGCGCGCCGGGCGCCGTGCCGCCAGCGGGCATCGCGCGGTCGAAATAGCCGAGATAGGGCAGGCGCCAGACCATGCCCTCGACGGCGTGGCAGTGACCCTCGACGAAGCCGGGCACGATCACCCTGTCCGCGAAACGTCCGTCCTCCGCGGCGCCGGGATAGAAGCCGAGGAGTTCCGCCCCGCCCGCGCCGAGAATGCGCCCCTCGCGCACCGCCACGTGCGTCGCCTCGGGCAGCGCCGGGTCCATCGTCACCACGCGCCGCGCCTTGAAGACCCGAACCGCTGTCATCGCCTGCCGCCTCTGCTTCGACCCACTGTTTCGAGGGGCGATGTTCCGCGCCGCCGCCGGCTTCCGCAAGCCGCCCGGCTCTGCGACACTCGCGGCGATGGGAATCTCAGCGGAAACACCGGATGTGCTGGTGATCGGCGGCGGCAACGCCGCGATCTCGGCCGCCATCACCGCGCGCCGCCTCGGCGCCTCGGTGCTGGTCGCGGAGGCGGCGCCGCGCCCGATGCGCGGCGGCAACACGCGCCACACGCGCAACCTGCGCGCCATGCACCTGCAGCCGGAGGGCACGCTCACCGGCACCTATCTCGAGGACGAATACTGGGACGACCTGCTGCGCGTCACCCACGGCCAGACGGACGAGGCGCTGGCGCGCATGACCATCCGCGCCTCGGCGGGCCTCGTGGCGTTCCTCGCCGGCTGCGGCGTGCATTTCCAGCCCTCGCTCGCCGGCACGCTGTCGCTCTCGCGCACCAACGCGTTCTTCCTCGGCGGCGGCAAGGCGCTGCTCAACGCGGTGTACCGCGAGGCCGGGCGCCTCGGCGTCGCCGTGCGCTATGAAACCCCGGTGCGCGCCATCGCAATGGAGCGGGGCGCCATCGCCGAGGTGGTGCTGGGCACGCAAGCCGGCGAACAGCGCATCCGGCCCCGCGCGGTGGTCGCCGCCGCCGGCGGGTTCCAGGCCAACATCGCGTGGATGCGCGAATACTGGGGCGAGGCGGCAGAGAATTTCATCATCCGCGGCACGCCCTACGCCACCGGCGAGGTGCTGCGCCTGCTGCTCGACGGTGGCTGCGCGCCGGTGGGCGACCCGACGCAGTGCCACGCCATCGCGCTCGACGGCCGCGCGCCGCGCTTCGACGGCGGCATCGCGACGCGGCTCGATTCCGTTCCGTTCAGCATCGTGGTCAACCGCGACGGCCAGCGCTTCTACGACGAGGGCGAGGACCTCTGGCCCAAGCGCTACGCGATCTGGGGCCGGCTCATCGCGCAGCAGCCGGGCCAGGTCGCCTGGTCCATCTGCGACGCGCCGGCCGCGCGCGACTTCATGCCCTCGGTGTTTCCCGCGATCACGGCGGCGACGATCCCGGAGCTTGCGCGCGCGCTCGGCCTCGACCCGCTGGCGGTCGCCGCGACCGTCGCCGACTACAACGCCGCCGTGCGCGAGGGCGTGTTCGATCCCACGTCGCTCGACGGCTGCCGCACGGAGGGTCTTGCCATCCCCAAGACGCACTGGGCGCGGCGCATCGAGACGCCGCCCTTCGTCGGCTATCCGCTGCGGCCGGGCATCACCTTCACCTATCTCGGCGTGCGCGTGGACGAGACGGCGCGGGTGCATCTCGCGGACGGCTCGCCGGCGGCGAACCTTTTCGCGGCCGGCGAGATCATGGCCGGCAACATCCTCGGCCGCGGCTATCTCGCCGGTTTCGGCATGACCATCGGCGGCGTGTTCGGGCGTTTGGCTGGCCAGGGGGCAGGCGAGGGAGCGGCACGCCATGCCCGCAACTGAAACGCCGACCATGCCGGAGGCGAGGCGCGCGCTCGAGATCTGCAACGCCTGCCGCTACTGCGAGGGGTATTGCGCGGTGTTCCCGGCGATGGAGCGGCGGCGCGAGTTTTCCGCCGCCGACCTCGGCTTCATCGCCAACCTCTGCCATGGCTGCAACGGCTGCTACCACGCCTGCCAGTACGCGCCGCCGCACGAATGGGCGCTCAACCTGCCGGCCGCGCTGTCGCGCGTGCGCCGCGAATCCTGGATCGAAACGATCCGCCCCTGCTTCCTGCGCGGCCTGCTGCGCCGGCCGCTTGCCGCCACCGTGGTCGCGGTGCTCGCGTTCTTCTTCATTTCCCTTGCCGCCGCGAGCGGCTTCGGCACCGCGCATACCGGCCCGGGCGCGTTCTACGCCGTCATTGCGCTGCCGACACTGATCGCGCTCGGCTCGGTCACGTTCCTGTTCGCCCTGTTCGCGATGGCGGCCTCCACGCTCGCCGCCTGGCGCGGGCTCGGCGGGGTGCCGCGCGGCGGCCACGTCCTGCGGGCGCTGCACGATGCGGCGACGCTGAAGAACCTCGGCGGCGGCGGCGGCGAATGCCCCTATCCGCGCGAGAAGCCCACGCGCGCGCGCCGCCACGCGCACCACGCGCTGGCCGGCGGGTTCCTGCTCGCCTTCGCCGCGACCTGCGTGGGCACGATCTACGAGCACGTCCTGGGCTGGCACGCACCCTATGCGTTTTTCAGCCTGCCGGTGCTGCTCGGCACCGCGGGCGGCGTGCTGATGCTGGTGGGTGCCGCGGGGCTGCTGGTGCTCAAGCGCCTGGCCGACCCCGCGCCGCTCGCGGCCGAGACGCTGCCGGCGGACCACGTGCTGCTCTGGCTGCTCGGCGCCATCGCCGCGACCGGCCTGCTGCTGCTGGGGTTCCGCGCGACCCCGGCGATGCCGCTGCTGCTCGCGATCCACCTCGCACTCGTGCTCGGCTTCTTCGTCACGATGCCGTTCGGCAAGCTGCTGCACGCGCCGCACCGCTTCGCCGCCCTGGTGCGCGACGCGATGGAGCGCGATTCACCCCACGCCTAGCGTGGCGTCCAGCCGCGCTGGGTCGGCGAGGAGTTCGGCGCTCGGCGCTGTCAGCGCCACCGCGCCGCGCACCAGCACCAGCGCGTCGTCCGTGACCTCCAGCGCCTTGCGCGCGTGCTGCTCCACCAGGATCGCGCTCACGCCCTCCTCGCGCAGGATGCGCCGGGTCGCCGCCAGCACCTCCTGCACCAGGATCGGCGCCAGCCCCTCGGTCGGCTCGTCGAGCAGCAGCAGGCGCGGGTTGAGCATCAGGGCGCGGCCGATCGCCAGCATCTGCTGCTCGCCGCCGGAAAGCTGCGTGCCCATGTTGCCCCGCCGCTCCTCCAGCCGCGGGAACAGCGCGTAGACGCGCGCCGCGTCCCACCTGCCGGGCCGCGCCACGGCGGTGAGGTTCTCCTCCACCGTGAGCGAGCGGAAGATGTTGCGCTCCTGCGGCACCCAGCCGATGCCCGCCGCCGCGCGCGCCTCCGGTGCCAGGCGCGTGATGTCGCGGCCCGCGAGGCGCAGCGTCCCGCCGCGATGGCGCGTGAGCCCCATGATGGAGTTGAGCAGCGTCGTCTTGCCCATGCCGTTGCGCCCGAGCACGGCGAGCGAGCGGCCCGCGGCGAGCGCGAAGGAAACGCGGTCCAGCACCACGGAATCGCCATAACCGGCGGAGAGCGCCTCGACGGCGAGGAGGTCAGCCATGCGCCTCCTCGCCGAGATAGACCTCGCGCACGCGCGCGTCGGCCGCGATCTGGGCCGGCGTGCCGCTCGCCAGCACCGCGCCGCCCGCCAGCACCGTGATGCGCCGCGCGAAGCGGAACACCAGGTCCATGTCGTGCTCGATCAGCAGCACCGCGACGTCCTCGGGCAGGGCGGCGACGCCGTCGAGGATCTCCTCGCGCTCGCCCTCCGGCACGCCCGCCGCCGGCTCGTCGAGCAGCAGCACGCGCGGCCGGCAGGCGATGGCGATCGCGATCTCCAGCAGCCGCTGCTTGCCATAGGGCAGGGCGCCCGCCGGCGTGTCGGCGACGTCGGCGAGGCGGAACCGTTGCAGGATCGCATCGGACTCGGCGGCGATGCGCGAGTCGCTGCCGAGCGGGCGCCAGGCGCGCGCGCCCGACCCGGCCGCCTGGCTCGCGGCGAGCAGCACGCTGCGGCGCGGCGACATCGCCGGGAAGAGCTGGTTGATCTGGAAGGTGCGCACCAGGCCGCGGCGC
>JAJZUI010000136.1 GCA_021847175.1 Pseudomonadota bacterium
TGGCCGGCCTCGTCGCGCTTGCCCTGGGGGACGTAGGCAGCGAGGAAGGCCGCGCCCACACCGCCGTCGCGCAGCTTCGGCAGGTCCACATGGCGCGGGCCGGGGGAGAAGAAGTCCGGGCCCGTGGGCCAGGGGATGTCGATATGCGTGTCCATCGCCAGCAGGCCGGCGTGCACGGTGCTTGCCGCGTCCATCGTCAGAACCCCACCTTGTCGCCGCCCTTGAGCTTCAGCATCGCGCGCGCCTCTGCGGGTGTTGCGATCTCGAGCGACAGTTCCTCCAGGATGCGGCGGATCTTGGCCACCTGCTCTGCGTTCGACTTCGCCATCTTTCCCTTCGCGATATAGAGCGAGTCCTCGAGCCCCACGCGCACATTGCCGCCCATGATGCCGGCCATGGTGGTGAAGGCCATCTGGTGGCGCCCGGCGGCAAGCACCGACCAGACATAGTCCTTGCCGAACAGCCGGTCCGCGGTTTCGCGCATGAACATCAGGTTGCGCGGCTCGGCGCCGATGCCGCCGAGGATGCCGAAGATGGTCTGGATGAACAGCGGCGGCTCGACTACGCCCTTATCCAGGCAGTGCGCGAGGTTGTAGAGATGGCCGACGTCGTAGCATTCGAACTCGAAGCGCGTGCCGTGGCCCTTGCCCATGATCTCGACGATGCGCGCGACGTCGCCGAACGTGTTGCGGAAGATGTGATCGACGGTCCGCTCCAGGTATTCCTTTTCCCAGCCGTATTTCCAGGCGCTGCGCTTCTCCGCGCCGGGGGAGATGTTGAAGTTCATCGACCCCATGTTGAGCGAGCACATCTCGGGCTTGGCGACCATGGGCGCCGCGAGCCGCTCCTCGACGCTCATCTTGAGGCCGCCGCCGGTGGTGACGTTGAGCACCGCGTCGCAGGACTGCTTGATGACGGGCAGGAAGCGCATGAACAGCGCCGGGTCCGGCGATGGCTCGCCGGTCTCGGGGTTGCGCGCGTGCAGGTGGATGATGGCCGCCCCCGCCTCCGCCGCCTCGATTGACGCGCGGGCGATCTGCTCAGGCGTGATGGGCAGGGCGTCGGACATCGAGGGGGTGGCGATCGCCCCTGTGATGGCGCAGGAAATGATGACCTTGGACATGACGTCTCCCTGGGTGGGACGCCAGTCTGCACCGCCCCGCCGCGCGGGCCAACCCGGCCCGGTTTGGAGCCGCCGCGCAGGTTGCGCTATGAGGGACGGCGTGTCCCCGTAGCTCAGCAGGATAGAGCACAGGATTCCTAATCCTGGGGCCGTGGGTTCGAATCCCGCCGGGGACGCCATGCTCGAACAAAAGTCAGTACCGGCTGACCCGCCGGCCAGGCTTGGCCCGGCTTTCCCGCCCTGTCGGTTGCGGTCGCTGCCAAGCGGTCCGGTGCAGGGCAGTTCTCTGCAGGAACTGTTATCCGGAATAAAAATCGAGGTAGGGATCGCACTGCCGTCGCAAGCCACGACGCCAACCACGCGACGTTCGCCAATACTTGGTGTCGGCCAAACTGGTCTTGCCCCTTCGGGATTCTCCGGACACGGAGATCAGCCGTGCGGGAGCCGGTTCCTTACACCGCGGCGATCAAATGATGGGAACGTCGGCTGCACGGCCCTGCAACCACCTTTTCCCACCTGAGAGCATTCCGCGTTCAGACCCCCCAGAGGCTGCCGAGCGGTCGTACCGGATGCGGATGCTTGCTGCCCGTAAGCAATGCCTATAATGACGCCGCCATCAGCCAGGGGGATCACGATGACGCGAGTCCAGAAAAAGTCGGTGATGGGCCGAAGGAGTCTGATCGCGGGGGCCGGTGCCGCGACTCTCGGCGCACCGCTCATCGCCGGTGCCGCGCCGGCGCCGATCAAGATCGGCCTGCTGCAGCCGCTTACCGGCTTCCTTGCCTATGACGGCCAGCAGGGAAGAAAGGGTGCGTTGCTGGCGCTTGAGGAGATCAACGCCGCGGGCGGCATCAAGTCCCTGGGCGGTGCCAAGCTCCAAGCCGTGGTCGCCGACGCCCAGGCCAGCCCCGCCACCGCCATTTCCGAGGTCGACCGCCTCGCCGGCGAGGGCGTGGTCGCGATCCAGGGTGGCTTCGCGAGCGACCTGGTCCTCGCCGCAACCCAGCAGGCGGCGCGCCATGGCCTGCCTTATATGGTCGATGTCGGTGTAGTCGATCAGATCGTCCAGCGCGGCCTCAACAACGTGTTCCGTTTCGCCCCCGGCTTCGGCAAGGTCACGGCGGAAGGGCTCGCCAATCTCGTCGCCCTCAACGACGCCGCCGGCAAGCCGGCCAAGACGGTCGCCATCGTGCACGAGAACGGCGCGTTCGGGTCCGGCATGGCGAAGCTGCTGCACGAGAAACTGCCCGGCCTCGGCTTCAAGATCGTGGCCACCATCGGCCACCCGACACCGGAACGCGACTTCACCAACATCGCGCTGCAGGTGAAGCAGGCAAAGCCGGACCTCATCATCCCGTCCAACTACAAGAACGACTACATCCTGATGGCGCTCACCTTCGCGCAGCAGCACGTGCGTCCGAAGGTTGCGATCTACTCCATCCTCGGCGGTGCCGCCTCCAACGCGCCCTTCGCGGCGCAGCACCCCAGGGTCAGCAACGACATCATGGACTGCAACCACTACTACGATCCGAACAAGCCGCTCTCCAAGGCGTTCGCCGCCAAGGTCGCCGCCAACAAGTGGGACCTCACCTATGAGCTGATGCTCAACTACTCGGTGATGCGCGTCCTCGCCGACGCAATCGAGCGGGCCGCCAGCACCGACAAGGCGAAGCTCATCGCCGCGATCGCCGCCTCGACCTACAGCGACACCATCATGCCCTATGGCCCGACCAAGTTCGTCAACGGCCAGAACACGGGGGCAGCGCCGGTCAACACGCAGATCCAGAAAGGGGTGGTGGAGGTGATCTTCCCCAAGGCCTTCGCCTCAGCCAAGCCGGTGTTCCCGATCCCGGCCGCAGGCTGAGCGCCGCGACGGACCGGACGCGCCACGTGCCGCGCTCGCAGAGCCCCGGGTGAGCACGGCGCTGTTGCTGCCCGCCCTCATCGGCGGGTTGGCCAACGGCGCCGTGTACGCGCTGGTAGCCCTCGGTCTCACCCTCGTCTACGGCGTGCTGCACATCATCAACTTCGCGCATGGCAGCCTGCTGATGCTCGCCCTCTATGCCGCCTGGATCCTCTGGGCAGCGATGGGCGTGAGCCCCTACGTCGCGCTGCCCGTGCTCGTGCCGCTTTTCTTCGTGCTGGGATACGGCTTGCAGCGCTGGGTCATCGGCCCTGCCGGACATGGGCGCGAAACTAACGTGCTGCTGGTCACCCTGGGTCTGTCCATCGTCATCGACAACCTGGCACTCGCTGTGTTCGGCCCATCGACGCGCACCACCTCCATTCCGCTCGCGACCCGCACGATCGATCTCGGCGTGATGTACCTGCCGCTGCCCAAGCTCATCGCGTTCGCCGCAGCACTTGTGCTCTCGGGGTTGTTGTGGCTGCTGCTCACACGCACCGACCTCGGCCGCGCCATCCGCGCCGTGGCACGCGAGAGCGACGCCGCGCGCCTGGTCGGCATCCGGGTGACACACATTCATGCGGCGACCTTCGGCATCGGCACCGCCTCGGTCGCGGCGGCGGCGTGCCTGCTGCTGCCGTCCTTCTACGTCTCGCCCGATGCCGGCTACGCCTTTGTGCTCGTGGCCTTCACCACCGTGGTCATGGGCGGCATGGGCAGCTTTCCCGGCGCGCTGCTCGCGGGGCTCGTCATCGGCGTCATCGAATCCCTGAGCGGGCTGTGGTTCGGCCCGAGCCTCGCGCCCGTGGGCATTTATGCGGTGTTCGCGCTGGTGCTGCTGTTCCGACCCACGGGCCTGTTCGGCGCCCGCGCCTGATGCGATGGGTACCGCGCGCCGGGATTGCGCTGCTGCTCGTCGCGGGCGCGCTACCGCTCGTATTCCCGACCGGCTTCGTGCTCACCGCGGCCACCCTGATGCTGCTCACCACGATCCTCGGCCAGTCGTGGAATATCCTCGGCGGTTATGGCGGTCAGTCCTCCTTCGGGCACGCGCTGTTCTACGGCACCGGCGCCTTCACCACCGCGCTGTTGCAGGTGCGCTTCGGCTGGAACGCCTGGGCCGCCGCGGCCGCCGCCATCGTCGCTGGCGCGCTGGTCGGAGCGGTGGCGAGTGCCCTGGTGTTCCGGCAGGGCCTGCGCGGCTCTTATTTTGCTCTCGTCACGTTGGCCTTCGCCGAGATCGCGCGCGTGGCGGTCGCGTCCTTCGATATCACCGGCGGCGGCTTCGGACTCCTGGTGCCGCTGCACCGCGGTGCCGCCGCATTCCAGTTCGCCGACCCGCGGGTGCCGTACTGGATCGCCTGGCTCGTCGTGCTCCTGGGTGTCCTGCTTGCCTTCGGCCTCGAGCGCTCGCGCTTCGGAGCGCGCCTGGTCGCGGTGCGCGAAAACGAGGACGCGGCACGCGCGCTCGGCATCGCGCCGGTGCGGGTGAAGACCGCCGCCGCCGCCCTCTCGGCAGGGCTCGCCGCGACGGCGGGCGTACTCTACCTGCAGATCTTCCTTTTTATCGACGCCGCCAACGGCTTTGGCGTCGCGGTCTCGGTGCAGGCGCTGCTTGGCCCGATCCTGGGCGGGCTCGCCACCCCCTGGGGGCCGCTGTTCGGCGCCCTGGCGCTTCGCGTGGTCGCCGAGCTGGTCCACGCCGTCCTCGGCAGCCTGCCTGGCATCGACCTCGCTATCTTCGGTGTCATCCTGATCCTGATCCTGCGCTTCGCCCCCGGCGGCATCGCCGCAATCGGTGCTCGCCGCGATGTCTGAGGCCCCGATGCTGGAGGTTCGGGACCTGCATCGCCGCTTCGGCGGTGTCGTGGCTCTGGCCGGCGTCTCGCTCGCCGTGGCCGAGCGCACCATCACCGCCCTCATTGGCCCTAACGGCGCCGGCAAGACGACGGCCTTCGCCACCATCGCCGGCTTCCACCGCCCGGACAGCGGGCATGTGCGCTTCGCCGGCCGTGATATCACCGGCTGGCCCCCCGAGCGCATCGCCCGACTGGGCCTGGTACGCACCTTTCAGATCGTGCAGCCTTTCGGCGGGCTGTCCGTCCGCGATAACATCGCCGTCGGCGCGCATCTGCATCTCGCGGGTCGTGCCGAGGCGCGCGCCGAGGCGGAGGCGGTGGCGCATCGCCTCGGCCTCGGCGCCGATCTCGACAAGCCGGCCAACGCGCTGCCGATTGCCGGACGCAAGCGCCTCGAGCTCGCCCGCGCTCTAGCGACCCGCCCGCGCATGCTGCTGCTCGACGAGGTGATGGCGGGGCTCAACCCGGGTGAGGTCGCCGCCCTGCTGCCCACCATCCGCGCCATCCGCGACGGCGGCGTCACGCTGCTGATGATCGAGCATGTCATGCAGGCGGTGGCCGAACTCGCCGAGCGCTGCATCGTGCTCGCCGAGGGCCGCGTCATCGCCGAGGGCACAGTCGCCGACGTGGCGCGCGATCCGGTGGTCATCGATGCCTATCTGGGCGAGGGCGCCGCGTCGCGCCTCGCGAGCGACGATGCTGCTTGAGGTGGAACGCCTGGAGGCGGGTTATGGCGCGCTGCCGGTGCTGCGCGATGTCACGCTCGCCGTCGGCGAGGGCGAGATCGTCGCGGTACTCGGCGCCAACGGCGCCGGCAAGACCACGCTCAACCGTACCCTCTCGGGGCTGTTGCGTCCGCGCGCTGGGGAAATCCGTTTCGATGGCACGAGTATTTCCCGCGCCGAGCCCGACGCCATCGTCACCGCGGGCCTTATCCATGTCCCCGAGGGCAGACGCGTCTTCGCTCGTCACACAGTGGAAGAAAACCTGCTTCTCGGCGCCTACCGCCGCGGCCGCGAGCACCGCCACGTTGGCCTCGCACGTGTCTACGCGATTTTCCCCCGCCTCGCGGAGCGTCGGCGTCAGATCGCCGGTTCGCTCTCTGGCGGCGAGCAGCAGATGCTCGCGATTGGCCGCGGCATGATGGCCGAGCCGCGACTGATGATCCTGGACGAACCCTCGCTAGGCCTTTCGCCGCGCCTGGTGGACGAGATGTTCGACCTGGTTGGCTCGCTCGCCGGCAGCGGCACGGCGATCCTCATCGTCGAGCAGAACGTGGTGCGCACGCTCGACCTCGCGAGTCGCGCCTATGTGCTGGAGAACGGCGCCATCGCCATGCAGGGCGAAGCCGCGGCGCTGGCGCGCGACCCGGTGCTGCGCCGGACCTATCTCGGAGTCTGACATGAACAAGCTCGCCCCGCTGCTGACAACGCCAGGCATCGTCGTGGCACCCGGCTGCTACGACGCCTTCTCGGCGCTGATGGCCGAGCGCGCGGGGTTCGCCGCCCTCTACGTCTCCGGCGCCTCGATTGCCTATGCGCGACTCGGCCGCCCCGACATCGGCCTTTTCGGGCTGGCGGAACTCGCCGACACCGTCGGCACAATCGCCGATCGCGTGAGCGTGCCGCTCATCGTCGACGCCGACACCGGCTTCGGCAACGCGATCAACGCGCAGCGAACCGTGCGCGTGCTCGCCCGCGCCGGTGCTGCCGCGATCCAGATCGAGGACCAGGCGATGCCCAAGCGCTGCGGCCATCTGCGCGGCAAGGTTCTGATCCCGAAGGATGAGATGGTGGGCAAGTTGCGCGCCGCGGTGGACGCGCGCGAGGCGGGCGGGCCGCTCCTGATCGCGCGCACCGATGCGATCGCGGTGGAGGGTTTCGAGAACGCCATGGATCGGGCCGAGGCGTATCTCGCCGCGGGCGCGGACATCCTCTTCGTCGAGGCGCCGCGCACCGAGGCGGAACTCGCCGACGTCGCACAGCGCTTTGGCACCCGCGTTCCCCTGCTGGCCAATATGGTGGAAGGCGGCTCGACGCCGGTCCTGCCCGCGCAGCGCCTCTCGGAACTTGGCTTCCGCATATCCATCTTTCCCGGCGGCACGATGCGCGCCATCGCTCACGCGCTCGACACGTATTTCGCGAGCCTCGCCAGACACGGCACCACCGCACCGATGCGCGAACGCATGCTCGACCTCGCAGGCATCAACGCCATCCTGGGCCTCGACGCGATGCTCGCAGAGGGAGCGCGCTACGACCATGGCTGAACCCGCGCTGGACCCGATCACGCTCGCCGTCCTCGCCGGACGGCTGGAGCAGATCGCCGATGAAATGGATGCGACCCTGTTCCGTTCCGCCTTCAACCCGACCATCGCCGAAGCACGCGACGCGAGCCACGGGCTCTACGACGCCGTGACCGGCGAGACGTTGGTGCAAGGCAAGGCAGGGCTGCCGATCTTCGTCGGTGTCATGGCCTTCGCCGTGCGCGCGGTGATCGAGACCGCGCAGGATGAGCCGCTCGCCGATGGCGACCTGTTCCTCTTCAACGATCCCTACGACGGCGGGACGCACCTCTCGGACTTCAAGCTGGTCCGGCCGTATTTCCGCGGCGGACGGCTGTTCTGCCATCTCGCGTCGGTAGGCCACTGGCACGATGTCGGCGGCAACGTACCGGGCAACTACAACCCCGAGGCGACCGAGTGCTTCCAGGAGGGCGTGCTGATCCCGCCGGTGCGGCTCGATCGCGCCGGCGTGCGCCAGCGCGATGTGCTCGCCATCGTCACCGCCAATTCGCGACTGCCGCAGACCGCGTTCGGCGACCTCTCGGGCCAGATCGCGGCGCTGGAGATCGGGGCGCGACGGCTCGATGCGCTGCTCGACGAATACGGCGAGACAACGGTTGCTGCCTGCTTCACGGCGCTGCGCACCCGCGCCGAGCGCATGATGCGCGCCCATGTCGCCGAGCTGCCGGACGGGCACTACGCGGCCGAGGATTTCCTCGACAACGACGGCACCTCGCCCGAGGCGCTGCGCATCGCCGTCGATATCACCGTCGCGGGCGACAGGCTGACACTCGACTTCTCGCGCAGCGCGCCCGCCTGCCTCGGCCCGCTCAACATCTCGCGCGCGACTGCGGTGGCCAGCGTCTATGTGGCACTCAAGCACGTCTTCCCCGACGTGCCGGCCAATGCCGGCGTGCTCACGCCTGTCGAGGTGGTAATCCCGGAGGGCTCCTTGCTCGCCGCCCGCAAGCCCCGTCCGGTAGGTGGCTATACCGAGACGATCCTGCGCATCATCGACGTGATCTTCGCCGCTCTCTCGCGCGCCGCACCCACCGTGGTGCCGGCGCCCGCCTACGGCACGATCAACGCCCTTTCTATCGCCGGACGGCACGCGGACGGCCGGCGGTGGGTGATGTTCTCCTTCTTCGGCGGCGGCCATGGCGGCCACGCGGAAGGCGACGGGCTCAACCACGGCAACGCGCCGATCTCGACCGCGACCATTCCCCCGGTCGAGATCCTGGAAGCCGCCTATCCGGTGTTGTTCCGCCGCTGGGCGCTGCGCCCGGGCAGCGGGGGCGCGGGGCGGCACCGTGGCGGGCTCGGCGCGATCTACGAGATCGAGTTGCTCGCCGACAGCGCCGAGGTCTTTCTCTTCGGCGAGCGCGGACGCTTCCCCCCGCCCGGTATCGTCGGCGGCAGCCAAGCCGCGCCCAACCGCTTCACCGTCATCCGCGGCGAGGCGCGCGAGCACCCGAAGCTGGTTTCCAAAATGGTCGGCGCGCGCATCGAGCGCGGCGACCGCCTGCTGCTGGAAACCCCGGGCGGTGGCGGCTATGGGCCGCCGGGTGAACGCGACCCGCGAGCTGCGGCCCGCGACGCCGCGCTCGGCTATCTGGGAGACGCTGCCAGAGGAGACACAGCGTGAGCGGCCGCGTTACCCCGCGCGTGATCGCCGGCGTCGATGTCGGCGGCACCTTCACCGATCTCTTTTTTCTCGACGAGGCCAACGGGCGCAGCTGGACCGCCAAGGTGCCGTCGACGCGCGGCGCGGAAGCGGAGGGTTTCCTCGCCGGCCTCGAAGCGGGCGGCGCCAAACGCGGCCTCATCGGCACCATCGTCCACGGCACAACGGTCGGCACCAACGCCCTCCTGGAACGCAAGGGCGGCCCCGCGGGACTGATCACCACCGCGGGCTTTCGCGACGTGCTGGAAATGCGCCGGCGCGACCGCCCCGCGACATGGGGCCTGCGCGGCCGTTTCGATCCCGTTATTCCGCGCGACATGCGCGTCGAGGTCGCGGAGCGCACGCGCGCGGACGGCACCGTGCTGCAGTCCCCGGACCCGGAAGCGATCGCCGCCGCCGCGCGGCTGCTGCGCGAGCGGGGCGCGAAAGCGCTCGCCATTGCCTTCATAAACGCCCACGCCAACCCCGCCAACGAAATGGTTGCTGCCGCCGCCGCCCGCGGCGCCTGGCCCGACCCGCACGTCACCGTCGCGACTGAGATCCTGCTCGAGATCCGCGAGTTCGAGCGCAGCTCCACCGCCGCGATCAATGCCTACCTGCAGCCGCTGGTCGCCGAATATCTCGACCGTCTGGAAGCCGCGATGACGGCGAGCGGGCTCGCCGAGCGCCTGCTCATCGTGCAGTCCAACGGCGGCGCGATGACGGCATCCGAGGCACGCGCCTTCCCCGCCCGAACCGCGCTCTCGGGGCCAGCGGCCGGCGTCGTCGCCGCGGCACATTTGGCGCGCGCGGCGGGCATCGCGGACGTCGTCACCGGCGATGTCGGCGGCACCAGCTTCGATGTCTCGCTGATCGCCGGCGGTGAGACGGCTCTGGCGCCGCAGACCAGCATCGGTTTCGGCATGGTCGTGCGCCTGCCGATGGTCGAGATCACCACGATCGGTGCCGGCGGCGGCTCCATCGCCACCGTCGATGCCGGTGGCCTCTTGCGCGTCGGCCCGGAATCCGCAGGCTCCAAGCCCGGCCCCGCCTGTTACGGTTCCGGAACGCGCGCGACGGTGACGGACGCCAACGTTCTCCTCGGTCGCATCGACGCCAGCCGCCCGATCGGCGGACGCGCGCGGCTCGACGTAGAGGCGGCGCGCGACGCCATCTCGCGCGATGTCGGCACCCCGCTCGGGCTCGATCCGCTGACCGCGGCAGAGGCAATCCTGCGTGTGGCCAACAGCCGCATGTCCGGTGCCATTCGCCTCGTCTCCGTCGAGCGCGGCCACGATCCCCGCCGCTTTACGCTGATGCCCTTCGGCGGCGGCGGCGGCCTGCATGCCTGCGCCCTGATCCGCGAGGTCGGGCTTGCCCGCGCGCTGATCCCGCGCTTCCCCGGTGTGACCAGCGCGCTTGGCTGCGTCATCGCCGATCTGCGCCGCGACGTGGTGGTGACGCTCAACACACCGCTCGCCGAAGTCGACATCGCCCGCGTCGAACGTGAGATCGCGCGCCGCACCGCGGACGGTCACGCCGCCCTCGATGCCGCGGGCGTGCGGCTGGAGCGGCGTGACCTCGTGCTCGCCTTCGACATGCTCTACCAGGGCCAAACGCACACGATCCGCGTGCCCTGCCCCTCGGTGGAGCCCGGCTCGCTTACCCGCGAGACGCTCGCCCACGCCTTCGCCGCCCAATACGAGGCCGCCTATGGCCGCACGCTGCCGGGGATTCCGCCGCGCGTGCTCAACCTGCATGTCGCGGTGATTGGCCGGCGCCCGTTCTTCGATCTCGCGAGCCTCGCACCCTCGGGCGGCAGCCTCGGCGCCGCCGCGCGCGGCACCAGGCGGGTATATGTCGATGGCGCCTGGCACGAGGCCGCAATCTATGCCCGGCTCGAGCTGCCCGCGGATGCCGTGATCGAGGGTCCCGCGGTGCTGGAACAGCCCGACACCACGATCTTCGTCGATCCCGGCATGGTCGCGCGCGGCGACCGCCTGGGCAACATCATCCTCGAACGCGCGAGATGACCCCATCGATGATCAAGGACCCCACACGCCTCGCCCTGCTGCTGCTCGACCTGCAGAACGACTTCATCCACCCGGACGGCGCCTATGGCCGCGCCGGCCTCTCCAGCGCGGCGATCGCCGCCATCCCGGCGCGGCTCGCACCTGTCGCGGCTGCGGTGCGCGCGGCGGGCGGGCTTGTCGTCTCGACGCATTTCACCCTGGTACCCGGCCGCGGCGGCGAGCCGATGATCGCGCCGAGGCTAAAGGCGCTGCGCGCGTTCCTCGGCCGCGGCGACTTCGCCTCCGGATCCTGGGGGCACGGGCTGGTCGAGGCGCTGGCGCCGTCCGACATCGCGGTGGAGAAGGTCGCCTACTCCGCCTTCTACATGTCGCGTCTGGAGTTCGTGCTGCGCCGTGCCGGAATCGAAACGCTGCTCGCCGCCGGCATTGTCACGAATGGAGGCGTGGCCTCCACGGTGCGCGATGCGGAAGTGCGCGAGTTCCGCACCATCGTGCTCGAGGACGGCTGCGGAGC
>JAJZUI010000137.1 GCA_021847175.1 Pseudomonadota bacterium
ATCCGCGCTAGCCCAGAAGCGGGCGGCGGACGGACAGGAATTCGTCGAAGGCGGCGGCGAAGGCGTCGAGGTCGGCGTCCGTGAGCGGGAGGGACATGGCGATCATGCCGCGGCGCGCGATCCAGAAGCCGGCGCGCAGCAGGTCGAAGAACAGAAGCTCGCGGATGCGCGCCTCGCCGGCGTTGGACTGCTCGGGCGTGGTGATCTCGCCGGCGACGGGGTGGAAGGCCATCATCGAGCCGATGCCGGTCCATTGCACGGCGGCGCCGGAACGTTTCGCCGACTCATTGAGGCGGGCGCGGAGTTTCTCGCCGCGCGCGTTGAGGGTCTTCGCGGCTTCCTCGGTGTAGATCTCGGTCAGCGCCGCGATGCCGGCGGACATGGTGAGCACGTTGTTGTTGAACGTGCCGGCGTGCGGCAGCGCGCCCTCGCGGCTTGGGTCGAAGCGGGCCATGAGCGCTTCCTTGCCGCCGAACGCGCCGAAGGACATGCCGCCGCCCACGTACTTGCCGAGCGTCATCAGGTCCGGGCGGATGCCGCGCGCCTCGCCGAGGCCGTGCACGGCCAGGCGCGAGGTCATCACCTCGTCGAAGATGAGGGTGATGCCGCGCTTGGCCGTTTCCTCGCGCAGCATCGCGAGGAATTCCGGGGTCGCGGGGATGCAGCCGCCACCGCCGAGCATCGGCTCCAGGATCACGGCGGCGAGTTTTTCCGCGTTGTCCGCGATGAGGGCGCGGGTGCCCGCAGTGTCGTTGTAGCCGGCGAGCACGTAGTCGAACGGGGCGTTGATGTTGGCGCCGCCCGAGAAGGTGAAGACGGCGCCGTGGTAGCCGCCCTTGAACACCATGACGCCGCGCTTGCCGCTGGTAGCGACGGCGGTGCTGATGGCGAGCAGGTTCGCCTCGGTGCCGGAGTTGGTGAAGCGCAGCAATTCCATGGCGGGGAAGCGCGCCTTCACCAGGGCGGAGAATTTCGGCTCCAGCGTGTTGTGGCCGCCAAGGCTGATGCCGCCGTCCAGCGCGGCGATGACGGCGCGGCGCGCGGCGGGGTGGGAGTGGCCGGCGATGCCCGCGGTGTATTCGCCGAGGAGATCGACGTATTCGTGGCCATCGACGTCGAACAGGCGCGCACCCTCGCCCCTCGCGAAGCCGAGCGGGAACGGGTCGTAGTAGAGCACCGTGCGGGTGTTGCCGCCTGGCATCGCGGCGCTCGCGGCCTGCTGGCGCGCGAGGGAGGCGGGGTTGCGCGCGGTGTAGTCGCGCTTTGCGTCCGCCAGCGCTTCCTCGATGGTGACGTTGCGGCCGCTGTTGCTGATCTCGTTCATGGGACGCATGCTCCCGCCGCGCCGGGTCGGCGTCAATCGGTGGGAGGCGGGGATGGCGGGTGCGGAACGGATCGCGCTGGTGACGGGGGCGGGCAGCGGCGTGGGGCGGGCGGCGAGCCTTTCGCTGCTGGGCGGTGGCTGGACCGTGGTGCTGGCCGGCAGGCGGGCGGAGGCGCTGACGGAGACGGCGACCCTCGCGGGCGATGGCGCGGGGCGGGCGGTGTGCGTCGCCTCCGACGTGAGCGACCCGGCCTCGGTGGCGAAGCTGTTCGAGACGATCCGGGCGCGGTGCGGGCGGCTCGACCTGCTGTTCAACAACGCGGGCGGGAACGTGCCGAGCACCAATTTCGGCGAGATGACGTGGGAGCAGTGGCGGCGCGTGGTGGCGGTGAACCTCGACGGGGCGTTTCTCGTCGCCAACGCGGCGTTCCGCATGATGCGCGACCAGCGGCCGCAGGGCGGGCGGATCATCAACAACGGCTCGATCTCGGCGCATGTGCCGCGGCCTGGCTCGGCGGCCTATACCGCGACGAAGCACGCGATGACGGGACTGACGCGAGCGATCTCGCTCGACGGGCGGGCGTTCGATATCGCCTGCGGGCAGATCGACATCGGCAACGCGGCAACGCCGATGACGGCGCGGATGGCCGGCGGCGTGCCACAGGCGGACGGGACGATGAAGCCGGAGCCGACGATGGATGTGGGGCACGTGGGCGAGATGGTTCTGACCATGGCGAACCTGCCGCTCGACGCGAACGTGCAGTTCGTGACGATCATGGCGACGAAGATGCCGTTCGTCGGTCGGGGTTGAGGCGCCTGCCCCGCCCGGCGGCGGCGGCGCGGCGGCGGGTTGACCGGGTCGCTTGACATCGGGGTTGGCGGGGGCGGAGCCTGCCGTGGCGGCGTCACGCGGAGGAAAGCGGGATGAAGCCTGCAAGGAATGGTATCGGCGTTCTGGCGGCCGTTGCCGCGGGCGGTATGGCGCTGGCGCCGGGGGTCGCCCTGGCGCAGCAGGTGGAGACGCATCGTTACGTGTTCGGTCCCTTCATGATGCATTGGGCCGGAGGGTGGTTCGGCATGTTCCTGGGACCGATGTTCATGATCGGGATGCTGCTGCCGGCGGTCATCATCGCGGTGCTGCTGGTGCGCTGGATCGCCGGGCCCTGGCATTCCTTCCCGCCGCCGTACCACGCGCCGCCGCCGGGGCGCGCGCCGCTCGATATCCTCAAGGAACGGTTCGCGCGCGGCGAGATCGACAAGGCGGAATACGAGGAGCGGCGGCGCGTTCTCGGGGAATAGAGGCGATCCCTTGAGCGGCGCCGGGACGCCCACCGCGATCGGGCCCGGGGCCTACGAAACCTGGCGCGGGACCGCGCTGGGCGCGGTGACGGAGGCGATCGAGCAGCGCCTGGTGCTCGAACTGCTGGGGCAGGTCCAGGGCAGGCGGTTTCTCGATGCCGGGTGCGGGGACGGGGCGCTGGCCTGTGCCGTGGCGGCGCGCGGCGCGGTTGCGACCGGGCTCGACCCCGATCCCGCGATGGTGGAGGCGGCGCGTGCGCGGGCCGGGCGCGAGGGTGCCGCGGCGGAGTTCGTCCCCGGGCGGATCGAGCGCCTGCCGTTTGCCGATGCCAGCTTCGACGTGGTGGCGGCGGTGACCGTGCTGTGCTTCGTGGAGGACGCGGCCGGGGCGATGCGCGAGCTGGCGCGCGTGCTACGGCCGGGCGGACGGCTGGTGCTGGGCGAGCTGGGGCGGTGGAGCTTCTGGGCGGCACGGCGCCGCGTGCGGGGCTGGCTGGGTTCGGCGACGTGGCGCAAGGCGCGATTTCGTTCCGCTGGCGAGTTGAAGGCGCTGGCCGAGGCGGCGGGGTTGCGCGTGACGGCGGTGCGTGGCGCGGTGTTCTATCCGCCGGCGGGATGGTGCGCGCGGGTGATGGCGGCGTGGGATCCGTGGCTGGGGCGGCGGACGACGCTGGGTGCCTCGTTCGTGGCACTCGTTGCCGGAAAGGACGCATGACAGAGGTGGGAGAACCGGTTGACGGCGGAGCGGGGCGTGCGGCGTGTCTCGCTGCGCCCGATTCCGGCGCCGGACGAGGGCGGGCGCAGCCATGGCGGGCGGCGGCATCGGCATGGTGGATGATGGGGGTGGGCGTGCCGACCGGGGGGGGGCGCGCGGCGGTCCTTTTATCCTGCGGGGAGGTTGAAGCGGGGCAATTCAATCCGGACGTTTTCGACGTGCGCCGCCACGCTGAAATCACGCGTCAATTTCCGGCGAGTTGTGTGATCGATTCAGCGAGGAGGAAGCCTTGGGATTCTCCCAAAGTTGGACAGATCGAATAGGGCGCATGGAGCCCAGCTTTTATCGACGACAACAGCTGCCTCCTTACAGAGTTCAGGGCTCTCTTTTGGTCCGCATCACTTAGGGGATAATCATAATTCGCGCGCTCCACAAGCAAGAGTATTGTTCTATCAAATACTTCGCTCTCCCACTTATTTCCCCTCAAGCCGCATCGAACCGCCGCGCCAGCCGCATAGTTTCCATTTGCATAATAGTCGACGTATTTCATGAAATCGGCATTGCCTCTCGGAACATCGAAGGGAGCAACTCTTTGCCGATCGTTTAGTGATCCCGCCAGGCTTTTTGGAGAATTTCTTATCAAGAATGATTTGGGAATTTCATGCTTACGGTCGACGATAGCGTATTTAAATTCCTCTAACGGATTCCCGTCCTTGCCATTCAGAGAAGACCCGAGCAACCAACCGGTTCGCGCACGCCCATCGCTACCGAGTGCTACGTATAAATCGCGGCCTCCCTCTCCAATTGCGGCATCCTGGCGTATGATTTTAATCTTCGCTCCGATGTATCGCCTACCGGCCCCAGAAAGATCTTCCTGGGAACGAGCGAGCCTGAAACCGCTGATCGCACCGCGTACAACGATCGCTTGGCCTTGCGGCAATCTCGGCACAAGCCCTCGGAACAGGGTAACATAACCAATAAAATGGCTTGACGGTATGTATATTTCGGCAATCGGCATGTCATGGCCGCCGGCAAAAATTGCTCCTGGATCGTATATCAATCCTTTTATAATTGCCAATGTCCCGCTTTTGATTTTGACGCATCCAGTCGGATGGCCGGATACACTGTCTTCTCTGGCTCTGAAGTCGGCCAAGGACTTGCATATCACTGCAGCCTCGGCATGGTTCCCGTTCGTGCCGATGAATGCTTGAGTGCCGGGAGCCGGAATGTTCCAGCCCGGCGCACTTGCCACATCGCTTTTGGCCTCCGCTCGCGGCGTGCCCATCAGCGATACTGCGATCACGAAGCCGCACATCAGACGCCGGAACGCCTTCCTCATAATTCCACTCCATGCCTTCAAGAGCCGTGACGCTCTCGCACGACACTCGAAACAGGCGCTATCGCGGACGAAAATTCCTACGCCATTTTCGTTCGGCAGCAAGGGCAAGGTCAAAGTTGGGCTCTGAGCGCAACTAACGAGTTTGATCTGCAGCGCCCTGCCCGGCCGCGCTCGGCGTCAGATGCCCAGATGCGCCTTCATCAGCGCGGGGTCGGCGCGGAGGGATTCCGGCGTGCCTTCCCAGACGACGTGGCCGTTGTTGAGGATGTAGACGCGGTCGGCGAAGGAGAGCGCGGCGGTGACGTTCTGTTCCACGACGAGAATGGTGCGGCCCTGCTCGGCAAGCTCGCGGCTGACGCGCACGAGGTCGCGCACGATGAGGGGGGCGAGGCCCTCGAAGGGTTCGTCGAGCAGGATGACGCGGGCGTCACGGATCAGCGCGCGGGCGATGGCGAGCATCTGCTGCTCGCCGCCGGAAAGCTGGCGGCCGCCGCTGCGGCGGCGTTCGCGCAGGCGCGGGAAGAACTCGTAGATGCGGTCGAGCGTCCAGGCGCTGGGGGCCGTGAGCGCGGCGAGGCGGAGGTTTTCCTCGACCGTGAGCTGGCCGAAGATGGCACGCTCCTCCGGCACGAGCTGCAGGCCGCGGCGCGCGATTTCGAAAGGCGGGCGGCCCTGGATCGGTTCGCCATCGAGACGGATGCTGCCCGAGCGGGGTGCCAGCACGCCCATGATGGTGCGCAGCGTGGTGGTCTTGCCCGCGCCGTTGCGGCCGAGGAGTGCCACGACCTCGTTGCGCCCGACGTTGAGCGAGACGTCGAACAGGATGTGGCTGTCGCCGTAGAAGCTGTTGATGCGCTCGATTTCCAGGAGGGGCGCGGTCATGCGTGGACCCCTTCCCCCTGCATTCCTTCCTCGTGCATGCCGCCGAGATAGGCGTCCTGCACGGCCTGGTTGCGCTGGATTTCCTCGGGCGTGCCCTCCGCCAGAAGGCGGCCCTCGTAGAGGACGGTGATGCGCTCGGCGAGCTCGAAGATCGCGTCCATGTCGTGCTCGACGATGACGAGCGTGCGGGTGCGGGCGATCTCGCGCACCAGCGCGCGCGTCGCGACGCGCTCGGCGGGGCTCATGCCGGCGAGCGGCTCGTCGAGCAGCAGCACGTTCGGACCGGTGGCGAGCGCGATGCCGATCTCGAGGCGGCGCTTCTCGCCGTAGGGTAGGACGTGCGCGGGAACCTGGGCGCGGTGGGCCAGGCCGACCGTTTCGATTGCGGCACGGACCTGGCGCTCGACCTCCGGCAGCGATGACGCCTCGCGCCAGAGGTCGGTGCGGAAGGTGCCGCGGGCGCGGGCCAGCGCGGCGATGCGCAGGTTTTCCTCCGCCGTCATGTCGAGGAAGAGCTGGTTGAGCTGGTTGGACTTGCCGATGCCGAGCTGGGCGGTGCGCGTGGGGCCGAGGCCGGTGATGCGGTTGCCGAAGAGGAGCACCTCGCCCGCGGTGGGCGGGATCTCGTCCTTCAGCATCTTGAACAGCGTGGACTTGCCGGCGCCGTTGGGGCCGATGACGGCGTGGATGGAGCCGCGGCGGACGTCGAAGGAGACGCCCTCCACCGCGTGCAGGCCGCCGTAGAACTTCGAGACGCCGATGGCGCGCAGGGCCGGCACGTCGGGGCCGGTGGCGACGAGCGGGGCGCCGAGGGCAAGCGCCGGCGCCTTCACCGGCATCACCGCGGCCTCCCCGCCTTCCTCCGGCACGTCCTGCTCCGCGGCGCGGGTGCTGCGGCGGGAGACGAGGAAGGCGACCTCGCCCGCGATGCCGCGCTTCAGCACCACGACGAGGGCGATGAAGATGAGGCCGAGGACGAGCTTCCAGAGCGCGCCGAGATGCGGGATGAGCTGCAGGTTGTCGCGCAGCCAGAGCCAGATCGTGGCGCCGACGAGCGGGCCGATCAGCGTGCCGACGCCGCCGATGACGGTCTGCACGACGAGCTGGCCCGAGGTGTCGAGCATGAAGGCGTCGGGCGGCATGTAGCTCTGCAGCACGCCGAGCAGGCCGCCGGCCAGGCCCGCGTAGAGGGCGGCGATGACGAACACGGCGAGCTTGTAGGCGGGGACGGAATGGCCGGTCATGCCGGCGCGCGCGGTGTTCTGCTTGATGGCGCGCAGCACCGTGCCGAAGGGCGAGTGCAGGATGCGCCGCGCGAGGACGAAGCCGGCGAGGAAGATCGCGGCCAGTGCCCAGTAGAGCGGCTCGCCGGCGGTGAGCTTGTGGCCGGCGAGGCTGGGCACCGGCACGCCGGGCAGGCCGTTCTCGCCGCCGGTGAGGCCGGCGAGCGGGGAGTTTTCCAGGAAGAACGCCATCTGGCCGAAGGCCAGGGTGATCATGGTGAAGTAGATGCCGATGCGCCGCACCGCGAGCCAGCCGACGAGCAGGCCGAAGAGGCCGGCGGCGACGGTGCCGATGGCGAGTGCGAGCCAGACGCTGCCGACGATGTGCGCGGTGAGCAGGTAGGCGGAGACGAAGCCGCCGGTGCCGTAGAACGCCGCCTGGCCGAAGGAGAGCAGGCCGGTCGCGCCGAACAGCAGGTCGAAGCCGAGGCCGATGATGCCCCAGTCCAGGATGCGCTGCAGCAGGTCGAAGGAGAAGCCGAGATGGGGCAGCACGAAGGGGGCGGCGATGAGCACCAGCGCCATCGCCAGCTCCGGCCCGAAGCGCCTTGCCATCAGACGCGGCCCTCGGAGCCGAACAGGCCCTGCGGGCGCAGCACCAGCAGCAGCGCCATCACCGCGTAGAGCATCACGTCCGAGTAGGCGGCGTTGAAGGCGGAGGTGAGCGCGATGATCTCGCCCGCGACGAGGCCGCCGACGACGGCGCCGGGAAACGAGCCGAGGCCGCCGATGACGATGACGACGAAGGCCTGGACGAGGAAGTTGGAGCCCATGTCCGGCTCCACCGAGATGATCGGCGCGTAGAGCATGCCGGAGACGCCGGCGGTGACGACGCCGAGCGCGAACACGCCGAGGAAGGCGCGGCGGACGTTGATGCCGAGGATGCCGACCATGCGCGCGTCCTCGATGCCGGCGCGGACCACGAGGCCGATCGAGGTGCGGTAGAGCACGAGGTAGAGGGCGAAGAGCAGGGCGGCGATGATGCCGATGAGCTGCAGCCGGTAGGTGGGGTAGAAGAGGAAGCCGAGGTGGACGATGCCCTGGCCCCAGGAGGGCGTGGGCACGGTGAGGGCGTTGCCGCCGAAGATGGCGCGGGCGACCTCGGTGAAGACGATGCCGGCGCCGAAGGTGACGAGGATCTGGTCCTCGTGCGGGCGGGCGTAGAACAGGCGCACGAGCCCGCGTTCCAGCGCCACGCCGACGACGAGCATGAAGGCGGCGCCGACGACGACCGCGAGCACGTAGGAGCCCGTGGCCGTCGCGACGACGTACATCGCGTAGGCGCCCAGCATGAACAGGGCGCCGTGCGCGAAGTTGAGCACGCCCAGCGTGCCGAGGATGATCGTCAGCCCGCTGCTGACCAGGGCGAGCAACGTGCCGAGAGCCAGGCCGTTGAACGCCTGCGAGAGCAGGAGCGGCGCGCTGGGCATGTCTTCAGGCGGACCCGGTCAGGTGTAGGAGCCGAGCTTGCAGCCGAGTGCCGCGGGCGGGTTGATGCAGTCCTCGCCGGGGACGAGGTCGACGATGTCGAAGTAGTCGTTCTTGTTCTTCATCGCCGACGGCGCCTTGGCCACCACCACGGGGACCGGACGGACGAGCTGGTGGTCCTCCGCGCGGTACCAGACGCTGCCGAGCGTGCTGTCGAAGGGCTTCGACTTCGAGGCCTCCAGCGTCTTGATCACCGCCGGCGGGTAGAAGGTGCCGGCGCGCTCGACCGCGAGCGCCCAGATGTAGGTCTGCAGGTAGCCGACATTGGCACCCCACATCGGCGGGCGGCCGTTCTTGGCCTGGAAGGCGGTGACGAAGTTCTTGGCCAGCGGGAACTTGTCTTCCAGCGTCCACCAGAAATCCATGGTGCCGAAGACGCCCTGCATGACCTCGGCCCCGGTCTCCTGCGCCTGGAAGGAGGAGATGTTGGGGACGATCATCTTCATCTTCTTGAACAGGCCGAACTGCACCGCCTGCTTGGTGGAGTTCACGGCCGCGGCGGCGAACTCGATGTTGACGAAGATGTCAGCCCCCGAGTTGGCGATGTTGAGCAGCGCCGAGCTGTAGTCCGTGGCGGACAGCGGCACGACCTGCTTGGAGACTTCCGTCCAGCCGTAGGGCTTGGTGAACTCGGCGAAGGCCTGGTGGACGGAGTGGCCGTAATTGTAGTCCGGCACGAGGTAGGCGACCTTCTTGCCCTTTCCGTAGTGCTTGCCGACGACGGGGGCGAGGGCCTTGCAGGCCATGTAGGCGGGCGGCTGGCTGCGGAAGGCGTAGCGCTGGCAGTCGATCCCCGTCGTTTCGTTGGCGCCCGAGGCGCCGACCATGTTCAGCACCTTCTCGCGCTGCGCCAGCTCCTCGAGCGCCACGGCCGAGGCGGACGAGACGCAGCCGGTGATCATGATGGCCTTGTCTTTCTGGATGAACTGGGTCTGCGCCTGCACGGAGACGTTCGGCTTCAGCTCGTCATCCGCGACGCCGTACTTGATCGTCTTGCCCAGCACGCCCTTGCCCTTGAGGCCCCAGGCCATGGCGTTGGCGTCGCCGGCGTTGATCTCGGCGATGGCCAGCTCGTAGCCCAGCACATGGTCCTTGCCGTCCGCCGAATACGCGCCGGTGAGCGGGCTGGTGATACCGACGAAGACGGAATCGCCGGAAGCGCCGGCGGGCCAGGTGCCGATGGGCGCGGGCGCGGCCGCCGCGGTGCGCGCGACGGCGGGCAGCAGGGCGCTGCCGGCGGCGGCGCCGAGGCCGATCTGCATCACGTGCCGCCGGCCGAGGCCGGACGGGGTTTTGCGATTCGTCATGAGTCGTCTCCCTCCCCTCGCCTCCCGAGCATGGCGGCGTCCGGAGCGTGGGGTTGACCGGACGGCGCCCGGCCCTCGTTTTGGTTGATCCGGAACGAGGGTCCAGCGGTCATCTGACGGTTTCGCCTGCCGATGGCAAGAGTTTCAAAAAATGGAATGTCCGTGATGGGAGGCCGAAGCGGTGCCGGAGATGATGGGCGGCGTTCCTGCTGCCGTTCGTGCTGGGGGCCGGGGCGCTGGCGTGGTTCGTCTATAACCGGCCGGCGGCGCGGGCGGTGGAGGCGGCCGTGCCGCTGCCCGCCGCGGCCTTGTTCGTCGCGGAGGCGGTGGATTATTGCTGAGCCGGCGGGGCTGTCGCGGGTGCTACGGCAGTGGGCGGTTGGTACGAAGACCCGCCCGGAGCGCCGCGGCTCAGGTTCATTGGTCGATTATTTTCTTACCCTCGAACTTTACGGACGATAAAATCGATTCAATTTTTGAGGCAGGGAAAAAGACGTTTTGGGGCGTCATAATCACCCCGCTAAACGCGCGGTAATAATAATCAAATTTTTTGTTATAGTTATAAGGATATGGATCTCTTCCAAATGCAATGAGATAAATTATTCTCCTTGCGCCAGAAGGTAACTGCGCTTGAAATTCCCGAACGTAAAGAAATCCGCCCGCATAACTGATTTTCTGATCACTTATTTTTTTTACATCGACGACCAAAAAGCAACTTTTCTTGCCATGCCGCGGTATCGTTCCGTCGGAAGTCCAAACGTGACTATCGTTGGGCAGGCAACCCAGATCCAGATGCTTGGCGTTGATTTTCTTCACAATCCTCGTGAACCCACGTTTTGATCGAATTGTGTCAAAAATCGAACGATAATCAACATTTGATTCTAGAGATGCAAAAAATGATTGATAGTCATAGCCACTACCTGGATTGCCCCCCTTCCAATACGCGTCCGTCAATTGGCATTTATTGAAATCTAACCCCGACAAGGCAAAACCGCTGCAGCTTTGCTCGTGCCATTTGGCGTTTCGCCAGGGAATCGGATTCGCCATTGACGCGACATTTCGCGCGAAGCTGCTGTTGGCAAACGGAACGAGCAAGGCAATGGCTAAAACGACGTATCGGAGCTCGCCGAGAAGGCCGGCCATCATCATTGGGACACGCGCTGCGGCTTCATGGCGGCGTCGCATCTCGTTCTCCCCAAATCGTTTCAGAAGAGTGAAAATTCGTTACCCAAAATGTCAAGCTAAAAATGGCGAAAAACAGCACCGCATCCCCTCCAATCGCGGATTGATCCGCGATTTCCGAGACAAACGGGCCATCCGGGTTACGCCCCGGTGAGGGAGGTAGAGTGCGGCGGCGCGACAGACAGCCAGCGCCGCGCCGTTGTTCGTCCCGAAGAGGGGTTGATTATCGGCAAGCCCGCCGCTTCGGGCCGCCGCTTCGGGCCCGGGTGCTCAGCGCCTCGCCAGGACGTCGATTTCCACCAGCGCGCCGCGGGCGAGGCCGGTGACGCCGATGCAGGTGCGGGCGGGGAGTTTTCCGGGCTCAAAATAGGCGCGGTAGGCGGCGTTCATGGCGGCGTAGTCGCGCTCGAAATGCGTGAGGTAGGCGCGGGCCTGGACGACGTGGGCGAAGCCGAGGCCGAGGCCGGCGAGGACCAGGCCGAGATT
>JAJZUI010000138.1 GCA_021847175.1 Pseudomonadota bacterium
CCGCAAGGTCACCAGCTTCATGGTGCTGTGTGACAGCTTCAACATCCCACTCGTCTTCCTCACCGACCAGCCCGGCTTCCTCATCGGTGTCGCTGGCGAAATGAAGGGCGCGCCGGGGTTGATCATGAACTGGATGAACGCGCTCTCACTTGTTACCGTGCCGAAGCTGCAGGTCGTGATGCGTAAGAGTTACGGGCAGGCCTATCTGAACATGGGCGGCGGGCGCAACGCGGATGCCACCGCGTGCTGGCCGATGGCCGATCTCGGCTTCGTCGACCCCGTGATCGGCGTCAGCATTTTGCACGGCCTCAAGCGCGAGGACGACCCCGAGCGCTTCGACGCCCTGGCCGCCGAGCTCGGGCGCGATTCCTCGGCCTGGGAACTGGCCGCGCTGTTCGAAGCGCAGGACGTGATCGCACCCGCCGAGACGCGCGACTGGCTGGTCGGCATGCTCGAGGTCCATTCCCGCCGCCTCGCGGGCGGCATCGGCCAGCACCGCCTCGCGGCCTGGCCCACCAGTTATTGAGGCTCACAACGCAGGAAGGTTGCATGTCCGAAGTCAAGGTAGTCTCGGAAATCGCGGGTTCGGTCTGGAAGATCGTGACCTCGCCCGGCGACACGGTGGAGGAGGAGCAGCCGCTGCTGATCCTTGAATCGATGAAGATGGAAATCCCGGTGCTCGCGCCGGAGCGTGGCGTAGTGCGCGAAATCCGCGTCGCCGAGGGGAGCGCCGTCGCCGAGGGCGAGCTGGTGGCGATTCTCGATACGTGACCGCACCAAACTCGAAGGAAGCGTGCGCCATCCTCGCCGCGGCGCGCGCCGAAGGTCGCGACGCGCTCAATGAAACCGAGGCCAAGCGCGTGTTGGGCGCATTCGGCATCGCGGTGCCGCAGGGCAGGCTCCTGTCGCCTGCGCCCCCGCCCGGCTTCGCCGCGGGCCTGTCACCGCCATTCGTGCTCAAGATCGTCTCGCGCGATATCCTGCACAAGACGGAGGCGGGCGGCGTGCGGCTCGGCCTTGCCGACGAGGCCGCCGCGGCGGCGGCACTCGCGGAGATGGGCGCACGCATCTCCGCCCTCGGCCACCGCGTCGACGGCTGGCTCTTGGAGGAAATGGCGCCCGCCGGCGTCGAGATGGTGATCGGCGGCATCCGCGACGGACGTTTCGGCCCTGTGGTGATGGCGGGCTTCGGCGGCATCCTGATCGAGCTGTTGCAGGATATCGCCTTCGCCATCTGCCCCGTCGATGCGCTCGATGCCGACGATATGCTCGTGAGCCTGCGCGGCCGCGCGATGCTCGATGGCTGGCGGGGCGCGCCTCCCGCCGCGATCGGCGCCCTGCGCGATGTCCTCCTGCGCGTCGGTGGCAAGGGCGGGCTGCTCGAAACCCTCCAGGCGGACATCGCCGAACTCGACATCAACCCGCTGATCGTCTCGCCCGCCGGCGCGGTCGCCGCCGATGCCCGCATCCTGCTCGGAGCCCGGGGATGACGCCGTCCCCCGAGACGGATTTTGGCGCCCTGTTCGCCCCGCGAGCCGTCGCCGTCGTCGGCGCCTCCAGCGGCACCGGCGGCATCGCCAACACCTTCCTGCGCAACCTGCGTCCCGGCGGCTACGATGGACGCATCTACCCGGTGCACCCGAGCGCCCCGACGATTGAGGGTTTCCCCGCGGTCCGCTCGCTCGCCGACCTGCCGGAACAGGTGGACTACGCCTACGTCGCGGTCAGCGCCGCGCAAACGCCGTCGCTGTTCCAGGGGGCTGCCGGCAAGGTCCGCTTCGTGCAAGTCATCTCCAGCGGCTTCGCGGAAAGCGGCGAGCAGGCGCTGCAGGATCGCCTGGTGGCCGCCGTGCACGAAGCGGGCGCCAGGCTGATCGGCCCCAACTGCCTCGGCCTGCACGCACCGCGCGCGCGGCTTTCCTTCGTCGACGGGGTCGCCTTCGCGAGCGAGGGCGTGGGCGTTCTGTCGCAGAGCGGCGGTCTCGGCGTCGACATCCTGCGCCGCGGCCAGACGCGCGGCGTGCGCTTCACCGGGCTGGTCACGCTCGGCAACTGCGCCGATCTCGCGACCTCGGACCTGCTCGCCTGGTACCTCGCCGACCCCGCTACCCGCGTCATCGGCCTTTATCTCGAAGACGCATGGGATGCGCGGCGCCTGTTCGACATGCTGCGTGCCGCGAAGGGCACCAAGCCCGTGGTGCTGCTCAAGGGCGGACGCACGGCGGACGGGCAGCGCGCCTCAGCCTCCCACACCGCGGCGCTGGCGCAGGACGACCGGCTCTGGCTCGCCTTCGCGCGGCAGACCGGCACCGTCCTCGTCGAGACGCTCGATGCGTTCCTCGACGCGCTGCTGCTCTTCCAGTGCGCGGCACCACGCGCGACGCCGACGCGTCGCGTGGTGCTGTTCGGCAATGGCGGCGGCACCAGCGTGCTCGCCGCCGACGCCTTCAGCCGCGCCGGATTCACCGTGCCACGCTTCGCCGCCGCCACGCTCGCGCGGCTGGAGGCGCTCGCCCTGCCGCCGGGATCGAGCGTGCAGAACCCGGTGGATACGCCGGCGGGCACGCTGCGCCAGGAAGACGGGCGCATTGCCCGGCGCATCTTCGACGCCTTCGCGCTCGAGCCGGAGATCGGCGCGGTGGTCATGCATCTCAACATGACCGTCATCCTCAGCTACGCCAATCCGCGTATCCTGCCCAACCTCTTCGAGGCCGCCATGGCCGCGCGCGGCGACGGCGCGGACGCCTCGCATTTCGTGCTGGTGCTTCGGTCGGACGGCGAGGCGGCGATCGAGGCGCAGAAGCAGCGCTACCGCGAGCAGGCCGTTGCTGCGAGCATTCCCGTGTACAACGAACTGGTCGAGGCGGCGCAGGCGCTGCGCGGCCTGGCTACCTATGAGGCGTATGTGCGCCGCCGCCGCTGACGGAGTTTAGCGCATCGTGTTAGGCAGCCATAGAGAGAGTCCGGGAAAGGCCCAGAGAACGCCGACCAGAACCACAAGCGCGGCCATGAACGGAAAGACACCGCGGAAGATGTCGCCGAGCTTCTGATCGGAATAGCGCTCGACGACGAACAGGTTGAGCCCGACCGGCGGCGTCACCAAGCCAATCTCCGCGATGAGGGTGTTCAGAACCCCGTACCAAATCGGGTTGAAGCCCAGCGCGGTCACGATCGGCAGAGTGATGGGCACGATGAGCACAAGGATTGAGATCTGCTCCATGAAAAAGCTGAGGACGAAGTGCAGCGCGAACGCGGCGCCGACGACGACCTGCGGAGGTATGTGCGCCGCGGACATGTAGGTGATCGCGGTCTGCGCCACCTGGGAGAGGGTCAGGAAGTACCCCATCATGTACGCACCAACAACGATCATGATGATCATTACGCTTGTCCCGGCGGCCGATATCAGCGATTCACGCACCGCCGCCCATGTCAGACGCCGGCGCAGGCCGAGGATCACGAACGCCCCAAAGGCGCCGACCGAACCCGCCTCCGTCGGCGTTGCAACACCAAAATAAATCAAACCGACCGTCAGGAACACCAGAGCCACGATCGGCCCGACATAGCGCAGTAGCCGGATACGCTCACGCCACGACGCGCGTTGCTCGGTTCGTGGCGCCCATTCCGGACGCCACATCAGGACGCCCCACAGGGCCAAAATCAGAAACACGGCAGCAAGCAGGCTTGGCACCAGCCCGGCCATCAACATCTTCGCGATGCTGACATTGGCGATTACGGCGTATAGTATGAGACCGTTGCTCAACGGCATCATAATCGCGAGCGTCCCGACCACGGTCACCAGGCCGCTCGACAGGCGCGGGTTGTAGCCACGCTTGACCATCTGTGGAATCGTCGTCGGCGCCAACGCCGCCGCGGCTGCCGTGCTGGAGCCGCATATGGTCGCAAAGCCGGCACCGGTTAGAATCGTGACCAAGCCGAGGCCGCCGCGTACCTGACCGATCCAGGCGTTTAGCATCTCGAACAATTCGTCTACTGCGCCGCTCCGCAGCATGAATTCCGCGAGCAGGACGAACATCGCAATAGTGGCAAGCACGTTTTCCGAGGCGACGCTCAAGGGCGCGGACTTGAGAATGGCGAGCATTCCCGCCCAGCCCGTCACCAAGTAGAGCCCGACCGCACCGGCGGCGGCCGTGGCAAAGCCCACCGGTACGCCGATTGCCAGGAGCGCGAACAGAAGCAGTATGACACCGGCCGCCAACATCGCTCAGCTCCCCAATCCGCTCGGCGCATGACGCCTGACCGACACCATCCCGGTGTCTCCTTCCGCCCTTGCGCCGCCGCTACATGAATTCGGCATGCGAGGGCTCAACGACTCTATCTTCATCCACGGCGACCACGGTGGAGCCGAGCGTGAGGGCGGGTGCCTCCGCGCCCTCTGCGGTAAAGGTTCCAAGCATGTTGATGAGCAGCCGGATCTCGAGCAGCCCGATCCCGATGGGGACAAAGATTTGCGACGTCCAGCTGGGCCAGTTGTAGAAATCCGGCATGACTTCCGCCGCGTTCACGGCGCCGGTGACGAGGGCGATCGATTGCGACAGGATCAGCGCGAAGAGTGTCAGAGAGACCGCGAAGTCGACGAGCCGCAATACCCTCCGGCCGCCCGGGCGAAGCTGGGTGACGAAGGCATCGACGCGGACGTGGCGGCCCGTGCGGAAGGTGTAGGCGAGGGCGAGGAAAAATGCCGAGACGAGAAGATAATGCGAGATGAAGCCGTAGGCCCATTGCAATGGCGCATTGAAGACGTAGCGCAGCATCACATCGACGAACTTGATGACCATCACGAGGAACACCGCCACGGCGACGACGAACATGGCGGCGTCCTCGATCCGGCATACCAACCTGTTGATGCGATGCAACATGCCAGGCCCTCCCGTGCCCGGAGGGCGGCCGGATCGCCGGCCGCCCTTTCCTCTTTGTTACTTCGTCGTCGCAAGTGCGCTCTTCAGCGCGGCCAGGACCTTGGTGCCCGCCTTTCCGACGTGATCCATCCCCTGCGCCCAGCGCTGCTGCACCGGTTCGAGCCGCGTCCGCCACCGCGCCACCTGCGCCGGCGTCAGGTGATACATCTTCCAGCCGTACTTCTTTGGCAGGGTGGTGTTGATTGACATCTGCCCGGCGGAATCCCAGTGTTTGCAGCTGTTGAGCATGGCGTCGTGTGCCGCTTTGGTCATCGCCGCCTGCACGTTCTTCGGCAGCGCGTCCCAGCGCTTCGTGTTTATAACGAACGTCGAAACGAAATCGCCCACCCCCGCACCGACGGTGCCGTAATGAAACACGTGTTGCTCGTGCAGCGCCGCCACGCTGGCGTAAGGCCCGATGCGCCCGTCGAGCACGCCACGCTGCGCCGCCTCGTACACGTTCACCGAATTCATCTGCACGGGCACCGCGCCCAGTGCGCGCACGGCGTCCTCCTCGGCGCCACCCGCTGCCTTCAGCCGCAAGCCCTTGAGGTCGGCGAGGTCTTGCACCGGCTTGCGGGTGGACATGATCTCGTAGGGCGGCGGGCTGCCGGTGAAGAGCGGATGCAGCCCCAGCGGCGCGTATTCGAGTTTAGTCAGGATACCGGTCGGACTCATCAGCGTCTGCATTGCCTGGGAGATCTGGCAGGCGGTCTGTGCGAGTCCCGGCAAGCCACCGACCTCGCTCAGCGGCAGCTTGTCCGGGGTATAGGGCGGCGCCGCCAGCAACAGATCGAGACCGCCGCTGCGCGCAAGCTGCAACTCGGTTTCCGGCTTGCCGAGCTGACCGTCCGGGTACCACTGGAACTTGACCTGCCCATGGGTGAGCTGGGTCACTTCCTTCATGAAGAATTCCGGCCCCCAGACGTTCGCCGGATGCTTGTCGGGCCAGGGGCTTGCCGCTTTCAGCACGATCGTCGCCGCCTGCGCGCCGGTGCCGGTCATCAGCGCGAGCGCCAGCGTCGCGCCAGATACCCTTGTCAGTCGCCGTATGTTCATGTTGTTCCTCCCCTCAGCTTTAAGGTTGTCTTGTTTCACGCTTCCCGCGCTAGGCACGCCGCCACTTCCCATGCGTCCTCGATCCAGTCGCACAGCGCCGCGCGAGTTTCACGCGGGTCGATGATATCAACGATACCGAAGCGTTCTGCGGTGCGGAACGGCGAAGCGAGCCGGTGGTAATGCGCCTCCAGCTCCTCGCGCCTCGCCACGGGATTCTCTGCGGCCGCGATCTCGCGCCGGTAGGCAGCCGCCACCCCCCCCTCGACTGGGATCGATCCCCAGCGCGCCGAGGGCCATGCTAGGCGGTGGTTGATGGAGCGCCCGTCCACACCGTGCTTGCGCCCATGCATGCCGCCGGCGAGGCCGTAGGCACGGCGCACGATGATCGACATCCACGGTGTCCGGCTACGCTCAATCATGCGCAACACCCGCACGGCGCCTAGCAGCGTACCCGCCGCCTCCGCTTCGACGCCGATCATGTTGCCTGGCTGATCAACGAAGTTGACGACCGGCAGGTGGAACGTGTCGCAGAGTTCGACGAAGCGCTCGACCTTGTTGGCCGCCGTCAGCGTCATCGCGCCGGCGGCGACACGGGGATCGCTGGCCATCACTCCAACTGGCACGCCATGAAGCCGGGCAAGGCAGGTGATGACCGAGCCGCCATGATAGCGGCCGATCTCGAAGATCGACTCAAGATCGAATACCGCTTCAAGGATTTGCCGCGGGTCATAGACCCGGCGTGAGTTGCGCGGCACAGCATCCTTGAGCCACTCCTCGGCGCGCGTGGGATCGTCCGCGGAGGCCACGCGCGGCGCGAGGAGGCCGCGGTGGCGCGGCAGATAGGAGAGAAAGCGCCGCACCTGACGGAGCGCGTCGGCTTCGTCGGCGGCCTCATTGTCGACGACGCCGCTCTTGCGCGAATGGACCTGGTATCCGCCGAGCGCGTTCTTATCGACCTCTACGCCGAATGCCTGCTTCACCACCGGCGGCCCGGCCGCGAAAACCTGGCTGGTGTCGCGCACCATGATGGAGAAATGACTGCCCAGGACCTTGATCGCGCCAAGCCCGGCACAAGCGCCCAGCGCCACGCCCACCACCGGCACGCGATCCAGGAGCGGAACGATCGGCCACGTGGGGTAGCCCGGGATCTTGGTGCTCTGCATCTGGTCGAGCAGCTTGACGCTGCCACCTGCCGTGTCCACCAAGCGCACTAGCGGCATCCTGAACTCGAAGGCGAAGCGCTCCGCGTAGATCCATTTATCGGAGTTGGTCGATTCCGAAGAGCCGCCGCGGATGGTGAAATCGTCGGCTGAAATAGAGACCTTGCGCCCGTCAATCCGCCCAGTTCCGATGATGGCGTTAGCCGGCAAGAAACTCTTGAGCGCGTCCTCGGGCGTATAACTTGCCTTACCTGTCAGTTGCCCCATCTCGCGGAAACTGCCCGCGTCGAGCAGTTCATCAATACGCTCGCGTGCCGACATCTTGCCCAGTGCGCGTTGGCGCGCGAGCGCCTCCTCGCCGCCCATCGCCGCCGCCGCCGCACGGCGCAAGCGCAACTCCTCGAGTTCTGGTGCCCATGGTCCGGCTGACGCCGCTTCCGGCGGCCCGCCAAGTGGCGCGGCCTTGCCCCCCATCTACGCAGCCCTCCCCGGCTCGCGTGGCGCTCCCGGTTGCCGCGGGGCAGAACGGATCGCGCCCACTTCCTCAAGCGCGCGCAGCTCCTCGGCGGCAAGATGCAGGATGCGGGAGAGAACCGCCTCCGTATCGGCCCCGGCGTCATGCCCGACATGACGGATTTCGCCGGGCGTTTCCGAGAGTTTCGGCACCACCCCGGCGAGCGTGACCTGTCCGAGTTGGGGGTGCGGCATCTGCTGGAGCATTTCGCGCGCGCGATAATGCGGATCGGCGTAAATGTCGGCGATGGTGAACACGCGCGAGACCGGAACGCTCGCCTGCTCCAACCTCTCCTCGATCTCCTTGCCGGGCAGGCCGCGCACCCAGGCGGCGACGATGGCATCGATCGCGTCGACATTGGCCGAACGCGCGCGGATCGAGGCAAAACGCGGATCGTCCACCAGCCCCGGCTGCCCCATCGCCTCGGCGAGGCGGGTGAAGGTCTGGTTGTTGTTGGCGGCGATCAGGACATAGACGTCGTCCTGAGCGAGGTAAAGGTTGTTCGGCGCCATGCTAGGCAGGCGCGAGCCCTGCCGCGTGGGCACCAGCCCCAGCCGATCATAGGCCGGAACGATCGCCTCCATCATGCTGAAGGCGGTTTCATAGAGCGCGGTGTCCACAACCTGGCCCTTGCCGGTCCGGCCGCGCTCCAGCAGTGCCATGGTGATGCCGAAGGCGGCATAGACGGCCGTGAGATAATCCGTGACCGCCACCGCCACACGCGCGGGTGGTCGGTCCGGATCGCCGGTAAGATGACGTGTGCCCCCGAACGCCTCGCAGATCACCCCGTAGCCGGGTTTGACGCGATAGGGTCCAGTCTGGCCGTAACCGCTGATGCGTGCCAGCACCAGCCCGGGATTGACAGTGCACAATACGTCATAGCCCAGCCCAAGTCGTTCCAACGTTCCAGGGCGAAAATTCTCTACTACGACGTCGCACGCCGCGGCCAGCCGGCAGACCAGGTCGCGCCCCGCGGCGGTCTTGAGGTCGACAGTCGCGGTCTCCTTGTTGCGAAGGATGCTAGCCGCATAGAGCGAGACATCGCCCTCGTGGTAACCCATGTTGCGCACCGGGTCACCTTCCGGCGATTCGATCTTGATCACCTCCGCACCGAAATCCGCGAGCAGGCGCGCGCAGACGGGCCCGGCGATGGTGCTGCACAACTCCAGCACCCGATAGCCTCTGAGCGGTCCGTTGCGGCTCTCTATCGCTTCTGACTTCACGACGTCTCTCCGCTCACCGCATGGTTCTTGCGCGCGGGCCGAGCTGGGTCCGCGTGACCTCGTAGGCGTCCCGCACCCAGCCGCACAGCAGTGCGCGCGTCGCCGCCGGCTCGACGATATCGACGACACCAAATGCCTCGGCGGTGCGGAATGGTGAGGCGTAATGGTGGTAGCGCTGCTCAAGTTCCGTGCGCCGGGCCTCGGGGTCGGGGGCGGCCGCGATCTCGCGCCGGTAAGCGGCGGCAACCCCGCCTTCGATCGGGATCGATCCCCAACGAGCCGAGGGCCAGGCGAAACGGTGGTTGAGCGACGTACCGGAGGGCCCGTGCCAGGGCCCCAGCATTGATCCCGCGAGACCGAAGGCGCGCCGGATCACAACGGAAACCCACGGCACGCTAGCCTGCTCGATGGCGCAGGCTGCCCGGGCCGCCGCGAGAAGCGTGCCCGCCCGCTCCGCCTCAACACCGATCATCGTGCCAGGCTGATCAACGAAATTGACAACGGGAAGATGGAATGTGTCGCAGAGATCGACGAAGCGCTCCATCTTTTGCGCCGCCGCACGGGTCAGCGCGCCGCCCATTACTGCCGGATTGTTGATCATCGCGCCAACCGCGTGGCCGTCGAGCCGCGCCAGCACCGTGACCAACGAGCCACCGAACGATGGCGACATCTCGAAGATCGAGCCCTGGTCGCAGACGAGCTGCAGGATGCGACGGGGATCGAAGCCCTTGCGCCGGTCGCGTGGGATGATCGTGTTGAGGCCTTCCTCGTGCCGCCCCGCATCGTCCGCCGTCGCCACCCGGTCGGGCAGCGCCCAGACATTGCGCGGCATGTATGAGAGGAAACGGCGAACCTGGTCGAGCGCCTCGCGCTCGTCCGCCGCGGCGTTGTTGATGCAGCCGCTCGCCTTGGTGTGTACGGAGGCGCCACCCAGTTCCTCCTTTGTCACCTCTTGCCCAAGCCCTTGGCGCACCACGGGCGGCCCTGCGGCGAAGACATAGGATTTGGCGCGGATCATCACCGAGAAGTGCGAGGCGAGCAGGCGTGCGGCGCCGAGGCCGGCGCAGGAACCGAAGGCGATACTCGCAACGGGTGTAACGCCGAGGAGCTGCACGAATGGCCACAGCGCATAGCCCGGGATCTTCGTGCGCCCCATCTGCTCCAGCAGCTTCACACTGCCGCCGGCAGAGTCGACGAACCGCACAAGAGGCATGCGGAACTCATAAGCCATACGCTCGGCATAGACCCATTTGTCGGAGACCGTTGCTTCGGACGAGCCGCCGCGCAGGGTAAAATCGTCGGCGACCACGACCAGGCGACGCGCATCCAACTCACCGGTACCCATGACGCAATTGGAGGGCGTAAAGCTCTCCAGTTCGCCATCCGCTCGGTAGCGTCCCTTGCCCGCGAGCGCGCCGAGTTCCTGGAAGCTGCCGGCGTCAAGGAACGCCTCGATGCGCTCGCGGGCCGTCAGCCGCCCCTCGTCGTGCCAGCGCGTGATCGCCTCTTCCCCGCCCATGGCCCGGGCCGCGTCGTGCCGCCGGCGCAATTGCGCGAGTTCGGGTTCCCAACCGGTCGGTTCCGTGTCGGCCGGGCGGTCGTTCATGGAGGGCACGTCAATCCGCGGTCCGGCGGGACGGCGCCGTCACGCGTCCCGCGGCCGGCTTCACCCGGCCAAGCAAGGTCGCTTGTTTCGCGACCGTCTTCTTCCTGGACATTTTTCCCGTATCCCCGCCGGCCTCAAAGAACCGCCGCGGCATCATACCGCGACGGCGGCAACAGACAAGCGGATTGTTAACAATCCTACGAGATCGCCCTTTGCCGCTCAGACTGGCCGCTCGCCGCGCACAGTGACACGAAAGCCCGACCGCGTTGCCGGCCAATAGTCCCACAGCGCGTGGTGCTGCGTGCACCGGTTGTCCCAGAACGCCACCGAGTTGGCGCGCCAACGGAAGCGGCACTGGAACAACGGGTTTTCCATATGCTGATATAGATAATTCAGGATCCCCTCGCTCTCGTCGCGCGGAAGGCCAAGAATGCGGCGGGTGAAGCCGCGGTTGACGTAGAGCGCCTTGCGTCCGGTTACCGGATGCGTGCGTACCACCGGATGCTCGGCGTGCGGATAGGTGTCCTTGTCCTGGACACCGAAATTCGCATAGAGGCCGCGATAGACGGACTCGCCGTCGTGCAGTGCGGTGAGGCCCTCGAGGTACGTCTTCATCCGCTCCGACAACGCTTCGTAGGCGGCGTACATGTTGGCGAACAGTGTGTCACCGCCGCGGGGCGGACAGGTCTTAATGTAGAGGATGCTGCCCATCGGCGGGAGTTCGTCGCAGGAGACATCCGAGTGCCAGTTCTCGCCGTTGGCGCG
>JAJZUI010000001.1 GCA_021847175.1 Pseudomonadota bacterium
CCGCCAAGGGGAACAGCTACGGCGGCCGGCCAATCTCTCGCGGCCATCTCTACCGCCTGCTGCAGAACCGCCTGTACCGGGGCGAGATCGTCCACAAAGGCCAAACATACCCCGGCCAGCACGAGCCGATCATCGACCACGATCTCTGGGACCAGGTGCAGGCCCAACTCGAACAGAACCGGGTTGAGCACCGCGCCCAGCAAACCACCATCCAGACCAGCCTGCTGGCAGGGCTCGTCACCGACCAGGCGGGTGACAGGCTGGTGCCCACCTACGCCAGCAAGAACGGCAATCGGTACCGCTATTACATCTCCCAGACCCTCACGACCGGAACCCGCGGCAACGCACCCCACGCCATCCGTGTCCCTGCCGCAGACCTCGAACGTCTCGTCGGCGCGAGATTCTGCCGATGGCTTATGAAGCCCGCCGAACTTCTCGATTCGCTGAACACGACCGTTCCCACATCAAAACACCCAGCCGTCATCGCCGCGGCCAACAAACTCGCAACCACCTGGAACATAACGCCCACCATCAACCGTCGCGACGTGCTGCAGGCCGTCGTCGACCGCATCACGATCACGGACACCAGCATCACCATCGTCATCCGATCGCTCGCGCTTGCCCAGCATCTGCTTGGCACCAACAGCGGCAGCATCGGTATAGATTCCTACGAGAACCTAGCTCCGCAGGACCCCGTCATCCTCACCATCGATGCGCAGCTCTGCCGGACCGGATTGGCAATGAAGCTGGTGGCGGAGGGACCCGAGGCCATCCAACAGGTAGATCCGACCCTGATCCGCCTGCTCGCTCGCGCACACGCGATGCGCAAAGAACTTGAGACCGGCAATCATGCGAGCGTGGACGCCTGCGCCAATGCGATGGGCGTCACGGACTCCTATTTCAGCCGCATCGTCAGACTGGCCTACCTGGCCCCCGACATCACCACCGCCATCCTTCATGGTCGCCAGCCGCCGAGACTCACCGCCGCGTGGCTCGCGCAGACCAGCGACCTGCCGCTCGCTTGGAGTGAGCAGCGCCGCATCCTCGGCTTCGCCTGAAGCCCCGTAGCCGCCCGTATTGATGCGCTTTGGCACGCATCGCCCCGCATCGGCGATGCACTGAACCGTACCAAAAAACTGGGCCTCAGAGACTGTCGCCGCGGAAGCCCTCAGAAAGCCGTCAGAGACCGTCTCTTGCGTCGCTTGCGGACCATCGCCGCCACGAAATCTCGCGTCATATCGGGGCCAATTTCGTGAACAGAAATTCGGTTGAAAATATGCGATATCATTGAGTTACGCTGGCGGAGGGAGTGGGATTCGAACCCACGGTACGCTGTTAACGCACACACGCTTTCCAAGCGTGCGCCTTAAGCCGCTCGGCCATCCCTCCGGCGCGCGCCCCGCATAGCGCAGTCGCCATTACGCGTCCATCTTGAGCGCGGCGAGAAAAGCGCTCTGCGGAATCTCCACCTTGCCGAACTGGCGCATCCGCTTCTTGCCCTCCTTCTGCTTCTCCAGGAGCTTGCGTTTGCGCGTGATGTCGCCGCCGTAGCACTTCGCCGTCACGTCCTTCGCCAGCGCCCCGATCGTCTCGCGCGCGATCACCCGCCCGCCGATCGCCGCCTGGATCGCGATCTTGAACAGCTGTTTCGGGATCAGCTCCTTCAGCCGCTCGCAGATCGCCCGCCCGCGCTTCTCTGCCTGGCTCCGGTGCGCGATGAACGCCAGCGCATCGACGGGATCGCCGTTCACCATGATGGAAATCCGCACCAGGTCGCTCTCCGCATACCCGTCCATCTGGTAGTCGAAGCTCGCATACCCGCGGCTCACGGACTTCAGCCGGTCGTAGAAATCGAACACCACCTCATTCAGCGGCAGTCGATACACCGCCATCGCCCGGTTACCGACGTAGGTGAGGTCCGCCTGCTGCCCGCGGCGTTCGTTGCACAACGTCAACACTGCCCCGAGATGCTCGTCCGGCACCAGGATCGTGGCCCGGATCCACGGCTCCTCGATGTGGTCGATCTGTGACGGGTCCGGCATGTCCGCGGGGTTGTGCAGCTCCGCGACGTCGCCGCGCGTCGAATGAATCCGATACACCACGGAGGGCGCCGTCGCGATCAGGTCGAGGTCGAACTCGCGCGACAGCCGCTCCTGGATGATCTCGAGGTGCAGCAAGCCGAGGAACCCACAACGGAACCCGAACCCGAGTGCCGCCGACGTCTCGGCCTCGTAATGGAAGCTCGCGTCATTCAGCCGCAGCTTCCCCAGGCTCTCCCGCAGCTTCTCGAAATCGTCCGCGTCCGTGGGATAAAGCCCGCACCACACGACAGGCACCGAGGGCTTGAAGCCCGGCAGGGGCTCCGTCGCCGGCCGCCTGTCGTCGGTGATCGTATCGCCCACGGAGCAATCCGCCACCGTCTTGATCGCGGCCGTGATATAGCCCATCTCCCCCGGCCCGAGATCGTCCACCGCCACAAGCTTCGGCGTGAACACGCCCACCTGCTCGAGCATGTGCACGCCACCCGTGGACATCATGCGCAGCCGCATGCCCCGCTTGAGCCGTCCATCCTTCACTCGCACCAGGATGACGACGCCGAGATAGGGGTCGTACCAGGAATCCACCAGCAGCGCGCGCAGCGGCGCCTGCGCGTCCCCCTTCGGCGGCGGCAGCCGCGTGACCAGCGCCTCCAGCACGCCCTCGATGTTGATCCCGGTCTTGGCCGAGATCTCCACCGCGTCGGAGGCATCGAGCCCGATCACGTCCTCGATCTGCTGGCGCACCCGCGCAGGCTCCGCCGCCGGCAGGTCGATCTTGTTCAGCACCGGAACGATCTCGTGGTTTGCCTCGATCGCCTGGTAGACGTTCGCCAGCGTCTGCGCCTCCACGCCCTGGCTCGCATCCACCACCAGCAGCGACCCCTCGCACGCCGCCAGGCTCCGGCTCACCTCATAGGCGAAATCGACATGCCCGGGCGTGTCCATCAGGTTCAGGACGTAGTCCTTCCCGTCCCTGGCCTTCCATGCCAGCCGCACCGTCTGCGCCTTGATGGTGATGCCCCGCTCGCGCTCCAACTCCATGCTGTCGAGCACCTGGTTGGTCATCTCGCGCTCGGAAAGCCCGCCCGTGACCTGGATCAGCCGGTCGGCGAGCGTGGATTTCCCATGGTCGATATGCGCGATGATCGCGAAATTGCGGATGCGATCGATGGGGGTATCGGTCATGCGCCGCAGATAGTCGCTTTTGCCCCTGCTGTCAGCGCCCTCCGGCGCGCGGCTCCCTCAATGGAAGCGCTTGGACAGCGTCCCATAGAGCGGCTTGCGGCAAACGAAGCGCGAGGTCTGCATCGCGATCAGGGCTGCGGCCATCAGCGGCACGGTCAGCCCCTGGTTGTTCGTCATTTCCATAACGATCACAGTCGCCGTCAGCGGCGCCTGCACCACGCCCGAGAAATAGGAAACCATGCCCAGCAGCACCAGCGCCCCGGCCCCCGCCGCCGGCACCAGCGGCGCCAGCGCCGCCCCGAGCCCGCTGCCCACCGCGAGCGACGGCGCGAAGATCCCCCCCGGCATGCCGCTGAGATAGGAGGCCGTGGTGGCGATGAACTTGGCGACCGTGAACAGCACCACGGAGGACGGCGCGCCCGCGGCCTGCTCCACGAGCGCCTTCGCCGGATCATATCCGCTGCCCAGGGCCGTCCCGTTCGTTGCCAGCCCCACCAGCGCCAGGACCAGCCCGCAGAACGCCGCGAAAAACACCGGGCTGCGCACCGCCAACTGCCGCAGCGGCTTCGGCCAGATGCGCACCCCCTCCACCAGCAGCCGCGCGAACAGCCCGCCCGCCAGCCCGCCCACGACGCCCGCGAGCGGCACCCCGAGCCACCACCCCGCACCCCACCCCAGCGCCGCGTCCGTGGTGCCGAAATACGTGTAGTTGCCGGCGATCCCCACCGTCGCGATGCCGCCCAGCACCACGGCGTAGAGCGTGGAACCCAGCGTGCGGCTGCGCACGCCATGGCCCAGTTCCTCGATCGCGAACACCACCCCCGCGATCGGCGTGTTGAACGCCCCCGCGATACCCGCCGCCCCACCCGCGAGGATCAGCGCCTGGCGCACCTCCGCCCGCGGCAGCTTCAGCACCCGCCCCAGTGAATGCATGATGGAGGAGCCGATCTGCACCGTCGGCCCCTCGCGCCCGATCGAGGCACCGCACGCCAGCCCGAAGACGCACAGCCCGATCTTCGCCGCCGCCACCCGAGGCGACAACACGCGATCCTGGTGCTCAGGCTGCATGTGCAGCGCCGCGATCGCCTGCGGAATGCCGCTGCCCTGCGCCCCCTGGAAGAACCGCTGCGTCAACCAGACGGAAAGCGCGAGCCCGCCGGGGCACAGGATGAAGAACATCCACGGCCGCCCCGTCGTCAGGTCCGTGAACACATTTCCCGCCCACGTGCCCGCATCGGCGAACCCGATCGCCACCACCGCCACCAGGACCGCGCCGAACATGAAGGCGAACCGGCGCTGCCACTGCCGCGGCGAGAACAGCGGCAGTCGCTTCCAGCGATGCAGCCGCGACAGCCGCGAAGGCAGTGGGGACGCCGACTCGCCGGAGGTGAAGACGGACAGGGCACCCTCGTCAACGTGGCGCGGCCGCGTCGCTGGCCGCGCGAACGGGTCTAACGCAACGCTGGCCCGGGCGCCAATCCGGCGCGTTCCATTATCCTCGCAGCACCGCGCCGGTCGCCTTCGCCACCGCCGCCACGATCTTTGCCGCCGCCGCCTCGATCTCCGCCTCGGTCAGCGTCCTCTCGCGCGGCTGCAGAGTCACCTCGATGGCGAGCGAAACCTTCCCCGCCGGCACCTTCTCGCCCTCATAGCGGTCGAACAGCGCCACCCCCGCAATCAGGTTCCGCTCCGCCCCCCGCGCCGCGCGCAGCAGCGCCTCGGCCGGCACGCCGGCATCGACCAGGAACGCGAAATCGCGTCGCACCGGCTGGAACGGCGGCAAATCCGGCGCCGCCCGCTTCCGCCGCTTGGGCTCGGCGATCGCGTCGAGATCGAGCGCGAACCCCGCCGCCTGCGGCAGGTCCAGCGCCGCGCACAACCGCGGATGCAGCACCCCGAAATGCCCGAGCACGGTCTTCGGCCCCTGCCGCACCGTCCCCGACCGCCCGGGATGGAAATATGCGGGCGCATCGGCCGTCACCGAAAGCGCCTCCATCGGCACGCCCAGCGAGGCCAGCAGCGCCCAGAGATCCGCCTTCGCATCCATCGCGTCATAGGGGCGCGACGCCTCCGCCCAGTGCCGCGGCGACATCCCGGCCCGCAGCCCCGCCGCCGTCAGCCGCTGCCGGTTCGCATGCCCGGGATGAAACGCCGGTCCCACCTCGAACAGCAACGCGCAGGGCTCGCCGCGTGCCGCGTTGCGTGAAGCCGCCTCGGCCAGTGTCGCCAGCGGCGTCGGCCGCATCGTGTCGAGATCGGCGGAAATCGGGTTGTCCACGGCAAGCAGTGCCGTGTCGAACAGCGCCGCCCGCCCCGCCGCCATGAAGCTGAACGTCACGCACTCCGCGAGCCCGCGCGCGGCGAGCACGCGGCGCGCCAGCGCCGCCCGGCTCTGCGCGGTGGTCAGCGTCGGCGCCGGGATCGGCGCGATCCCCGGCATCGAGACCGGCGGCACCGCGTCGAGCCCGCCCAGCCGCAGCACTTCCTCGATCAGGTCCGCCTCGGGCTCGATCTCCGCGCGCCCTTCCGCCGCCTTCGCCGCCACCTCCGCCGGGAGATCGGGGGAGGGGTCGAGCGCCGATTCCTGCGCCACGTCGTTACGCCATGACGGCACCGAAACGACCACCTTCTCCGCGTCCCGCGCCGCCACGCCGAAGCCGAGCCGCTCAAGCCGCGAGACCGCCTCGTCGGCCGGCACCGCGAGCCCGCCAAAACTCTCCAGCCGCGCAAACCGCAGCGTCGCCTGCCGCTGCCAGGCCGGCTCCGCCCCGGCCGCGACCGTCTCGCTCGCCTCGCCGCCGCACAGCTCGATAATCATCCGCGTCGCCGCTTCCAGCGCCGCCGGCATCAGCGCCGGATCGATCCCGCGCTCGAAACGCTGCCGCGCGTCGGAGGAAACGCCGTGCCGCCGCCCGGAAAGTGCGACCTGCACCGGGTCGAACAGCGCGCACTCGACGAAAACCTCCGTCGTCATCTCGTCGCATCCCGTCGGCTCGCCGCCGACCACGCCCGCCAGCGACTGCGCGCCCGCCTCGTCGGCAATGGCGCAATCCTCGTCGGTCAGCGTTACGTTCTTCCCGTGCAGCCCCGGCAGCGTCTCGCCGTTGCCACGTCGCAACGTCAGCACGCCCCCGCGCACCTTGCCCGCGTCGAACACGTGCAGCGGCCGCCCGAGATCGAACGTGAAAAAGTTCGTCACGTCCACCAGCGCGTTGATGGGCCGCAGCCCGATCGAGGTCAGCCGCCGCACCAGCCAGTCCGGGCTCGGTCCGTTCCTCACCCCGCGCACCGCCCGCCCCAGAACCCAAGGGCAATACTCGGGAAAGTCGATCCGCCACTGCAACGGAGAGCTGTACGCCACCGGCACCGGGGCAGGGGAGAACGGCTTGAGCTTCCCCACCCCCGCCGCCGCCAGGTCGCGCGCGATCCCGCGAACCGAAAGCGCGTCGCCGCGGTTGGGCGTCACCGCGATCTCGATAACGGGGTCGTCGATCCCCGCCCACTCGATATACGGCACGCCCACCGGCGCATCCGCCGGCAGGTCGACGATCCCCGTATGGTCCTCGCCAAGCCCCATCTCGCGCATTGAGAGCAGCATCCCCGCGCTCTCGACGCCGCGGATGTTGCCGACCTGCAACGTGATCCCCGTCCCCGGGATATAGCTGCCCGGTGTGGCGAAGACCGCCTTCATCCCTGTCCGCGCATTGGGGGCGCCGCAGACCACGGAGACGATGCCCTCGCCCGTGTCCACCTTGCACGCCCGCAGCCGGTCGGCATTGGGGTGCTGCACCGCCTCGACCACGCGCGCGATGCGAAACCCGCCCAGCTTCTCCGCCGGGTTATCGATCCCCTCGAGTTCGAGCCCGATCTTCGTCAGCGTATCGGTGATGTCGCCAAGGCTCGCCCCGGTATCGAGGTGCTGGCGCAGCCAGGAGAGCGTGAACTTCATGCCCCCACCTCGTGCAGCATTGTCGGCAGCAGCGCGCTCGTCCCGTAGTGGCGCAGCCAGCGCAGGTCGCTCTCGTAGAACGGCCGCAGGTCGGGAATGCCGTTCTTCAGCATCGCCACGCGCTCGATCCCCATGCCGAACGCGAACCCCTGCCACTCGCGCGGGTCGATCCCGCAATTGGCCAGCACCTTCGGGTGCACCATGCCGCTGCCCAGGATCTCCAGCCAGTCGCCCCCGCGCCCCAGCTCACCCGTCTTCCGGTTCCACCCGATATCCACTTCCATGGAGGGCTCGGTGAACGGGAAGTAGGAGGAGCGGAACCGCACCGGCAAATCGCCGATCCCGAAATAGGCGCGCAGAAAGTCGATCAGGCAGCCCTTGAGGTGCCCCAGCGTCAGGCCGCGATCGATCGCCAGCCCCTCGCACTGGTGGAACATCGGCGAATGCGTCGCGTCATGGTCCGCGCGATACGTCCGCCCCGGCACGATCACCCGTATCGGCGGCGGCGCCGAAAGCATCGTGCGTACCTGCACCGGCGAGGTATGCGTCCGCAGCACCGGCCGCCGCCCGTCGGCGCCGGCGGCGAGGTAGAACGTGTCCATGTCCTCGCGGGCGGAGTGGTGCGCGGGAATGTTCAGTGCCCCGAAATTCCGCCAGTCGTCCTCGATGTCCGGCCCCTCGGCGATGCGGAATCCCATCGCCCCGAACAGCGCCGCGATCTCCTCCGCCGCCCGCGAGATCGGATGGATCAGCCCGGAAGGCGAGGGCAGGGGCGGCAGGCTCGGATCGAGCCGTTCGGCCGCCAGCCGCGCATCCAGCTCCGCCGCTTCCAGTGCCACGCGCCGCGCCTCGATCGCCTGCGTCAGCTCGTCGCGCAGCCGGTTCAGCGCAGCCCCGCGCTCACGCCTGGAAACGGGGTCGAGCGCCCCCAACCCCTTCAGCAGCGCCGTCAGGCTGCCGTTGCGCCCGAGGACAGAGACGCGCACCGCGTCCCATGCCTTGAGGTCCGAGACAGCCGCCAGGGCCGCCTCGGTCTCGCTCTTCAGTCGTGTCAGTTCGTCGCTCATCGCCAGTCCCACCTTGCGTCCGTCGTGGGAAGGCGCGGGCCGGTCAGCCTGCCGCCTTCACCTTCTCCACGATCGCCGCGAACGACGCGGGATCGTCATAGGCAACGGCGGCGAGCACCTTGCGGTCGATCTCGATCCCCGCCGCCTTCAGCCCGGCGATAAATCGGGAGTAGGTGAGCCCGTGCTCGCGCACGGCGGCGTTGATGCGCTGGATCCACAGGCCACGGAACTCGCGCTTCTTCACCCGCCGGTCGCGGTAGGCGTACTGCAGCGACTTCTCGAGCCGCTCCAGCGCGATCCGATAGCTGGTGGAACTACGCCCCCGGAACCCCTTGGAGGCGTCGAGGACCTTCTTGTGACGGGCGTGGGTGGTCGTGCCCCGCTTCACGCGTGCCATGTCTCGTTCTCCTCAGCGCAGCCCGTAGGGGGCCCACTGCTTGACGGTCAGCCCGTCCTCGTGGGTCAGCACCTGGCTGCCGCGGTTCTGCCGCTTTGCCTTCTGGGTGCGGTTGATCAGCCCGTGGCGCTTCTTTCCTGGGCCGGCGAGAACCTTCCCGGTCGCGGTGATCTTGAACCGCTTCTTGACCGAGCTCTTGGTCTTGAGCTTGGGCATTTTCGTCTCCTGTGTCTGAGGCCCCCGAAAGGGCACGATGTCGCGGCCAGGCATGCCCCGCCCGGCGCGCAAACGGCCGCGCGGTATAGCTTCCGCTCCCCCGCCATGCAACCGCGCGCCCTTGTCCGCCCCGCAGCCCGGACCCATAAGGCGCGCATGCGCCTCGAATTCCGCAAGATGCACGGCGCGGGGAACGACTTCGTCGTCGTCGACACCCGCGCCCGCGCCCCGCTCACGCCGGCAGAGGCCCGTGCCCTTGCGGACCGCCGCCTCGGCGTCGGCTGCGACCAGGTGATCGGCCTGGAAGCGCCGCGAGGGGAAGAAGGGCAGGGCGGCGACATTTTCATGCGCATCCGAAACCCGGACGGCAGCGAGGCCGGCGCCTGCGGCAATGCCACCCGCTGCGTCGCGGAACTCCTGCGGACAGAAACCGGCAGGACCAGTCTCGCCATCCGCACCATCTCCGGCCTTCTCCCGGCCACGTTCCAGGGCAAGGGCGTCTGGTCGGTGGACATGGGCGCCCCCCGCCTCGGCTGGCGTGAAATCCCGCTCGCCCACGCATGCGACACGCTCGCCATCCCTCTGGAAATAGAGAATTTCAGAAATCCCTCCGCCCTCTCCATGGGCAACCCGCACGCCACCTTCTTCGTCGACGACCTCGCCGCGGTAGATATCCTCCGCCTCGGCCCCATCCTCGAAAACGCCCCCATCTTCCCAGAGCGCGCCAACGTCGGCTTCGCGCAAATTCTCGCACCCGACCGCATCCGCCTGCGCGTCTGGGAACGCGGCGCCGGCCTCACACTAGCCTGCGGCTCCGGCGCCTGCGCCGCGCTCGTCAACGCCGCCCGCCGCAATCTCACCGGTCGCGCCGCCACCCTCGTCCTCGACGGCGGCGAACTGCGCATCGAATGGCGTGCCGACGACCATGTCGTCATGACCGGGCCCACCGCCACGTCGTTCACGGGCACGATCGACCTGTGACCGAAATCCTCTCCTTCGGCTGCCGCCTCAACGCGCTGGAGGGCGAATCCATCCGCGCCCACCTCGCCGCCCTGCCGGACAGGCCCACCCCTGACATCATCGTCGTCAACACCTGCGCCGTCACCGCGGAGGCCGAGCGCCAGGCTCGCCAGGCCATCCGCCGCGCCGCCCGGGAGCGTCCCGGCGTGCCCATCGTCGTCACCGGCTGTGCCGCCCAGATCGCGCCCGCGCGCTGGTCGGCACTTTCTGGTGTCACCCGCGTCCTCGGCAACACGGAGAAACTCGACCCCGAATCCTGGCGCTCCCAGACGCCGGTCGCGGTCAGCGACATCATGGCGGCGCCCCGCATTCCCGCGAGCCCCGTCGCCGAGTTCGCCGGCCGCACCCGTGCCTTCCTGCAGATCCAGCAGGGCTGCGACCACCGCTGCACCTTCTGCACCATCCCGTTGGGTCGCGGTAACTCCCGCAGCGTCGAACCCGACGCCATTCTCGCCCAGGCCCGAAGCCTCGTCGCCTCCGGCCACCGCGAAATCATCCTCACCGGCGTCGACCTCACCAGCTACGGCAACGATCTGCCTGGCCAGCCACGCCTCGGCACCATCGCTGCCCGCCTCCTCGCCGAGACCGATCTTCCCCGCCTGCGCCTCTCCTCGATCGACCCCGCCGAACTCGACGACGACCTCTGGGCCCTGCTTGCCACGGAACCGAGGTTCATGCCCTCGCTCCACCTCTCGCTCCAATCCGGATCGGACCTCATCCTCAAGCGCATGAAGCGCCGCCACGCCACGGCCCAGGCCGCGGCCGTCATCGCCCGCGCCCGCGCGCTGCGCCCCGGCATCGCCATCGGTGCCGACCTCATCGCCGGCTTCCCTACGGAGACGGATACCCTGTTCCAGGAGACGCTGGATTTCGTGACCACTCACGCCATCCCCTACCTCCACGTCTTCCCCTACAGCGAGCGTCCCAACACCCCCGCCGCCCGCATGCCTGCCGTGCCCGTCGCCGTCCGCCGCGAACGCGCGAGGCAACTGCGCGAGGCCGCGGCGCGCAACGCCGCCGCCTACCACGCCACCTTCATCGGCCAGACCCTCGCCGTCCTCGCGGAGGGCGACGCCACCGGCCGCAGCGAGCACGGCACCCGCGTCCGCGGCCAGGCAGCCCCCGGCACCATCACCCCAATCCGGATCACCGAAGCCGACGCGGAGGGGCTCGCCTGATGTCCGGCTTCCTCGGCCGCCTGCGCGCCGGCCTCGCGCGCAGCACGCAGAAACTCACCGCCGGCATCGGCGCCGCGTTGACCCGCCGCAAGCTCGACGACGCGGCGCTCGCGGAACTGGAAGACGCGCTGATCTCCGCCGATCTCGGCCCCGCCGTCGCCGCCGATGTCGTCGCCAACCTCCGCCGCACCCGCTTTGGCCGCGACGTGACGGAACCGGAAATCCGCGCCGCACTCGCGGACATCATCACCCCCATCCTCGCCCCCGTCGCGAAGCCGCTCGAGCCCGAGCCGGCCAACCGCCCCCACGTCGTCCTCATGGTCGGCGTCAACGGCACCGGCAAGACCACCACCATCGGCAAGCTCGCGCAGCTTTGGCGCGCGGAAGGCAAGACGGTGCTGATGGCTGCCGCCGACACCTTCCGCGCCGCCGCCGTCGAGCAACTTCAGGTCTGGGGCCAGCGCACCGGCTGCGAAGTCGTCGCCGGTGCTGCGGGCGCCGACCCCGCGGGCCTCGCCTACGCGGCGCTGGAACGCGCCCGCAACGAAAACGCCGACCTCCTCCTCATCGACACCGCCGGCCGCCTGCACAACAAGACCGCGCTGATGGAGGAACTCGCCAAGATCGTCCGCGTCATCAGGAAACTCGATCCCGAGGCGCCGCACGACATCGTCCTCGTGCTGGACGCCACCACCGGCCAGAACGCCATCGCGCAGGTGGAAATCTTCCGCGCCATGGTCAACGTCACCGGCCTCATCGTCACCAAGCTCGACGGCAGCGCCCGCGGCGGCATCGTCGTGGCGCTGGCGAAGAAATTCGGCCTCCCCGTCCACGCCGTCGGCGTCGGCGAGCAGGCGGACGACCTCCGCCCCTTCGACCCCGCCGCCTTCGCCGCGGACCTCGTCGACGCGCCGGAGCACCGGGAAGCCTGATGCACCGGGGCGTGCGCGGTTCGTACGCGTCCGCCTCCCGCCCGGAGCTTTCCCTGCTCGCCGTCATCGCGCTGGCGGCGCTCGCGCTCCGCCTCGCGGGCCTCTGGTCCGCACCGCTCGATTTCGACGAAATCGCAACGAATTACTTCGCCCATCTCTCCCTCCACGGGCTCATCGCCCAGTCCGCGCTGCGCGAGCCGAACCCGCCCAGCTTCTACGTCCTGGAACACCTGCTGCTCCTCGCAGGCCTTTCCGGGCGCGCCCTGCGCCTGCCCACCATCCTCGCCGGCACCGCCACAGTGCCGCTCGCCTGGGCGATCGCGCGCCGGCTGGACGGCCGCGCCGCCGGCCTTCTTGCCGCGGCACTCGTCGCGACCTCGCCCACCAGCCTCGCGATGGCGCTCGAGGCGCGCGTCTACGCCCTGGTCGCCGCCGTCACGCTACTCGCGATCCTCCTGCTCCTGCTGCAGGCCGACGCCGCCCGCGAGACGGGAGAAGTCGGCTCCCGTAAAATCTGGCTCGGGATCGTCCTCGCCTCGGCGGCGCTGCTGTGGCTGCACGACGCCGACTTCGTCATCGTGCTCTCCCTCAATCTCCTCGCCTTCATTCTCTGGGCGTTCCAGATCCGCAACCGCCGCTTCGCCGGGGCCTGGCTGCTCTCGCAAAGCCTCGCCGCCCTCGCCTGGTCGCCCTGGCTCCCGGTCGTCCTGCGCCAGGCGCGGGACCGGACGATCAGGAACTTCTCCACCGCGCCCACGCTCGCCAACCTCAAGACCGACGTCATGCGCACGATCGGCCAGCCGCTGCTCGCCTTCGCCCAGCCCTGGTTCGACCGCATCGTCCTGCTCTTCGCCCCGCTCGGTGCCTTCCTCGCCCGCTGGCGCGCCGCCGCCCTCGCGCTGCTCGCCACCACGCTCGCCATCGGCCCCGCCATCGCCTATGCCGCGAGCCTCTGGAAGCCGATCCTGAACGGCAAGACCGAGCTCTGGATCCTCGCTCCGTTCCTCATCCTGGTTGCCATCGCCTTCGCCCGGCTGGGCCGCTTCGGCCACCTGGCCTTCGCCGTTCTCCTCGCCGCCCATCTCGCCGGCCTGTGGCGCATGGCCACCGCCGCCCCCAACAATGACGGCCCCGCCCTCGTCGCCGCGATGCGCCGCGAGGTCTGCCGCGGCGATCCCGTCTATTTCGACCCCGTGGGCATGCAGGCCGTTGCCGCCTACGCCGGCTGGCGCATGCCAGCCTCACTCGCCCTCGGCGACGGCGCGCTCGACTGGTACCGCGCGTTCCCCGGCCGCACGCTCGCCCGATGGCGCACCTCGCCCGCCGGCCGCTCCGCCGCTCGGCTATGGGTCGTCCAGCTCGGCAACCCGGAAAACCTCCGCCGCACCGAGGCGCGCCTCGGCCCCGCCTGGCACCGTGCCCATCTCTGGCGCGACGGCTACTACGCCCTCGCCTTGGAGCAACGCGGTCCACCCGGCCCACGAGCGTGCCCAGGGAACCCGGCTCGACCCTGAGGCGAGAACCTCGCCGCCACCGTAAGCGTCCGGTCTCCGGCGTGTGGCGGCGCGCGCTGCAACCAGCGATCCTGCTGATCTCTGGAGCCTCTCTCTGGACTCCAGAAGGAGGCAGACTTGGCTGAAGTAGAGATCTTGGGGCCGTCGGATCGACGGCGCACCTGGAGTGAACAGGAGAAGGCAGCGCTGCTGGCCGAGGTGGACGCCGAAGGCGGCAAGGTGCGGCTGGTCGCACAGCGGCACCAGATGTCGGAGAGCCTCCTCTATAACTGGCGATCGGCTCGTAAGGCGGCCGCTGTAGCGATGGGCGCGCCCGAGAACGTGGAGTTTGTGCCGATTGGCGTCATTGATGGCTCGGCGGCCCGCGGTCCGGCGATGTTGGCAGCGCCCGATCGGGGGCCATCGCAGCCGCCGCCGATTGACGGCAAAGCCGGAACGATTGAGATCACGTTGCCGAACGGCACCCGTGTTTGCGTCGATGCTTCCGTCAATGAGAAAGCGTTGTCACGGGTGCTGCGCGCGATAAAGGGGCTCGCGTGATCAGCCTGGCGCCCGGGACCAAGGTCTTTCTCGCGTGCCGTCCGGTTGATTTGCGCAACGGGTTCGATGGCCTGGCAGCCAAGGCCCAGCAGGTGATCGGTGCCGATCCGTTCAGCGGACACCTCTTCATATTCCGCGGCAAGCGTGGCGATTACTTCAAGGGTCTGTATTGGGACGGCAGTGGAATGTGGCTGATTGCGAAGCGCCTTGAGAAGGGGCGCTTCGTCTGGCCGCCGATTGTCGATGGCTCAATGATGCTGACGCCCGCGCAGTTCTCGGTGCTGATCGAGGCGATGGATTGGCGACGCACGATAGCGCCGCTGCTGCCGGCGCAGCCAATGCTGGTCTGACACATCACCGATTCCGGATTGATCCTGGTTCGGCCGGTTCGATCTTGGTAGATTTGCCCATGTCGCTCGCCACGGCCGAACTGCCCACTGATCTTGCGGCCCTGCGTGCCTTCGCCTTGGCGTGCCAGGGCGAGCTGAAGGCCGCGCAGACCGCGGTGCAACTCAAGGCGCTGGAGATCGAGAAGCTGCGCTTCCAGATCGCCAAGTTGCGCCGGATGCAGTTTGGCCGGTCATCAGAACGGATCACGCGCCAGATCGAGCAGCTGGAGCTGCAGCTGGAAGAGCTGGAGACCGATGAGGCGGAGGATGTTGCGCGCGCTGAGGCCAGCGAACCCACAATGCCAATACCGGTGCGCGCGAAGCCGAAGCGTGAGCCACTGCCGGAGCACCTGCCGCGTCAGGAAGTAGTGCACCAGCCCGATGATGATGGGGCGTGTGTCTGCCCGGCCTGCGGCGGCGGGATAGGCAAGCTCGGCGAGGATGTGACCGAGGTGCTGGATTACGTGCCAGGGCACTTCCAGGTGATCCGCCACGTGCGGCCAAAATACGCTTGCCGCACATGCGATGTGATCACCCAGGCTCCCGCCCCGGCGATGCCGACGCCACGCGGCCGTGCCACACCCGCCATGCTGGCGCACCTGCTGGTATCGAAGTACTGCGATCACCTGCCGCTCTATCGTCAGTGCGAGATATACGCCCGCCAGGGATTGGAGCTGGATCGCTCGACCCTCTGCGACTGGGTTGGACAGGCGGCGTGGCTGCTGGATCCGATCGTCGCCGCGATCCGTGCGCATGTGTTCATTGCCAAGAAGATACATGGCGATGACACCACGGTACCGGTGTTGGCACCGGGCCTGGGTCGGACCAAGACGGGACGACTTTGGGTTTACGTGCGCGACGACCGACCCTTTTGTGGCGATGCGCCACCGGCAGCGGCGTATTTCTACAGCCCCGACCGTGCCGCCGCGCATCCCGCCGCGCACATGGCAACCTTCACTGGCCTGCTCCAGGCGGACGGCTATGCGGGGTTTGAGAAGCTGTATGGCCCCGCCCGCACCAAGCCGGGCCCAATCACTGAAGTTGCATGCTGGGCACATACGCGGCGCGGGTTCTTCGATGAGTGGAAGCATCACAAATCTCCAACCGCAAAGCAGGCGCTCGATCGGATAGCCGCGATCTATGCCATTGAAGCAGGCGCTGCCTTTGTGCCCCCGTCGGAGCGCGTGGAACTGCGTCGCGAGACAGTGCCGCTGCTTGATGCATTCTTTGACTGGGCCGAAGCGACGGTTACCAAGCTGTCGGCCAAGTCCACCCTTGCCAACGCGTTCCGCTATGCGATCAATCGGCGCGAGGCACTGTCGAGGTTTGTCAGTGACGGTCGGCTTGAGGTGGACAACAATATTGCCGAGAACGCCATGCGCTGCGTTGCCATCGGGAGAAAGAACTACCTGTTCGCCGGCGCCGACAGCGGTGGGGAGCGGGCAGCGGCGATGTACACGATCGTGCAGACGACGAAGCTCAACGGCGTGAACCCGGAAGCATACCTGCGAGACACGTTCGCCAGGATCGCCGAGGGCCACCCGATCAGCCGGATTGAGGAGCTGATGCCGTGGAGCTGGCCAACGATAGCTGTGCAACACGAGCCGAGAGAGAACTAACAAGAATGGCCGGTTATCGGTATCGCATCAGCCTGAGGATTTGGCACCCAACCAGGTCACTTGAGGGGATGGCCACCGAACTAAATTTAACGCCTACCCGATTGGTACTTGCCGGCACACCTCGAACAACGAAGGCGGGGGCACCTCTCTCCGGCGTTCATACCGAAAATTATTGGACCGCAGAAATCATAGCGGGAGCGTACGCCGATCGCAGTCTTGCTTCCGCGCTAAGAGATGTCTTGGAGAGCCTTACTCCAAAGAGAGACCTGCTCAGAGGCCTAACCGTAGATGGCGGGAGGGTTGAACTCTTCATCGGCTGGTTCTTCGAAGAGGGAAACAGCGGCGACATTCTGGGCCATAAGCTTCTCGGCCAGCTTGCGGACCTATGCATCGACATCAGCTTGGATATCTACCCATAGCTTCACGAGCAAACGGCTGACGCCGGACGCTTACCCGCCACCGACAGCGTCAGCGCCTGCAGCCGCGCCTCACTTCAACGGAATGCGCAGCATCAATCCCGGCGCCAGCCGGTTGCCGATCGCGGTCCAGTGCTGGCTGCGCCGCGCCAGTTCGTTGTCATAGGCCGACCCTGGCGAATACGCGCCGCCCAGCGGCACATAGCCCCGCGTATCCGTGAGCCCCGGCACCACCTCCACCCGCGGCTGCGTGCGCGGGCCCGGCACGTCGAAGCTCGCATCCGGGACCGGCGCCGGCACATAGCCCGATGCCGGTGCCTTACCGTGCCCCCCAGGCGCGGCGACCAGCAGCATCGCCGCCAGGGCGGCATGCGCCATCATGACCGCACCGCCCCAGGCCCAGCGAAACCTGGCCCTACCGGCTCCACCGCCGGCGCCCCCAACGGTCCCTGCGGGTTCGCGCGCCACGCCTCCAGCGTCCAGCGCACGGACGGAAACGCGATCGCCTCCCACGGGATCGCGTCCCATGCGAACAGCGCCACCTCCTCGCTCTCCGGCCCCGCGCCGAACCCCGGCGCGCCCTCGAAGCGCGCGCGGAACATCAGGTGCACCTGGCCGATGCGCGGGATGGAATAGACGCCGAGCAGCCCCTCGACCGCGATCGCCGCCTCGGCTTCCTCCATCGCTTCTCGCGCCGCCCCTTCGGCGGCCGACTCCCCATGCTCCATGAATCCGGCCGGCAGCGTCCAATACCCACGCCGCGGCTCGATCGCGCGCCGGCAAAGCAGGACGCGCCCCTCATGCGCCACCACGCTTCCCACCACGATCTTCGGGTTGTCATAGGCGATGTGCCCGCACGCGTCGCACACCATGCGCTCGCGCGTATCACCGTCGGGCAGCCGCAGGCTGAACTGCTCGCTCATAGCGGGAATTTGGCCACGCCACCCCCTCATCGCAAGCGCGGCTCGCGCGCCCCCTTGCGTGCCAACGGCCGCCGTTGTCTCTCTCGCCCATGACAACCGACACAACCTGGCCGACGCTCGCGGACATCGAGGCCGCCGCCACCCGCATCGCGCCGCATGTGCGCCGCACCCCGGCGATGCGCGTCGCGCCCCACCTCGCGCTGCACCTCGAATCCCTGCAGGTCGCCGGCTCCTTCAAGCCGCGCGGCGCCTTTAACACCATGCTGCAACTGCCCCGTGAAACCCTGGCGCGAGGTGTTGCCACCGCCTCTGGCGGCAACCACGGCATGGGCGTCGCCTACGCCGCCCGCGCGCTGGGCATCCAGGCGACGATCTACGTCCCCGCCAGCACCGGCGAGGCGAAGCGCGCCGCCATCGCCGCCCTCGGCGCCACCGTGACGGTCCACGGCGACGTCTGGGACGACGCGGATGTGGCCGCTCGCGCCCACGCCGCGCAGAATGGCCTCGCCTACGTCCACCCCTTCGCCGACCCGCGCGTGATAGCGGGGCAGGGGACGCTGGGGCTCGACCTCCTTGCCGCCACGCCCGCGCCCACGACGGTCCTGGTCGCCATCGGCGGCGGCGGCCTCGCCGCCGGCGTGGCACTCGCGCTCAAGGCCCGGGCCCCCAGCATCCGCCTCATCGGCGTCGAGCCGGAGGGCGCGCCCACGCTCCACCACAGCGTCGCCGCAGGCCGCCCAATCCGCCTCGACAGCATCACTACGGTGGCCGGCACCCTGGCCCCGCGCGCCACCGACCCGCTCAACTTCGCCATCATCCGCGAGCATTTCGACCGCATCGTCCTGGTTCCCGACGCAGCCATGCGCGAGGCTTCCCGCCACCTCTGGCGCGAGGCCGCCATCGCCACCGAACTCTCGGGTGCCGCCACCATCGCCGCCCTGCGCACCGGCGCCTACGCGCCCGCCCAGGGCGAGGAGGTCGTCGCCATCGTCTGCGGCGCCGGCAGCGATGGCTTCGGCTGATCGTCTGCTCCCGAGCACCGGGGGCTACCGCGCCCTCCTCGCAAGTCCCGGCGTCGCGCCGCTACTGGCCGCGACCCTGCTCGGGCGGCTGGCCACGCGCATGTTCTCGCTGGCGCTGGTCCTGTTCATGCTGGGCCGCTTCCACTCCCCCGCACTCGCCGGCTGGGCGACCTTCCTCTCCCTCGCGCCCGGCCTCCTCGCGAGTCCCATCGCCGGCGCCCTGCTCGACCGCCTCGGCACGCTGCGCGCCATCCGGACCGACCTCGCGCTCAACGTCGCGATCCTCGCCACGCTTGCGCTCCTCGGCGCGCACCTCGCCCCCGGCCCGATCCTGGCGCTGCTCGGCCTGCTGTCGCTCACCAGCCCACTCGGCTGGGCCGGCGTGCGTGCCGCCCTGCCACGCATGGTGCCGCAACCGCTCTGGCCCCGCGTCAACGCGCTGGACACCGCGACCTACGGCTTGGTGGATGTGACCGGTCCCGCCCTCGGCGGATTCGCGATCGCCGTCCTCGGCGCCCCCGTCACCTTCGGCCTCGTCGCCGGGATCTACGCCGCGGCCGCGCTCTCGCTCTTCGCCGTCGGCCCCGTGCCGGCGCCCGAGGCTACCCGGCGCGGCCTTTTCAGCGACATCGCGGACGGCATCCTGCACTTCGCCCGCCACCGCACGCTGCGGGCGCTGTCGCTCTGCACCACGCTCTACAACGCCGCCTGGGGCGCGCTCACCATCCTGGTCCCGGTCGTGGCCCGCGCGGCACTCGGCGCGCGCGGCGACGCCGCGGCCGGCCTGTTCTGGACCCTCGTCGGCGCCGCCGGCCTCGTCGCCTCCCTCACCGCGGGCCGCCTGCCCGTCGCCGGCAACGAGCGCCGCTTCCTCGCCATCGGCCTGGGGATCACGGCCCTTGCCATCTTCCCCCTCGCGGCCTTCGGTGGCCTCGCGGGGCTGGCGCTCGCCATGGCCTTCATCGGCCTCGTTGCCGGCCCCGTGGACGTCGCCCTGATCACGCTGCGCCAGCGCCGCACCTCCCCGGCCTGGTTCGCCCGCATTCTCGTCCTGTCGATGAGCCTCAACGTCGCCGGCATGCCCGTGGGCGCCGCCATCGCCGGCCAGCTCGTCCGCTTCTCGCTGCCGCTCACCTTCGCCGCCGCGGCGCTGGCCTCGCTCGCTGCCACCGCCGCCGTCGCGCTGATCCCGCCGGAAGCGCCGAAAGCCGACGCGCCTACGCCGTAAGCGCCCCCACCTGGTCGCGGGCCTCGCCCAACGGCACGTCGAGGTACTTCACGTAGTCCCTCGGCACCACCTGCCAGATGCGCCGCGCCGTGCGGTCCCACTCGTGCAGCAGCATGCGCGCGTAGCGGCTCTGCGTGGCCTCCACGTGCCGCGCCACCAGCTCCCGCGCGACCTCGTTCCAGTGCGGCGAGGCGATGCGCTGCCAGGTCAGGCTGTCCGGGTTCACCCGAAGCCGGAATTCGTCCTCCGGGTCGTAGACGAACGCCATCCCCCCCGTGAACCCAGCGCCGAAATTGTCGCCCACCGGCCCCAGCAGGACCACCGTGCCGCCGGTCATGTACTCGCACCCGTTCGACCCGCACCCCTCGACCACCGCGACCGCGCCCGAGTTGCGCACCGCGAACCGCTCGCCTGCCTGGCCCGCCGCGAACAGCGCGCCGGCCGTCGCCCCGTACAGCACCGTGTTGCCCACGATGGTGTTGAGGTTGGATGGCAGCATGGAGGACGGGGCCGGGCGCACGATGATCGTCGCCCCGGAGAGCCCCTTGCCGACGTAGTCGTTCGCATCCCCGAACAGTTCCAGCGTCATCCCCTGCACCGCGAAGGCACCGAGCGACTGCCCCGCCGTGCCGCGCAGCCGCACCGTCACGTGCCCTTCGGCCAGGCCCTTCATGCCGAAGCGGCGCACGATGCGGCTGGAAAACTTGGTCCCCACTGCCCGGTGCGTGTTTCGCACCGTGTACTGCAACTGCATCTTCTCGCCGCGCTCGAACAGCGGCGCCGCGTCCTCGATCATCCGCGCGTCCAGCGTCTCCGGCACCTCGTTGCGCCCCGCGAGCGTGCAGTACCGCGCATAGGGTCCTGGGTCGGCCTGTGCCAGGATCGGGTTGAGGTCGAGGTCGTCGAGGAAGTCGCTGCCGCGGCTCACCTGGTGCAGCAGGTCCGTCCGCCCGATCGCCTCGGCGAGTGTGCGCAGCCCGAGGCTCGCCAGGATCTGCCTCACATCCTCGGCGATGAAGGAGAACAGGTTGATCACCTTCTCCGCCGTGCCCTCGAATTTCGCCCGCAGCTTCTCGTCCTGCGTGCACACGCCCACGGGGCAGGTGTTGGAATGGCACTGCCGCACCAAGATGCAGCCCATGGCAACGAGGCTCGCCGTGCCGATGCCGAACTCCTCGGCTCCCAGCATCGCCGCGATCACGACGTCGCGCCCGGTCTTGATGCCGCCATCGGTACGCAGCCGAACCGTATGCCGCAGCCGGTTCAGCATCAGCACCTGGTGCGCCTCGGAAAGCCCAATCTCCCACGGGAGCCCCGCATACTTTATTGAGCTCTGCGGGCTGGCACCTGTTCCCCCGGAATGACCGGAGATCAGGATTGCATCCGCCTTCGCCTTCGCCACCCCGGCCGCGATCGTTCCGATCCCGCTCCGCGCGACCAGCTTCACGCAGACCGTCGCTTCCGGGTTGATCTGCTTGAGGTCGTAGATCAGCTGCGCCAGGTCCTCGATCGAGTAGATGTCATGGTGCGGCGGCGGCGAGATCAGCATCACCCCCGGTGTCGAATGCCGCAGCTTCGCGATCAGCTCCGTCACCTTGAACCCCGGCAGCTGCCCACCCTCGCCGGGCTTCGCGCCCTGCGCCACCTTGATCTCGATCTCGCGGCAATTGTTCAGGTACTCGGCCGTGACGCCGAACCGGCCCGAGGCGATCTGCTTGATCGCGGAGGAAGCGTTGTCGCCATTTGCCCGCGGCGTCGCCCGCGCGGGGTCCTCGCCGCCTTCGCCGGAATCCGACCGCGCCCCGATCCGGTTCATCGCGATCGATAGTGTCTCGTGCGCCTCGGGCGACAGCGCGCCGAGCGAAATCCCAGGCGCCACCAGCCGCTTCCTGATCTCGGTGATGCTCTCCACCTCGTCGACCGGGATCGGCGTCACCCCCGCGCTGCGGAAGTCCAGCAGATCGCGCACGGCGACCGGCGGCATCCGCCGCACCGCCTCGGCATAGCGGCGGTAGACGGTGAAGCTGTCCGTCGCCACCGCCTCCTGCAGCATGTGGATCAGCGGCGCCTCGAAGGCGTGCGTCTCGCCGCGCCGGCGCAGCTTGTAGAGCCCGCCCACGTCGAGCGAAACCACCTCCGCTCCATACGCCTCGCGGTGCAGCCCCAGCACCTTGCGCGCCACACCCGAGAGCCCGAGGCCGGAGATGCGGCTCGGCATGCCGGGGAAGAACTCCGCCACCAGCGCGCGGGAAAGCCCGATCACCTCGAAATTATACCCGCCACGATACGACGAGATGACCGAGATGCCCATCTTGGACATGACCTTGAGCAGGCCCTTGTCCACGCATTTCTTGTAGCGCCCGACAGCCTCCTTGAGCGACAGCCGCCCGAACAGGCCCCTCCGCTGCCGTTCCGCGATGCACTCCTGCGCGAGATAGGCGTTGATCGTCGTCGCCCCCACGCCGATCAGCACCGCGAACGCATGCACATCGAGGCACTCGGCGACGCGCACGTTGAGACTGGTAAATGTCCGCAACGACTGCTTCACGAGGTGCGTGTGCACCGCGCCGGTGGCCAGGATCATCGGGATCGCCGCGCGCTCCGGCCCCGTCGCCTCATCGGTCAGGATCACATGCGTGCATCCCGCCCGCACGCCTTCCTCCGCCTCGCGCCTTATCCGCTCGATCGCCGCGCGCAGCCCGCCCTCGCCGTCGGCGACCGGGAAGGTGCAGTCCACCACGCAGGTGGAAGCGCCCATCGTCGCCTGCATCGCCAGGAACTCGGCGTTGGACAACACCGGGCTCTCCAGCTGCAACAGGTCGAATTGCGAGCTGTCCTCGTCGAGCACGTTGCCGAGGTTGCCGAGCCGCGTCTTCAGCGTCATCACCCGCGTCTCGCGCAGGGAGTCGATCGCCGGATTCGTAACCTGGCTGAACGCCTGTCGGAAATAATGGTGGATGCCGCGATACTTCTCCGAGAGCACCGCGATCGGCGTGTCGTCGCCCATGGAGCCCACCGGCTCCTGCGCGTCCTCCACCATCGGGTGCAGGATCAGCTCCAGGTCCTCCATCGAGAACCCCGCGGCCCGCTGGCGCCGGCGCAGCGCCTCGCCCTCGAGCAGCACGGGCTCCGGCGCGTCGGTCTTCACGATATGGTCGATCTGGCGGATCCGCTTCGCCCACTCGCCGAAGGGCTGGCGCGACGCCAGCATGTCCTTCATCGCCTCGTCGCGATAGAACGCCGCGCGGTCGAGATCGACACCGATGCACTGCCCCGGCCCCACGCGCCCCTTCTCGACGATCAGCGCCTCGTCGAGCTTCACCATCCCCGCCTCGGAGCCGACGATCAGCAGCCCCCCGTTCACCCCGTCGCCGGCCGTCAGCGTGTAGCGCATCGGCCGCAGGCCGTTGCGGTCCATCCCCGCGATCACCCAGCGCCCATCCGTCGCCGCCAGCGCCGCCGGCCCGTCCCACGGCTCCATCACGGCGTTGCAGTAGAGGAACATCTCGCGATGCGCCTCCTTCATCGTCGCGTCCTGGCCGATGGAGGCCGGGATCATCATCGCCTTCGCCATCGGCGCGTCGCGCCCCGCGCGCACCAGAACCTCGAACACGTTGTCGAGGCACGCCGTGTCCGAGCCCGAGGCCTGGATCACCGGCTTGATGTCCTCCATCCAAGGGTCGAGGTCGGGGTCGGAGAGCCGCGTCTCGTGGCTCTTCATCCAGTTCACGTTGCCGGTCAGCGTGTTGATCTCGCCGTTATGCGCCAGCATCCGGAACGGCTGCGCCAGGCGCCAGGTCGGGAACGTGTTGGTAGAGTAACGTTGATGGTAGATCGCGAACCGCGAGACGAACCGCGGGTCGAGAAGGTCGGGATAGAATTCCGAGAGGCTCTCCGCAAGGAACATCCCCTTGTAGATGACCGAACGGCAGGACAGCGAGCAGAAGTACAGCTCCGGAATCTGCGCGGCGATCGCCTGCTTCTCGATCCGGCGACGGATCACATAAAGCTCGCGCTCGAACGTCGCCTCGTCGACGCCGCGCGCGTTCCAGACCATGATCTGCTCGATCTCCGGCCGCGTCGCGTTCGCCTTCTCGCCGATGCACGCGACGTTGATCGGCACCTGCCGCCAGCCATAGATCTGGTACCCGAACGCGAGGATCTCGGTCTCGACGATCTGCCGGCAACGCTCCTGCGCGCCGAGATCGGTCTTGGGCAGGAACACCTGTCCCACCGCGATCGGCCCCGGCTGCAGCTTCGCCCCTCCGCGCTGCACCGCGTCGGCGAAGAAGTCCTGCGCGATCTCCACGTGAATCCCGGCGCCATCGCCGGTCTTGCCGTCGGCGTCCACGGCACCCCTGTGCCAAACCGCCTTCAGCGCCGCGATGCCCGCTTCCACCACGTCGCGCCGCCGCTTGCCGTCCAGCGCCGCCACCAACCCCACGCCGCACGCATCGTGCTCCTGCGCGGGATCATAGATGTCGCGCAGCGCCTCCGCGTTGCGCTGCCAAGCCGCAACGAAATTCTCGCTCGTGCCGGTCTTGCCCATGTGCGTCACTCCGCGGCCTGCGGCACGCTCGCGCGCGCCTCGATGTACTTGTGGATGGAGGCTGCGGCATCGCGCCCGTCGCGGATGCCCCACACCACCAGCGACGCCCCGCGCACGATATCTCCCGCCGCGAACACGCCCGGCAGCTTCGTCATGAACGTCCTGGGGTCGATCGCGACCGTCCCCCAGCGCGTCGTCTTCAGCGCCGGCTCCCCGAACATGCCCGGCAGGTCCTCCGGGTCGAACCCCAGCGCCTTGATCACCAGGTCCGCGGGCACGCTGAAATGGCTGCCCTCGATCGGCTCCACCGCCTGCCGCCCGGAGGCGTCGGGCAGGCCCAGATGCATCCGCACCGCCCGCACCCCCGTCACCCGCCCGTCGCCATGGAACGCCTCGGGGGCGGCGAGCCACATGAACTGCACGCCCTCCTCCTCGGCATTCGCCACCTCGCGCATGGAGCCCGGCATGTTCGCCCGGTCGCGCCGGTAGAGGCACACCACGCTCGCCGCCCCCTGCCGCACCGCGGTGCGCACGCAGTCCATCGCCGTGTCGCCGCCGCCGATCACCACCACTCGCTTGCCCCGCGCATCCAGCGCGCCGGAGGTGAATTCCGCCACCGTATCGCCCAGCCCCTGCCGGTTGGACGCGATCAGGTAGTCGAGCGCCTTCACGATGCCGCCGAGCCCGGCGCCAGGCCCCCCCATTTCGCGCGCCTTGTACACCCCGGTCGCGACCAGCACCGCGTCGTGCCGTGCCCGCAACGAGGCGAAGCTCATGTCGGGCCCGATGGAAGTTCCGAGATGGAAACGAATTCCCGCCTGCTCCAGCAGCTCCACGCGCCGGCGCACCACCTGCTTCTCGAGCTTGAAATTCGGGATGCCGTAGATCAGCAGCCCGCCAGCCCGGTCGTGCCGGTCATAGACATGCACCTGGTATCCCTTGGCACGCAGCTGCTCCGCCGCCGCCAGTCCCGCCGGCCCCGCGCCGACGATCCCCACGGAATGCGGCCGCTCCCGCGCCGGCCGGCGCGCCTTCACCCACCCTTCGGCAAACGCCGTCTCGGTGATGTGCCGCTCCACCGCCCCGATGGTCACGCTTTCGAACCCGGGCTCGATGACGCAGTTGCCCTCGCACAGACGGTCCTGCGGGCAGATCCGCCCGCAGATCTCGGGGAAATTGTTGGTCGCGGAGGCAACCTCGTACGCCTCCTCCATCCGCCCCTCGGCGGTCAGCTTCAGCCAGTCCGGGATGTTGTTGTTGAGCGGGCAGTGCACCGAGCAGAACGGAACGCCGCACTGCGAACAGCGTGAGGCTTGGCCCGCGGCGGCCTTGGGGTCGAAGGGCGCGTAGATCTCGCCGAAATCGGCGCGGCGCTGCACGGCCTCCCGCTTGTCGGGTGTCGCCTGGGGCAGGCGGACGAATTGCAGCATGCGTTCGGCCATGGGCGCGGACCTCTCTTACGGGGCCGTTTTATGGCCCACAAACGTCCGCTTCCAGCGTCGATTCAGAGATAGGTCAAAATATATTACCTATTTTCCAGCAATCCAGCCATGCGAATGGCAAGATCTCCTCGCGGTACGGAAATCAGGTCCGGATTGGTGCCTTTCGCATGCTCCCCCGCCGGAACCGCGCCAGATACCCCGGCACCACCATGTCCATCGGCGTCGGGCACACCCAGCCCGCCCGCACCGGGTCCGCCACGTTGTCCCGCCGCAGCATCAACACTTGGTCGCGCGTCAGCGGCTTCCCCGGCAGCCGCTCCAGCACCGCCGCCTGCAGCATCGCGATGTCCATCGGTATGTCCCACACCAGCCGGCATCGCCCGATCAGCGACAGCGTCCAGCGCACCAGTTCGCCGAGCGTGCGCACATCCGGCCCGCCCAGTTCCCAGGTACCGGGCGGCGCCTGCATCACCGCGTCCGCCACGTCGCCGACATAGACCGGCTGGAACTTCGTCTTCCCGCCCACGATCGGCACCACCGGCAGCAGCGACGCCATGGTCGCGAACCGGTTGAAGAAGTGGTCGTCCGGCCCGAACACCACCGACGGTCGCAAGATCACCGCCTCGGCCTGCACCGCCCGCACCGCCGCCTCGCCCTCGGCCTTCGTCCTCCCATACCGGCTCGGCGAGGCCGCGTCCGCGCCGATCGCCGAGACGTGCACGAACCGCTCCGCCGCCGTTGCGAGCCTGGCCACCCGCTCGGCACCCTCCACGTGCACGCGCTCGAAATCCCCTGGCCTGCGCTCGGCGAGAATTCCCACCAGGTTCACCACCGTCTGGGCCCCGTCCACCGCCCGCGCCACGTCCGCCTCGTTCCCGATCGGCGCATAAAGCGGTACGATCTGCCCCACCCCTCCCATCGGCCGGAGAAACATCGCTGCCTCCGTGTCGCGCACCGCCACGCGCACCGTGTCGCCGCGCGCTGCCAGCCGGCGCACCACGAGCCGGCCGATGAAGCCGCTGGCACCGAAGACGGTCGCGATGGGTGTGCTCATGGAAAATCCCTCGCCGCTGACGTGAACTCGCAATGACCCTGCATAACGAGCCGCGGCGCCAACGTCACCCCGCTTCCGAGCCCGCGCCGATATCGCGCTGGCCATGTTGACGCGCCGCCGCCCACGTCCTAGATGCGCGCCTCCCGAGACCGAGACCTTTGCCCAGGTGGCGGAATTGGTAGACGCGCAGGTTTCAGGTACCTGTGGCCGCAAGGTCGTGGAAGTTCGAGTCTTCTCCTGGGCACCAAAGGCTGTCGCTTGAACACCATCCATCTTCATCGCGACGACCTCCCGGCCGGGCTCTCCCTCGGCCCGATGGTCGCCGTCGACACCGAGACCATGGGGCTCGACCCCCGCCGCGACCGGCTCTGCCTGGTCCAACTCTCCGCCGGCGACGGCACCGCGCACCTGGTGCAGATCAGGAAGCCCATCGCCGAGTGCCCCAACCTCAAGGCGCTTCTCGCCGACCCCGCGACGACCAAGCTGTTCCACTTCGCCCGCTTCGACGTCGCCATGCTCGCCAACGCGCTCGGCATCGAGGTCGCCCCCGTCATCTGCACGAAAATCGCGTCCAAGCTCGTCCGCACCTACACGGACCGTCATGGCCTGCGCGACCTCTGCCGCGACCTGCTCGGCGTCGATATCTCCAAGCAGCAGCAGAGCTCCGATTGGGGTGCCGACGAGCTCACCGCCGAGCAGCGCGCCTACGCCGCTTCCGACGTGCTCCACCTGCATGCCATCTGGGCAAAACTCGAAGCCCTCCTCGTCCGCGAGGGCCGCCTCGACCTCGCCCGCGCCTGCTACGCCTTCCTTCCGGCGCGCGGCCGACTCGACCTCCTGGGCTACGTGGACCCCGACATCTTCGCGCACTGACGCGCGGCGTTTCCGCACGTTCATCGCGCCCTTGGTTGACCCTCCACCGGCAGGCTCCTAGATCGCACGCATGCGCGACGTCGCCGACGCCCCCACCGCGACGCGGCCGACCGGAGACGGTTCGCCCCTGACCAGCCCCTCGTCCCAACCCGACCCTTCGCACGCCGACATCGAGGCCGGCCGCGCGGTCCTGGAAGCGGAGGGCGCCGGCCTCGTGGTGCTCGCCGCCTCGCTCGCCGCCCCCTTCGCCGAGGCGGTGGCCATCCTCGCCGCCACGACTGGTCGCGTCGTCGTCACCGGCATGGGCAAGTCCGGCCACATCGCCCGCAAGATCGCGGCCACGCTCGCCTCCACCGGCACGCCGGCGCTCTTCGTCCACCCCGCGGAGGCCTCGCACGGCGATCTCGGCATGATCGTCGAGGGCGATGCCGTCCTCGCGCTGTCCAACTCCGGCGAGACCGCGGAACTGGCGGACCTCGTCGCCCACACGCGCCGCTTCGGCCTCAAGCTGCTTGCCATCACCGCCCGCGCCGAAAGCGCGCTCGCCCGAGCGGCAGATGTCCTGCTGCTGCTCCCCGCGGCACCCGAGGCCTGCCCGCTCGGCCTCGCCCCCACCACCAGCACCACGATGCAGCTCGCACTCGGCGACGCGCTCGCCGTCGCCCTCCTTAGCCGGCGCGGCTTCTCGCGCTCGGACTTTCGCGTCTTCCACCCCGGCGGCAAGCTCGGCGCCCGGCTCTCGCGCGTGCGCGACCTCATGCATGGCGCTTCCTCCCTCCCGCTCGCCTCGCCCGCGACCCCGATGGCCGAGGCGCTGATCCGCATGACCGGCGGCGGCTTCGGCTGCCTCGGCATCGTGGACGCGGCGGGCGCCCTCGTCGGCATCGTTACCGACGGCGACCTGCGCCGCGCCATGGCGCCCGATCTGCTCGCGCGGCACGCCGGGGAGGTGATGACCGCCTCGCCCGTCACCATCGGCCCCGACGCCCTCGCCGCCGAGGCACTGGCGCTGATGAACCGCCGCGACCGCCCGATCACCGCGCTTTTCGTCCTCGAGGCCGGCCACCCGGTCGGCATCCTGCACGTCCACGACCTGCTGCGCGCGGGGGTGGCGTGAACAACAGCCCGAAATTCGCCGGCACCTCCCCGCCGCCGCGCCGCCGGCGCCTGCCCGCGAGCCCGATCCGCGTCGTCCCCAGCGCGCTGGCCATCGCGCGCCGCCGCCGGCGCATCGGCTTCGCCAAGCTGCTGCTGCCCACGCTCGCCGCCTGCCTGCTCGCCACCGTCGCCCTCTGGCCGGAGTTTTCCGGCAACGGCCCGCTCGGCACCGCCGCGCTCAAGGGCCAGCCGATCACCCCCACGGGTGAGGTCGTCGACGCGCGCTACCGCGGCGTGGATGCCGCCGGGCGCCGCTTCACCATCACCGCCGCCACCGCCGCCCAGCACGGCCCCAACCTCGTCGACCTCGTCGACCCCAAGGGCGATATCGGCCAGGCGACCGGCCCCTGGATGTTCGGCGAGGCCAACAAGGGCGTGTTCGACCGCGCCAGCCGCCAGCTCGACCTCTCCGGCCACGTCATGCTCTACCGCAGCGACGGCACCATGCTCACCACCCACGCGGCGACCATCGACCTCGCCGCCGGCGTCGCCGTCGGCAACAGCCGCGTACACGTCCAGGGCCCGTTCGGCACGCTCGACGCGCAGGGCTTCTCGGTCACCGACGCGGGCCAGGTGGTGCGCTTCGCCGGCCCCGGCCGCCTGGTGCTGAACGCGGTCGGCAAATGATGAGGCGTCGCGCCTTCCTCCTCGCGCCCATCGGCCTCGCCGCCAGCGCCGCCGTCGCGCGCGCGCAGGGCTTCGACCTCGCCCATGGCGGCCCGGTCGACATCACCGCCAAGGGCGGGTTCACCCTCGACCAGACCAACCGGACCGCCACCGCCTACGGCGACGCCCGCGCCGTGCGCGGCGATGTCACGGTGCTCGCCGACAAGCTCATCGCCCACTACCGCCGCAAGCAGGGTGCCGGCGCCGGCCCGGCCTCCAACGGCGGCGGCAACGAGATCTACCGCCTCGAGGCGTTCGGCCACGTCCGCATCTTCACCCCCACCGACACCGCCGTCGGCGACCGCGCCGTCTACGACATGGACCAGGCCGTGCTCGTCCTCACCGGGCATGCGATGCGCATCACCACGCCCTCGGCCGTCCTCACCGCGCGCGATTCGATCGAATACTGGACCGACAAGCACATGGCCGTCGCCCGCGGCAACGCCGTCGCCACCGCGACCGACGGCCGCCAGGTCCGCGCCGACGTCCTCGTCGCCTACACCGCCCCCTCGCGGCCGCAGACCGCAGCCGCCGGCAAGCCGCAGACCCAGCCCGGCGCCCTCGTGCCCGGCGCGCTGGAAAAGGTCGAGGCGTTCGGCAACGTCGTGATCCGCAACGCCACCGTCGTCGCGCGCGGCGACCGCGGCGTCTACCTGCCCGCCACCGGCCAGGCGCGCCTCATCGGCCATGTCCGCATCACCCGCGGCCCGAACCAGCTCAACGGCCCGGCGGCGGAGGTTGACATGCACACCGGCGTTGCGCGTCTCATCGCGGATCCCGCCGCCCCCGTGCGCGGCATGCTGATGCCCAAATCCGCGCCCGCCCCATCCTCGCCCGCTCAAGCCCCTCCACCCAAAGCAAGCAAGCCATGACGCCCGACATCAGCAATCCGCCCACGCGCCCCCAGAATGCCGGCGGTTTCGCGCTCATCGCTGGCGGCGGCGGCATGCTGGAGGCGAGGGGGGTCGGCAAGACGTTCCAGAAGCGCCCGGTGGTCCGCAACGTCTCCATCGCCGTGCGCCGCGGCGAGGCGGTGGGCCTGCTCGGCCCCAACGGCGCCGGCAAGACCACCACCTTCTACATGATCGTGGGCCTCATCCAGCCCGACACCGGCTCCATCCGCCTCGACGGCGCCGACATCACCGGCCTGCCCATGTACCGCCGCGCCCGCCTTGGCATCGGCTACCTGCCGCAGGAGGCCAGCGTCTTTCGCGGCCTCACCGTCGAGCAGAACGTCATGGCGGTGCTCGAGGTCGCCGAACCCAGCCGCGATGCTCGCGACCGCCAGCTCGACGAGCTGCTCGCCGAGTTCGGCATCGGCCATCTCCGCCGCACCCCGGCCCTGGCACTCTCCGGCGGCGAGCGCCGCCGCGTGGAGATCGCCCGGGCCCTCGCCTCGCGCCCATCCTTCATCCTGCTCGACGAGCCGCTCGCCGGCATCGACCCGATCGCCGTCGGCGAGATCCGCGACCTCGTCTCCCACCTCAAGGACCGCGGCATCGGCGTGCTGATCACCGACCACAACGTCCGCGAGACGCTGGAAATCATCGACCGCGCCTACATCCTGCACGACGGCCAGGTGCTCAAGGAGGGCGATCCCGCCGAGGTCGTGGCCGACGAGGACGTGCGCCGGTTTTACCTCGGCGAAAGGTTTTCGCTCTAGAAATACCGCAACGACAGAGAGTTGTCGGACGGACCGGAAGCTGCGGCCGGGCCTTCGCCCCTGCCTGCCATGGATCTCGCACGATTCTTGCTTGCATTCGCCATCGCGACGCGCTGCACTGCGGCACGATGTTTGCACACCTCCGCTGGAGCGCGCGCCGCCGTGCCGCCTGAACCAAGCACGCCGGCGGGACGGTCCTGACCATGCTCGGCCCGCGCCTCGACCTGCGCCAGTCCCAGGCGCTGGTGATGACGCCGCAGCTCCGCCAGGCGATCAAGCTGCTGCAATTCTCGAACCTCGAGGTTGCGGCCTTCATCGACGAGGAGCTGGAACGCAACCCGCTGCTGGAGCGCGACGAAACCCCCGACCTGCCGCCCGCCGAAGCCCCCGCGCCCGACCAGCTTCCGGTCCCCGAACCCGCCGACACCGCCGCGGCCATCGCCGGAGACACGCTGCCCGAAGCCTCGCCGCTCGATGCCGACGCCGCCAACACCTACGACCCCGGCTCCCCCTCCGACGGCGAGCCCACCTACGGCGAATCCTCCTACGGCGACTCCCCATACGGAAGCGGCGGCCGCGCCGACTTCGACGACGAGGAGCGCGGCATCGACAGCTACGCCGCCGCCGAGCCCACGCTGCGCGAGCGCCTTTCCGAGCAGCTGCGCCTCTCCTTCGCCGACCACGCCGACCGCCTCGTCGCCGCCCACATCCTGGCCATGCTGGAACCCTCCGGCCGCCTCGGTGCGGAGCCCGCCGCGATCGCCGACGCCCTCGGCATCCCGCTCGCCCATGTGGAGCGCGTCCGCGCCGCCATGATGCGCTTCGAGCCCGTGGGCATGTTCGCCCGCTCGCTCGCCGAATGCCTCGCCGTCCAGCTCGCCGAGCGCAACCGCCTCGACCCCGCGATGCAGGCGCTGCTCGACAACCTCGACCTTCTCGCCCGGCGCGACATGCGCCGCCTCATGGAGGCCTGCGGCGTCGACGCCGAGGACATGGCGGACATGGTGGCGGAACTGCGCCGTCTCGACCCCAAGCCAGGCGCCGAGACGGGCCCGCCGGCCACCGCGATCGTTCCGGACGTGCTGATGCGCGCCGCCCCGGACGGCACCTGGCTGCTGGAACTGAACCCGGAGACGCTGCCGCGCCTCATCGTCAACCAAAGCTTCTCCGCCCGCGTCGTGCCGCGTGCCTCGCGCGAGGACCGCGCCTTCCTCGCCGACAAGCTGCAGACCGCGAACTGGCTGGTGAAGTCGCTGCAGCAGCGCGCCCAGACCATCCTCAAGGTCGCGAGCGAGATCGTCGCCCAGCAGGACGCTTTCTTCCGCCATGGCGTCCTGCACCTGCGCCCGCTCATCCTGCGCGACATCGCCGCCGCGGTGGAGATGCACGAAAGCACCGTGAGCCGCGTCACCTCGAACAAGTACATCGCAACGCCACGCGGTAATTTCGAGCTCAAGTATTTCTTCACCACCGCCATCGCCGCGAGCGCCGGCGGCGAGGCACACAGTGCGGAGGCCATCCGCCACCGCATCCGCGCCATGGTCGGCGGCGAGAAACCTGACGACATCCTGTCCGACGACGCCATCGTCGCCGTGCTCAGGCGCGAGGGTGTCGAGATCGCGCGCCGTACCGTCGCGAAATACCGCGAGGTGCTGAACATTCCGTCCTCGGTCCAACGCAAGCGCGAGAAGGCCATGGCGCTCTGACCGCGGCGCACGGGATGGCCGTTTCGCCATACGCTAAATCATGGACATCGGCCGCGGAAGCGTGCCCAAATACCGAGCGGGGAAAGGCCGCCACGCAGAACGGCGGCGACCCCGAACCAGAGCGGCAGGGCCGCGGACGAGGTAGCCAATGGACATCACGGTTTCCGGCAAGCAGGTCGATCTTTCCGACGCGCTGCGAGAGCGCGTCTCCCGATCGCTCGATACGATCGCGGGCAAATATTTCGACCACGCGCTGGAGGCTCAGGTCACCTTCAGCCGCGCCCGCAGCTTCTTCACCTGCGATATCAACGTCCACGCTGGCCGCGGCCTCACGCTGCGCGGCGAGGGCGAGGCCGCCGACGCCAACGCCGCCTTCGACGACGCGGCGGAGCACATCGCCAAGCGCCTGCGCCGCTACCGCCGCCGCGCCAACGAACACGCGCGGGACGTCTCGCGCCGCGAGCGCCCGGCGGAATCCGGCACCCAGTATGTCCTGCGCCAGGAGGAGGAGGTGCCGATCGACGGCACCGGCCACACCCTCGACGGCGCCCACGCCACCGTCATCGCTGAAGCGGCGACCGAGATCGCGCTGCTCAGCGTTGGCGAGGCGGTGATGCGGATGGATCTCGCCGACCAGCCGGTGCTGATGTTCCGCAATTCGTCGAACGGCGAGCTCAACGTCGTCTACCGCCGCGGCGACGGCCACATCGGCTGGATCGACCCGGCCGCGCGCAAGTAGCCGCCCCGTTGCCCGCCATCGCCGCGCCCGTGCCCCAGCCAAGCGCCGAGCCGCGCACCGAGCCTCTGGTCTTTGCCGCGGTATGCGACTGGGCCGGCGTCGTCCGCGGCAAGGCGTTCCCCGAGGCCGACCTCGAGAGCCGTCTGGCCAAGGGGATGGGCTACACCCACTCCAACATCATGATGTCCTGCTTCGGGCCGATCCTCACCACGCCCTTCGGCACCGGCGGCGACCTCATCGTCCGCCCCGATCCCGCGGCACACGTGGACGTCGGCTTCGGCGCGGGCCCGGCCGAGCGCTTCTACCTCGGCGACATCCAGAACATCGATGGCAGCCCGTGGGAATGCTGCCCGCGCGACTTCCTTCGCCGCGCCATCGCCGCCCTCGCGCGCCACGGGCTTCACCTCACCGCCGCCTTCGAGCAGGAATTCGTCTACACCGGCATCGATGCCCGCCCCGGCGACACCTACGCGCTCGCCGCCTATCGCCGCCAGCGCGGCTTCGGCGAGGCGCTGATGGCCGCGCTGCGGCAGGCCAACCTCCGCCCGGACAGCTTCATGCCGGAATACGGCCCGCGCCAGTTCGAGGTCACGATCGGCCCCGAACCCGCCCTGCGCGCCGCGGACGCCGCCGTCATCCTGCGCGAGATCGCGCGCGGCCTCGCCTTCCGCCTCGGCCACCGCGCCATCTTCGCCCCGATGCTGGAGCCCGACGGCACCGGCAACGGCACCCATATCCACATGAGCCTCGCCGACGCGGCCGGCCCCGCCACCCACGACCCCGCCGCCCCCTACGGCATCGCCGCGCGCGTGGCACCGTTCTTCGCCGGCATCCTCGCCCACCTGCCGGCGCTCGCCGCCTTCACCGCCCCCTCCGTCGGCTCCTACTACCGCCTGACGCCGAACCGCTGGGCGCCGGTGCACGCCAATCTGGGCCTGCAGGACCGCGGCGCCGCGCTGCGCGTCGCCCCCGTCTTCGCGACTGCGCGGGAGTCCGCGGCGCGCCAGTTCAACGTGGAATACCGCGTCGCCGACGCCACCGCCTCGCCCTACCTGGCACTCGGCGCCCTGATCTTCGCTGGCGTCGCCGGTCTCGATGCCAGCCTCGCGCTGCCCGCGCCCGGCGCCAGGGCCGCGCTCCTCCCGCGCACCCTCGCCGAAGCCCTCGACGCGCTGGAGGCGGACAAGGTTGCAAAGACCTGGTGGAGCGAAACCGCCATGTCCGCCTACATCGCCTTCAAACGCGCCGAGATCGCCCACCTCGCGCGGGAATCCCCAGCCGAGATCTGCAACCGTTACGCGGACATCTACTGAGCATGCTTCTCGCCGCCGACGAACCGCCGCCGGTCCAGCGCCTCGGCGTGGACGCAACGAGCCCGTTCCTCCTCACCGCCGACCACGCCGGCCGGCTGATCCCGAAGGCACTCGGCGATCTCGGCCTCGATGAGGTCGAGCGTTCCCGCCACATTGCCTGGGACATCGGCATCCGCGCGGTCACTGAGCGCCTCGCCAAAACCCTCGGCGCCACCGCCATCCTGCAGGCCTGGTCGCGTCTGGTCATCGACTGCAACCGTCGCCCCGGCGTCGCCTCCTCGATCCCGGAAATCTCCGAGACGACCGTGATCCCCGGCAACCTTCACCTCACGGACGCCGACCGCGAAGCGCGCCGCCGCGAGGTCTTCGCCCCCTACCACGACGCCATCGCCGCCGAGATCGCCGCCCGCAAATCCCGCGGCCAGCCGACGCTCTACATCGCGATGCACAGCTTCACCCCGGTCTTCAAGGGCACGGCGCGGCCGATGCACGTCGCCGTGCTCTACAACCGCGCGCCCCGCCTCTCGCGGGCACTCGCCGCCTTCCTGCGCGCCGAGCCCGGCCTCGTCGTCGCCGAGAACGAGCCCTACAGCGTCTCCGACGACACCGACTACGGCGTTCCCGTCCACGCCGAGCGCGGCGGCCTCGACTACGTCGAGATCGAGATCCGCCAGGACCTCATCACGGATGCGGCGGGGCAGGGGCTTTGGGCGGACCGCCTCGCCCGCCTCCTGCCACAAGCCGCCGCCACACTGGAGCAACGATGAAGAATTTCGGCCTCAGCCGCGACGTGCCCGTGGACCAGGCGCACGCCGCCTTGCTGTTCATCGACGTGCAGAACTACACGATGGAGGACGGCGGCGAATACGCGGACCTGCCGCGCGACGTCGTCCTGCAGCGCCATGGCTATTTCTTCCGCGAGATGCGCACCCGCGCCATCCCCAACATGCAGCGCCTGCAGCGCGTCTGCCGCGAACGCGGGATCGAGGTGCTCTACACCGTCATCGAGGCGCAGACACTGGACGGCCGCGACCTGGGCCTCGACTACAAGATCTCCGGCCTGTTCTGCCCCAAGGGTTCGCGCGACGCCAAGGTCATCGACGAGATCGCGCCCATCGGCGACGAGATGGTGATCCCGAAGACCTCGTCCTCGGTCTTCATCTCGACCAACATCCACTACGTGCTGACCGCCCTTGGCGTCCGCTCGCTCATCATCGCCGGCGCGCTGACCGACCAGTGCGTGGACTCGGCCGTCCGGGACGCCTGCGACCTCGGCTACCTCGTCACGCTTCCCACCGATGCCTGCGCCACCCAGAGCGAGGCGCGCCACGCGAACGCGCTGGCCAACAACCGCGGCTACTGCCGCCAGGTCACCACGGACGCGCTGATCGCCGAACTGTCCGCCTGATCAACGAACCCGCCCGCGCGTGCGGCGCTTACTGCACCAGCGCCGCCACCATCTCGTGCTGCACGATCGCGGCGACGGCCAGCGCCTGGTCGGCGGCGATCGCCATCGGCGTGCCGTCGGCGGCGTGGATCGCGAACGCCGCGGCACCGTTGACGACCACCCGCTTCACATAGGCGATCTGCGACACCCCGAGCCGCCCGAACTGCTCGGGCGAGAGGTGGCGGATGTCGAACTGCTCCATCACCCCGTTCCCCTCGGTCCGGGTCTCGTCGAAGTCCTCGATGTTGTCGATCCTGTCGTCGTCGGAGGTCATGCGACCCTCCTTCACATTTGTTGGCGTCCCAGCCCGAACTTCAGCCCTCGCCGTTGGCGTCGCCGATCATCGGCGGCGCCGGGCGCGGCGGGGTGGAGATGTTGATCGTCTTCACCCGCGCCTGGGGCTGCGGCCGGGCAAGGTCGACATGCAGCAGCCCGTTGTCGAGCCAGGCGCCGCGCACCTCGATCCCCTCGGCCATCACGAAGGCGCGCTGGAACTGGCGCGCCGCGATGCCGCGGTGGAGGAAGATGCGATCCTGGCTGTCATCCGCCTGGCGTCCGCGGATGACGAGCTGGTTGTCCTCCTGCGTGATCTGCAGCTCCTCCATCGTAAAACCGGCAACGGCCAGCGTGATGCGCAAGCCGGCGTCGCCGATCTGCTCGATGTTGTAGGGCGGATACCCGTCCGACGTGTTCTTGCTCGCCCGCTCGAGCATCTGCTCGAGATGGTCGAACCCCAGGAACAGCGGAGAAGTGAAGACGCGGGTGGACAATCAGGCCTCCTCGGATGAGCGGGGCGGTTCGCCGAATCCCCAGGAAGGCAACCCGGCAGAACCTAGATTGGCGGAACACCGTTGCGTTGCAAGAGGCACCCCCGCGGCGCCGGCCGCGTTGCAGGACGGCGCGCGGTATCGTTGCAAGCGGGTGGCCCGGGGCGCTAATCCCCCGCCGATGGATGCTTCCACCCCCAAGCCGCAAGCCCGCGCGCCGGCCCGTCCTCCGGGCAAGCCGGACGTCGAGCTGCTGCCGATCCTCATCGCGCCGCACAAGACGCTGAAGACCCGCGCCCGCCCGATCGCCAAGGCGGACGCCGAGGCCGTGCGCGCCCTCATCCCGCGCATGTTCGCCAGCATGTACGCCGCCCCCGGCATCGGCCTCGCCGCGCCCCAGGTCGGCGCGCTGCTGCGCCTCTTCGTCGTCGACCTGATGCCGGACAACAAGCCGCAGCCCATGGTCCTCATCAACCCGGAGATCGCCGCCGCCAGCAAGGAAACGGCGATCCGCGAGGAGGGCTGCCTGTCGCTGCCCGGCCAGTACGCGGAGGTCGAGCGCCCCGCCCACGTCGTCATCCGCTACGAGGACGAGACCGGCGCCCGCCGCCAGGTCGAGGCCGAGGGCCTGCTCGGCGCCTGCCTGCAGCACGAGCTCGACCATCTCGACGGCATCCTCTTCGTCGACCACCTCTCGGCGCTGAAGCGCAACATGATCCTGCGCCGGCTGGCCAAGGACATCCGCCAGAAGGAAACCAAGAACTCGTGACGCAGCCCGCGGGGAAGGGGCGTCTGCGCCTCGCCTTCATGGGCTCGCCAGATTTCGCCGTTCCCGCGCTGCGCGCGCTGGCCGTCGCCCACGACGTCGTCGCCGTCTACTGCCAGCCGCCCAAGCCCGCCGGCCGCGGCAAGCACGTCCACAAATGCCCCGTCCACGAGGCCGCGGAAGCCCTCGGCATCGAAACCCGCACCCCCGCGCGTCTGCGCCCGCCGGCGGAGGCCCAGGCCTTCGCCGCCCTCGGCCTCGACGCCGCGGTGGTCGCCGCCTACGGCCTGATCCTGCCGCCCTCCTTCCTCGAAGCCCCCCGGCGCGGCTGCCTCAACATCCACGCGAGCCTCCTGCCACGCTGGCGCGGCGCCGCCCCGATCCAGGCCGCCATCCTCGCCGGCGACGCCGAGACGGGCATCACCGTGATGCAGATGGACGCGGGGCTGGACACCGGCGCGATGCTCCTGCGCGCGGCGATCCCCATCGGGCCCCACGACACCGCCGCCACCATCCACGACGTCCTCGCCCAGCTTGGCGCCAGCCTCGTCCTCAGGGCGCTCGCCGAAAACCCGCCCCCCGTCCCACAGCCGGAACAAGGCGTCACCTACGCCGCCAAGCTCGCGCGCGAGGACGGCCGCCTCGACTGGACGCAGGACGCCGCGGCGCTGGACCGCCGGGTGCGCGCCTTCACCCCCTGGCCCGGCACCTTCACCACGCGCAACGGAACGGTCCTGAAAATCCTCGCGGCCGAACTCGCAAGCGGCAACGGCGCCCCCGGCACCGTCCTCGACGACGCGCTCACCGTCGCCTGCGGCACCGACGCCCTGCGCCTCACCCGCGTCCAGGCTCCCGGCGGCGCGGCGATGGAGGCGAGCGCCTTCCTGCGCGGCCACCCTGTCCCGCCCGGCACCGTGTTCGGCACGTGATCCGTTACGCCCTGGAAATAGAATACGACGGCGCCGGCTTCGTCGGCTGGCAGTTCCAGACCAGCGGCATCTCCATCCAGCAGGTCCTCGAGGAAGCCGCCTCCCGCCTCGGCCCCGCCGCCACCCAGGCCGCCGGCCGCACGGATGCCGGCGTCCACGCCGAGGCCCAGGTCGTCGGCCTCGACCTCGACCGCGCCATCGACCCGGAACGCCTGGCAGCGGCGCTCAACTTCCACCTCCGCCCCAACCGCGTCGCCGTCCGCCGCGCGGCGGTGGCGCCGGCGGGCTGGAACGCCCGCCTCTCCGCCATCGGCCGCGAATACCGCTACGTGATCCTCAACCGCCGCGCGCCCGCGGCACTCCTCGCCGGTCGCGTCTGGCACATCGAGCGCCCCTTGGACGCAGCCGCGATGCACCGAGCCGCGCAAGCGCTCCTCGGCAAGCACGACTTCACGTCCTTCCGCGCCGCCGCCTGCCAGGCGAAATCCCCGCTGCGCACTCTCGACCGGCTGGACATACGCCGCGAGGGCGAACTCATCGTGATCGAAACCGCGGCTCGCAGCTTTCTCCACCACCAGGTCCGCAACATGGTGGGCTCGCTGGCCCAGGTAGGGCAGGGGCGCTGGCCGGAATCCCACGTCGGCACGGTCCTCGCCGCCCGCGACCGCCGCGAGGCCGGCCCCACCGCGCCGCCGGACGGCCTCACCCTCGTCGCCGTCCGTTACGCCATCGATCCGTTCGCGTCCGTCAGCCCGGTCAGCCTCACCGCCCGGTGAGCAGCAGCGGCCCTTCCACCACGATCGCCAGCACCAGGTGCACCGCGACGACCAGCACCGCCGCGCGCAGCCGCGAAACCCCCAGCCCCACGCGCGCCAGGAACCACGACAGCGCCAGCGCATAGGCGACCAGCACCACGATCAGCGCCACCGCCACCGCTTCCGGCGCCATCCCCACGGAGACCGCGATCTGCACCAGCGGCATCAGCACGAAGATCGCCAGCATCGGCGCCCACTGGCACCAATTGACCGCGGTCGCGTAGCGCAGCCACGGCTCCTCGCGCTTCCAGCGCACCGCCAGCCAGTGCGAGACCACCGGCTGCGCCAGCATCGCCACCACGGTGCTGCCGATCGATTCCAGCGCGATGCCGACCTGCCCGCTCATCGCCAGCAGCAGCCCGCCCACCAGCGTCAGCGCCAGCATCGGCGCGAAGCTGTTGAGGAACCCCTGAACGCTGTCGGGAAACCCCGCCATCCCCTCGGCGCGGAACAGCGCGAGCCGCAGCACGCCGCCGCCGATGCCGATGCGCCGCGGCGCCATCCGTCCCGGCTTCATGCCCGGCGGCGTCGTCATGCCAGGAACGCGCCGATCACCGCGCCATAGGCGGCGGCCAGCGCCCGCAGCTCCTCGACCGGCACCGCCTCGTCGGTCTTGTGCATCGTCGCCCCCACCAGCCCGAACTCCGCCACCGGGCACAGCAGCGTGATGAACCGCGCGTCGGACGTTCCGCCGCCGGTATCGAGCCTCGGCCTCACCCCCGTCGCCGCCTCGACCGCCCGCGCGAGCTTTGCCACCGCCGGCCCAGGTGCCGTGAGAAAACTCTCGCCGGAAACCGAAACGACGAGTTCGTGCCGCGGCGCGTGCCTCGCCAGCACCTCGCGCAGCCACGCCTCCAGCGACGCCCCGGAATGCAGGTCGTTGAACCTGATGTTGAGCTTCGCCGTCGCCATTGCCGGGATCACGTTGGTCGCCGGGTTCCCGACATCGATGCTCGTCACCTGCAACGTGCTGGGCTCGAAATGTTCGCTCCCCGCATCGAGCGGCCGCGCCGTCATCTCCGCCAGCGCCGCCACCAGCCGGTGGCACGGATTGTCCGCCCGCGACGGATACGCCGAATGCCCCTGCGTGCCGTGCACCGTGATCCGCGCGTTGAGCGAACCGCGCCGCCCGATCTTGATCACCTCGCCCAGCCGCGAAGGGTTGGTCGGCTCTCCCACCAGGCAGAAATCCGGCACCTCGCCGCGTTCGCGCATCCAGCCCAGCACCTTCACGGTGCCGTCCACCGCCTCGCCTTCCTCGTCGCCGGTGATCAGCAGCGAGATCGAACCCCTCGGCGCACCCGCCGCGAGATACCCCTCCGCGGCCGCGACGAACGCCGCGATCGCCCCCTTCATGTCGCACGCCCCGCGCCCGTAGAGCACGCCGTCGCGCACCTCGCCCCCGAACGGATCCGCACTCCAGCCCTCGCCCGCGGGCACCACGTCCGTATGCCCCGCGAAACAAAGATGCGGCCCGCGATCTCCGATCCGCGCATAGAGATTCTCGATCGCCCCGAACCGCAGCCGCTCCACGCGAAACCCGAGCCGCCCGAGCGCCGCCGCCAGCACCGCCTGCGCCCCGTCGTCGGCCGGCGTCACGGAGCGCGCGCGGATCAGCGCCTGCGCCAGCGGCAGCGGGTCCGCCGGCACGGCGCTCACGACCGCAGCAGCTCGTTGATCGAGGTCTTCGCCCGTGTGCGCGCATCCACGCGCTTGACGATCACCGCGCAGGAAAGCGACGGCCCGTCGGACCCGTCCGCGAGTTTCCTGCCCGGCAGCGTCCCCGGCACCACCACGGAATATGCCGGTACGCGCCCATAGAACGTCTCGCCCGTCGCGCGGTCGATGATGCGCGTGGAGGCGCCGAGGAACACGCCCATGGAGAGCACCGCACCGCGCTCCACGACCACGCCCTCCGCCACCTCGGACCGCGCGCCGATGAAGCAGTCGTCCTCGATGATCACCGGCGAGGCCTGCAACGGCTCCAGCACGCCGCCGATGCCCACGCCGCCGGAGATATGGCAGTTCGCCCCTACCTGCGCGCACGATCCCACCGTGGACCACGTGTCGATCATCGTGTTCGCCCCGACATGCGCGCCCACGTTCACGAAACTCGGCATCAGCACAACGCCCGGCGCGATATAGGCGCTGCGCCGCACCACCGCCCCGGGCACGGCGCGGAAGCCGCGCTGGCGGAACTGCGCCTCGCTCCAGCCGTCGAACAGCATCCCCACCTTGTCCCACACCGGCGCGCCGCCCGCGCCCGGCATCGGGCGGCTGTCCGCAAGGCGGAACGACAGCAGCACCGCCTTCTTCAGCCATTCGTGCACCATCCAGCCGGACGCGGTCGGCTCCGCGACGCGCGCCGCCCCGGACTCGAGCCGCCCCAGCGCCGTCTCCACCGCCTCGCGGTCCGCCCCCGCGGTCGCGGGCGACAGCGTGTCGCGGCGCTCCCAGAGCGCGTCGATGGTGGCGGCAAGCGTGTCGTCGGCCATGATCGGATTCCGTCTCCATGAGGGGCGCCGGACCATGCGCAGCGGTGCAAGGCAAGTCAACGCGCCGCCGTTAGCCTCGCCTTCATCCCTCTCCGGTTTCATCGCGCCATGCTCGAATTCGAGACCGAGCCTCCCATGTCCGGGCTCCAGCCGCCCCCGCCGCGGCCATCGCCCCCGCCCCCGTCGCACGCGCCGATGGCGCTCGCGATGCTGCAAAGCCGTCAGCGCTGGCGCGACCTCGCGACCATGGCCGCGGACATGGCCTTCGAAACCGACGCGCGCCACCGCTTCGCCTTCATCCATCCCGAAACCGTGCTCGGCTGGCCTGCCGCCACCCTGCTCGGCCAGCCCGCCGACATCCTCGTCGCGCGCACCGACGGCGAGCCCGGCGCCAACCCGTTCCAGGTCGCCTCCCCGGTGCGCCGCCGCCGCGCCTGGCTGCGCCGCGCCGACGGCGCCTGCGTCTGCCTCGCCTTCTCCGTCGCCCCGTTGTTCGACGCCGCGGGCAACGTCATCGGCAGCCGCGGCATCGGCCAGGACATGACCGCGCAGGACCACCACGACGCTTCCCTCGCCGCAGCACTCCGTCGTGGCGAGGTGGTCGACCACATCCTCTGGCGCATGCGCCACGAGGTCATGGCCCCGCGCATGATGCAGGCGGCGCTGCACTCGCTCGCCACCGCTGTCGGTGCCGCGGGCTGCGTCGTCGTCGACATGATCGGCGACGGCATCTCGCCGCAGGTGCTGCACGCCTTCGGCGCCGATTTCGGCCGCGTCCGCCACACCGCGCTCACCCTCCTCGAATCCGGCGGCCACGTTCCGGTGCAGGCCCAGGCGCCGGAGGGCGAGCGCGTCCTCGCTTGCCCGTCCGACGACGGGCTCGGCGCCCAGGCCGGCATCGTGCTCTGGCGCGAGGCCGGCGGCCGCCCCTGGGACGCCGACGAAATGATGCTCGCCACCTCCGCCGTCGGCATCGTGCGCGTCATCCTCGACCACGAGGCGATCCAGCACGAAATGGCCCGCCAGGCGCGCACGGACCCGCTCACCGCCCTGCTCAACCGCCGCGCCTTCCTCGACGAGATCGGCCGCCGCATGGAACGCCTCGACCGCGAAAACCTCCCCGGCACCCTGATCTTCGTTGACCTCGACCAGTTCAAGGCGCTGAACGACGAGGCCGGCCACGATGCCGGCGACGCCGCCCTCGTCGCCGCCGCCAGGCTGCTGCGCGAGACCGTGCGCCCCTCCGACCTCGTCGCCCGCCTCGGCGGCGACGAGTTCGCCCTCTGGCTCGACGGTGCCGACTCCTTCGCCGCCGCCGAGCGCGCGGAGGCGCTGCGCCTCGCGATGCCCGCGCTCACGCCCGCCGGCGCCTCGGCGCGGCTCGGCCTTTCCATCGGCATCGCCACCCGCTGGCCCAACCGCGGCGAGGACATCGACAACCTCATCCACCGTGCCGACCAGGCGATGTACCAGGCCAAGCGTGCCGGCCGCGGCCGCTGGCGCGTCGCATCCGACGAGGGCGGCCCGGCCGCCGGCCCCAACGCCGATGGGCGCGCACCACTGGGAGGCCATCCATGAGCGCGGCTCAGACACGCACCGACGCGCCACCGCTGGCGTCCGGCCCCATCGGCCGCCTCATCCCGCCCGACGAATGCGCGCGCGTGCGCCTCGCCGCCGCCCCGACGACGGAGGACCACGTGCTGATGGAACTCGCGCGCGACGAGGCGGTCACCGTCCGCGCCTCCGTCGCCCTCAACCAGGCTGCCCCCCACGGCGCCAACGCGCTCCTCGCCCGCGACGTGGACGAGCGCGTCCGCACCCTCCTCGCGCGCAAGCTCGCCCTGCTGCTGCCCGCCATGGCCGCCACCGGCCGTGCCCGCATCGGCGAGCGCGTCATCGACATGCTGGAGCAACTCGTTGCCGACGAGGCGGTGCGCGTCCGCGCCGCCATCGCCGAGGCGGTCAAGGACATGCCGTCGGCCCCGCGCGACCTCATCCTCCGCCTCGCCGCCGACACCGCGCTGCCGGTCGCCGAGCCCGTGCTGCGCCTCTCGCCCATCCTCACGCAATCGGACCTGCTCGCCCTCCTCGCAGCGCCCCCGTGCCCCGCGACGGCGATCGCCATCGCCCGCCGCCCGGACCTGCCGGAGGCGGTCGCCGACCGCATCGCCGCCATGGCCGACAGCGAGGCGGTGGAGGCGCTGCTCGCCAACCCCACCGCCGCGATCCGCGAGGCCACGCTCGACGCCCTCATCGCCGAGGCCGTCGCCCACCCCGCCTGGCACGGTCCCCTCGCGCGCCGCCCGCGCCTCACCGCCCGCGCCGCGGCGGCGCTCTCGGCGATCGTCGCCACCTGCCTCCTGGAGGAACTCGCCGCCCGCGCCGACCTCGACCCCGCGACCACGGCCGATCTGCGCCAGCGCCTCGCCGCCCGCCTGATGCCGCCGCCCCCCACCGGCCCCCCGGCCGACCCCGGGACCGACCCCGGGGCCGGGCCACAATCGTCCCGCGCCGCCGACGCGCTGGCGGATGCCCGGCACATCGCCGCCCAGGGCCGGCTCGACGAAGCCGCGGTGCTGGACGCGGTGCACCGCGGCGAAACCCGCCTCGCCACCGCGCTCCTCGCGGTCGCCGCCGGTATCGATCAGTCGGTCGTTGACCGCGCCGCCTCGCTGCGCAGCGGCAAGGGCCTGGTGAGTCTGGTCTGGAAGGCGGGCTTCACCATGCGCCTCGCCGCCCCCCTGCAAACCCTGCTCGCCCGCCTCGCCCCGGAGGCCGTCCTGCGCGCCGCACCGGGAGGCGACTTCCCCCTCACCACCGAGGAAATGCGCTGGCAGATCGAATTCCTGTCCGTCTCCGGGCGGTAGCCCACGTCAAGATTGGTGATCCACCCGGCCGCCCGATCGCGCGGCGGTGGAGCACCCCCGCCGCGCATGCTACAGCCCACCCCGATGCCGCAGGATTTGCCAACCGCCCTCCGCGAGGACGCGGCCCCGCCCGCCCCGGCGACCTCGCTCGCCAGGCAGGTCGCCAAGGGCGCCGTGTGGATGGTGGCGATCCGCTTCGCCTCCCGCACCCTCGGCCTCATCAGCACCCTCGTCATCGCCCGCATCCTCGTCCCGGCCGATTTCGGCCTGGTGGCGATGGCGACTGCGTTTTCGGAATCGGTGGACGCTCTTTTCGGAGGTCGGTCTGCGCGGCGCGCTGGTTCGCCATCCGGAGGAAGCCGCCGATCTCTACGACACCGCCTTTACGATGCAGGTGGTGCGCGCCCTGACCGCCGGCGCCGTGGTGGCGCTCGCGGCCTCCCTTGCGTGGCGCTGGTTCCGCGGGCCGCGGCTCACGCCGATCTTGCTCGTTCTGGCGGCGCTCGCCGTCGCGTCGGGTCAGCCTTTCCGGAGCCCCACCGCCGTGCCCGATATAGACATCGGGCTGTTCCAGCCCGACAGCTTCGTCGATGGTTTCCTGAGAAATCCAGTATCTATATATAACGTATCCCTAAAGCGTCCTTCGTGAGCCAGGCGAAGACCGCCAATTTGCGAAGCAGGCGATTCTTCAGCGCTATAGCATCACCTGTCTTCAGATTTACCAAGGCAGCGACGTGATGTCCGAGGGCGGCGAGATTTCGGCTCAGATTATCAATATTTGAATCAATAACACCGAAGAATTGTGGTACGAGAGGATTTACGGATGCGAAAAGGATTCTCATTTTTTTTCTCTGAATTTGAGCGCCGCCAGCCCGCTCCGATCATGCCGCCGCTCCTGTCCCGCCAGCCATCTTCCGCGCAGAAACCCCACTAGCTCGATCGCATGCAACTCCCCCGCGAACGCCATCGGATCGTCCCCCTGCGTCGCGCGCCAGAGCCGCAGCGCCATGCCCTCTGCCGCACGTCGCCACATCCAGCGAGGTACCCCCAGCAAGGAAGGACCGTCCGCGACATCGACCGCGTCGCGCGCGAACTTGCCGTCGTTGCGACCCGCGGTGTACACCCAGTAGCGGAAATAGCGCTTCGAGAGACGCCAGGCTGGAATGTCGTGGTGAATTATTAGGCCCGGAATATACGCGCCCACGAATCCGGCCCTGATGATTCGTCGATACATCTCCAGGTCCTCGGCGTATGGATAACGGTCGGAATAGAGGCCAACCCGCTCGAAGACCTTGCGCCGCACAGCCGCATTGCCGCCCAGCAGATGCGTGGGACAATCCGGTCCCCCATAACGGAACGGCATCGTACCATAGTCGAACGCGCCGATCACACCGCCGAAGCCCGGCGGCAGCCAGGCCGGCCTCGGCGCCAGCCAGTTCGGCAGATACGGTCCGCCAACAAAATCGAGGCCCGGCTTCCCGAGTTCCCTAGCTACTACCTCGATCCAGCCCGCATCCATCACCTCGTCATCGTCCACGAAGCCGACGACATCGGCACCTGATGCCCGAATGGCGGCATTGAGCGCATGATGCCTTCCCTGTTTGGGCTCGAACAGAGATGCCACCCGCCCTGGATGCCGTTCGACATACGCCGCCAACGTTGCCTGCGTACCGTCACAGGAGTTGTTGTCGACGGCGACCAGTCGCGCCTCAACCCCTTCGGGGACCCGCGCCGCGAGAAACGTCTCGATCGCCCGCGGCAGCAGCCGCGCGCGATTGTAAGTCGGCAGGATCACATCGACCCGCATCACGTTTGCGTCCCAATCCGAAAATTCGCATCCGCGCCATCTGCCCGCCGGCGAACAGCACCTCGTCGTCGGAATGCGAAACCACCATCATCACGTCCCGGCCAGCGAGCGGCTGCGTGCTGTCCGCCGGCACCGGTCTCGTGATGGCATCCGGCCCTACGGCCGGATGATCGTCCCGCCCCCGCCCTCCGTGAACAGCTCCAGCAGGCACGCGTGCTTCTGCCGACCATCCAGGATCACCGCCCCCTTCACGCCCAGCTTCACCGCCTCGACGCATGTCTGCACCTTCGGAATCATGCCGCCCGATATCACGCCGGAGACGATCGCGGCGTGAACTTCTGCAACCGTCATCTCGGGAATCAGACGCTTCTCGGTGTCCAGCACCCCCGGCACGTCCGTCAGCATCAGCAGCCGCATCGCCCCCAGCGCACCCGCCACCGCGCCCGCCACCGTGTCGGCGTTGATGTTATAGGTCTGCCCGTCCGCCCCCATGCCCACCGGCGCGATCACCGGGATCAGGCCCGCGCCGGTCAAGGCATGGATCACCCGCACATCCACATGCTCCGGCTCGCCGACAAACCCGAGGTCGAGCACCTTCTCGATGTTGGAACCGGGGTCGCGCACCTTGCGTTCCAGCTTGCGCGCGCGGATCAGACCGCCATCCTTGCCGCAGATCCCCACGGCCAGCGCGCCCGCGACGTTGATCAGCCCCGCCACCTGTTTGTTGACGGTGCCCGCCAGCACCATCTCCACCACCTCCACCATCGCCGCGTCGGTCACCCGCAACCCGTCGACGAAGGTGGACTGGATCGCCAGCCGCTTCAGCATCGCGTTGATCTGCGGCCCGCCGCCATGCACCACCACGGGGTTGATCCCCACGTGCTTGAGCAACGCGATATCGCGCCCGAAGGACATCGCAAGGTCCTCCTCGCCCATGGCGTGCCCGCCATACTTCACCACCACCGTCGCCCCGGCGTAGCGGCGCAGGTACGGCAGCGCCCTGGCCAGCGTCTCGGCCCGTTCGGCCCCAAGCCGGGCGGCATCCTTGGTGGCATCGTTGCTCATGCGTTCCCCCTCGGGCAAAGCCGTTCGTCGGCCGCGCGTATGCGGGCGAGCCCCCACCGGGTCAAGCCGAGCCCGGGGCAGGGCAGGGGCGCCGCACCGGCGGGGCCGCCCTCAGCCCGCCAGCGCCCTCACCCCGGCGCGGCGAACGGCGCCAGCGCCGCCCGCAGCTCGGCGATGCCCTGTCCCGTCTCGCTGCTCGTCGCCAGCACCTCCGGGTGCGCCGCCGGCCGCCGGCGCGCCATCGCCCCCACCGCCTCGGCCTTCACCGCCAGCGCCGCGGGCCGTACCGCGTCCACCTTGGTGAGCACGATCTGGTACACCACCGCCGCCTGGTCGAGCAGGTCCATCGCCGCCTCGTCCGCGGGCTTCACCTCCACCCGCGCATCCAGCAGCAGCATCACCCGCCGCAGCACCGTCCGCCCGCGCAGATACGCGAACATCAGCCCCTGCCAGTCCCGCTTCACCGCCTGCGCCGCCTCGGCATAGCCATAGCCGGGCATGTCCACGAGCATCAGCCGCCGCTCGACCTCGAAGAAGTTCAGCTGCTGCGTCCGCCCCGGCCGCGCGGAAATCCGCGCCAGCGCCTTCTGCCCCACCAGCGCGTTGAGCAGCGACGATTTCCCGACATTGGAGCGTCCGGCGAACGCGATCTCCGGCAGCCCCGCCGGCGGCAGTCCGTCCAGCGTCTGCGCCGCCCACACGAAGCGGCACGGCCGTGAAAACAGAAGCCGTCCCGCCTCCAGCCAGTCTTCCTCGTCCCCGCTCAGGATCGCGCCGGCACGCGCGTCGCGGTCAGCCGCGTGGAGCGCATGATCCACCACTGCTGCAGCATGGTCAGCAGGTTGTTGGTGGTCCAGTACAGCACGAGCCCCGCCGGGAACCGTGCCAGCATGAACATCATCAGCACCGGCATGAACTGCATCACCTTCGCCTGCGTCGGGTCCGGCGGCGGCGGGTTCATTTTCTGCTGCAGCCAGCTCGTTGCCCCCATGATCAGCGGCAGCGCGCCGAGGTGCAGCAGCGGCAGCAGCAGGCCGGGATGCACCGGCAGCAGCCCGAACAGGTTGAAGACGTTGGTCGGGTCCTCGGCCGAGAGGTCGTGGATCCAGCCATAGAACGGTGCGTGCCGCATCTCGATGGTGACGTAGAGCACCTTGTAGAGCGAGAAGAAGATCGGGATCTGGATCAGCATCGGCAGACACCCGGAGGCCGGGTTCACCCCCTCGGCCTTGTACAGCGCCATCGTCTCGCGCTGCAGCACCTGCGGGTCGTCGCCATACACGTCCCGCAGCGCCTTCATCTTCGGCCCGAGCAGCTTCATCTTGCTCATCGACCGGTAGGAGTAGTTGGCGAGCGGGAAGAACAGCAGCTTGAGGCAGAACGTGAACAGGATGATCGCCAGCCCGAAGTTCCCGAGCAGCGTGTTCAGCCAGTCGAGCGCGAGGAAGAACGGCTTCGTAATGAAATAGAACCAGCCGAAATCCACCGCCTTGTCGAAATAGGGGATGTGCAGCGTCGACTGGTAATGGTCGAGCAGCGCCACCACCTTCGCCCCCGCGAACACGTGCCCCACCGTCGCCGCGGACGCACCGGGCGCGACCGTCTGCGGGTTCTTCGCCAGGAACAGCGCCTGGTAGCTCACCCCCTTCGCCCCGGCCCCGCTCGCGCCGTTGGCGGCCGGTCCCTCATAGCGGTACTGCGCCAGCACCGGCGCCTTCTGGTCGGGGATCAGCGCCGTGAGCCAGTACTTGTCGGTGATGCCGTCCCACCCCCCGGTGGTGTCGAGGCTCAGCGCCACGCCATCCGTCTTGCCCTTGGCGTGGTTCTTGGAGCCCGCGTAGGTCATCTCCTTAAGCGTGCCGTCCATCACGCCGGTGAAGCCCTCGTGCAGCAGATACGTGCCCAGCACCTGCGGCGTGTAGTCGCGCGAGATCCGCGACCACGGATACAGCGTGACCGGCGCGGCGCCGCTGTTGCGCACGCTCTGCGTCACCGTGAACATGTAGTCGGCGTCGACCTTGAGCCCGATCGAGAACACCAGCCCCTGGCCGTTGTCCCAGGTGAGCGTGACCGGGTGCGAGGGCGACAGCGTGCCGCCGGAGCTCGTCCAAAGAGTGCTGGAATCCGGCAGCTTCACCGTCTCGCCCGGCGCGGCGCTCCAGCCGAACTGGATGTAGTAGGGCTTCGCCGTCCCCGCCGGTCGCAGCAGCGTCACCAGCGCCGAGTTGCGCTTGATCGTCTCGTGGTAGTCGCGCAGCACCAGGTGGTCGAGGCTGGCGCCGGTCAGGCTGATGCTGCCGAGCAGCCGCGGCGCGTCGATCGCCACCTTCGGCCCCGCGGCGGGCGCCGGCGCCGGCTGGCCCGTCCCCAGGGTCGCGGGACCTGTCGCCGGCCCGGGCGCCGTCCCCGGTGCACCCGTCACCGCGTGCGTCACGGCCGGCTCCGGCTTCGGCTGCGGCGCCGGATGCGGCAGCAGCAACTGGAAGCCGAGAATGATCGCGACCGAGATCGCGATCGCGAGCAGCATGCGTTTCTGGTCCATCAGCCTGTCGTCTTCGTCGTGCTCGAGGAAGGTGGGGTAGGGGCGGGCGGCGGATCGTATCCGCCGGCGGCGAGCGGGTGGCAACGCAGGATGCGCTTCGCCGCGAGCAGGCTGCCGCGCGCCGCGCCATGGCTCGCCAGCACGGCCATCGCGTAGTGCGAGCAGGAAGGCTCGTAGCGGCAATTGGCGCCGATCATCGGCCGCAGCGTCAGCTGGTACGTCCGCACCGCCCCGCGCAGAACCTTCGCCGCCGGGCTCATCGGCGCGTCGTCCCGGGCCGCCGGTCGAGCGCCCGCGTCAGTTCGGCGCAGAGGTCGGCGAAATCACGCCCGCGCGTGCCTTCGCGCCCGATCAGCACGATATCCATCCCCGGCCGCGGCGCCGTTCCCAGCACCAGACGGCCGGCCTCGCGCAGCCGCCGGCGCACGCGGTTGCGCGCCACGGCATTGCCCAGCTTCTTGGTCGCCGTGATCCCGAGCCGCGCCGGCGCATCGTCGCCACGGTCGAGCAGCTGCACCACCATTCCCGGCGAGGCCACGCGCAGCCCCTCGCGCGCGGCGCGGAGGAAATCGGCGCGACGCGGCATCGATGCGGGCCGCGAGAGCCGCGGCATGATGGCTGGTCCGCCTGCGCGGCGCTCAGGCGCTGAGCCGCTTGCGGCCCTTGGCGCGCCGGTTGGCAAGCACCTTGCGGCCGCCGACCGTCGCCATGCGCGAGCGGAACCCATGCCGGCGCTTGCGGACGAGCTTCGAGGGTTGAAAGGTGCGCTTCACGACCTGTCTCCGGGGGGCAAAATGGATGCGCGCCACCTTCCCGTCGTCCGGGGTGGCAGCGCGGCGGCGGCTGTATAGGGGCGGGGGCCTCGCCGCGTCAACCGATGGTCCGGCCGCGCAAATACCGCTACAGGGAACCATGCGCGCGCTTCGATTCTTCCCCCTGCTGCTGATCGCCGCGCTGCTCGCCGTCGCCCTGGCCTCGGGCGCGCGCATCCGGCCTTCCCCGGTCGCGCCGGCGGTCGTCTCCGCCGCCGGCGACTCCAGCCTCCTCTTCCTCTCGCTGCGCCGGCCGCTCGCCTTCGCCTTCCTCGCCCGCCGTGCCTGAACAAACCCCCGACATCGCCGTCATCGGCGCCACCCCCGCCGGCCAGGCCATCACCGCTGCCGCCGCCCAGCTCGGCCTCGCCGTCGCCCTGGTCGAGCGCGGCCGCATCGGCGCCGAGCCCCTCCACGCCGGCCCGCTGCCGCGCCAGGCCCTCCTCGCCGCCGCCCGCGCCGCGACCGCCGTGCGCGAGGCCGCGCGTTTCGGCCTCGCCGCCAGCCTCGCACCCACCGACTGGCCCGCCATCTGGACCCACGTCGACGCCACCATCGCCTCGCTCGCCCCCACCGCCGGCGCCGCCCGCCTGCGCGCCCTCGGTGCGGAGGTCATCGAGGGCCAGGCACGCTTCCTCGACCGCGACCGCCTCGCCATCCGCTGCGAGGCCGCCGAGCGCATCCTTCGCCCCCGCCGCATCGTCATCGCCACGGGCCGAACCCCCGCGCTCCCGCCCATTCCCGGCCTCGCTCCCATCCTCGCTCAAGAGGGGACCGGCGCCCTGACCGAGCCCGCCTACCTCGCCGCCCGTCCCGCCCCAGCCCACCTCCTCGTCCTCGGCGACACCGCCGCCGCGATCGAAATGGCCGACGCCCACGCCGCCCTCGGCGCCCACGTCACCCTGCTCATGCCCGGCCGCTTCGCCCCCGCGGAAGACCCGGAACTCGCCCTGGGCCTCGCGCTGGCCCTGCGCCGCCACGGCGTCGACATCATCGAGCACGCCGACATCGCCCGCGCCGAACCTCCCGGCGCCGGAGGGGGCCCCGCGCTGATCCTCGCCGACGGACGCCGCCTCGCGGGCACGCACCTCCTCGTCGCCACCGGCACGGTACCCGACATCGCCGCCCTCGCCCCCGAGGCCGCGAACCTCGCCGTCACCCCACGCGGCATTGCCACCGACCGCTCGCTCCGCTGCCTCGGCAACCGCCGCGTCTTCGCCGCCGGCCCGGTCGCGGATCCCGAGGGCATCGGCCAGGACCACACCGCCGCCCGGCACGCCGGCGTCGTGCTGCGCCGCGCGCTGGGCCTGCCCGCGCGTCTCGCCGGCACGGCGCCGCGCGTGCTCTACACCTCCCCGGAACTCGCCCAGGCAGGCATGACGGAGGAACAGGCACGTGCCACCGGCCATGATGTCCGCGTCCTGCGCTGGCCGCTCGCGGACAACGACCGCGCGGTGGCGCAACGCCGCCCGGATGGCCTGGTGAAACTCGTCCTCTCCCGCCGCGGCCGCCTGCTCGGCGCCGGCCTCCTCGCCCCGCACGCCGGCGAAACCATCGGCCTGCTCACCCTCGCCATCGGCCGCCGCCTCGGCGCCGCCGCGCTCGCGGGCCTCGCCCTGCCGTACCCGACATACACCGAGGCCATCCAGCGCGCCGCCGCCATGAACGCCGCCAGTCTCGCCGCCAGCCCCTGGCTTCGCCGCGCGGTCAAACTCGGGATACGCCTGCCCCCATGACAACCGCCACCACCATCGCCGTCGCCGTCCAGGGCGGCGGTGCCCACGGCGCGCTCGCCTGGGGCGTGCTCGACCGCCTGCTGGAGGACGGGCTCGCGATCGACCGTCTCTGCGGCGTCTCCTCCGGCGCCCTCACCGCCGCCATGCTCGCCCAAGGTCTTGCGAGGGGAGGGGGCCTCGCGAGGGGAGGGGGCGTGGCGAGGGCAGGGGGCGCCGAAGCCCGCCGCGCCATGCGCACCCTCTGGGAACGCATCGACGCCATCCACACCTTCTCCCCCCTGCGCGGCCCGCTGCTGGAGCGCTGGCTGTTCGGCACCGACATCGGCGCCTCGCTCGCCTGGCAGGTCTCCCAGACGGCGTTGGGCCTGTTCGGTGCCGCCCCCCTCAACCCGCTGGGCGCCAACCCGCTGCGCCCGCTCGTCGCCGAACTGCTGGACGCGAAATCCCTCACCGGCACGCCCGCGCTCTCCATCGCCGCCACCGACGTCGAAACCGGCGAGGCCTGCCTCTGGCACGATGCCGACATCAGCGTGGAGAAGCTGCTCGCTTCCTGCTGCCTTCCGCTGGTGATGCCGCCCTGCGAGATCGAGGAGCGCATCTATTGGGACGGCGGCTTCTCCGGCAACCCGCCGCTCGCCCCGCTCCTGCAACCCGCGCCGCCCGACATCCTGATCGTCGTCCGCGCCCAGCCGCGTGTCCGTCGCGATATCGGAACGAACCCGATCGAGACCCTGGTCCGCCTCGCCGAGATCGCCGGCGAGCGGGTGCTCGCGACCGAGCTCGCCGCCCTCCCATCCACGGTGCGCATGATCGAGCTCGGCGCCGACGCGGCACTCGCCGGCCTGCCTTTCTCGAGCAAATTCACGCCGGAGGAAGGCCTGATCCCACGCCTCTTCGCCCGCGGCCGGGCGATTGCCACCGGCATCGCCGCCAGCCTATAGCCGCGCCATGGCAAACCGCATGTCGTCCTGGGACCCCACGCAATACCTGCGCTACGGCGGCGAGCGCCTGCGCCCGGCACTCGACCTCCTCGCCCGCATCGACGCCGAGGCGCCGGGGCATGTCGTGGATCTCGGTTGCGGCCCCGGCAACGTCTGCGTCCTCCTCAAGCGCCGCTGGCCTGGTGCCGACGTGCTCGGCATCGACGGCTCCGCCCCGATGCTGGAGCGTGCCCGCAAGGACGCCCCGGACTGCCGCTTCGAGCAGGCCGACATCGCCGCCTGGAACCCCGCGACGCCGCCGGACATCATCTACTCCAACGCCGCACTGCACTGGCTCGGCGACCACGCCACCCTGTTCCCGCGCCTGTTCCAGACGCTGGCCAAGGGCGGCACCATGGCCGTGCAGATGCCCGGCATGCACGCGGCCCCCATCCGCGCTCTCCAGCACGAGATCGCCGCGAGCGGCCCCTGGGCCGAAAAACTGAAGAACGTCGGCTCCGCCCCTCCCGTCCTCGACCTCACCGGCTACTACGACCTGCTGCGCCCCCTCGCGTCCTCGGTGGACCTCTGGGAAACCACCTACCTCCACCAACTCGCCGGCGAGGACGCCGCGGTGCAATGGGCCATGGGCACCTCCCTGCGCCCCTTCCTCGACCCGCTGGAGGAACCGCTCCGCTCCCAGTTCCTCGCCGCCTACACAAACGCCGTCCGCCCCCACTACCCACGCCGCCCGGACGGCGCCACGCTTTTACCCTTTCGCCGCCTCTTTCTGATCGCGACCAGATAACGGCGCCTCCCACGGCCCGATCCGGGCACGACGCGCGCGCGCCGTTCCGCGCAAAACGGTTCACCTCGCGCGCGAAACCCTCCATAGTCCCCGGCATGGACACCACCGCCCCGAGTGTCGCGACATCGGCTTCTGCGAGCTGCGCCAGCGACGGCTGCTGCCACGCGGCGGACGTCCCTCCGCCCGACACCCCGGAACGCCCGGCCCTCATCGGCGAAGCCTTCACGCTCGAATGGCTGACCGTGGCATGGCTCGTCATCGAGATCGCCGTCGCCCTCGCATCCGCCGTCGCCGCCGGCAGCCTCCTGCTGCTCGCCTTCGGCCTCGACAGCGTCATCGAGCTCGCCTCCGCCGGCGTGCTGATCCGGCGCCTGTCGGTGGAACTGCGGCACGGCGAGGCGTTTTCCGAGGATGCGGAACACCTCGCGAGCCGGATCGGCGGCTTCCTGCTCTTCGCGCTCGCGGCCTATGTCGTCGCGTCCGCCGGGTGGAGCCTGTGGACGCACCAGGGGGCGGAATTCTCTCTCCCGGGTCTCGTGCTGTGCGTCCTTGCGATCCCGATCATGCGCTATCTCGCGAGCCGGAAGCTCGCTGTCGCCGGGAAGCTCGGAAGCCGCGCGCTCCGCGCCGACGCCATGGAAAGCATCACCTGCGGCTGGCTGTCCTTCGCGGTCGTTGTCGGCCTCGCCGCCCAGTTCCTGTTCCGCGCCTGGTGGATCGACCCCGTCGCCTCCCTCGCCATCGTCTGGCTCCTCGTGAAAGA
>JAJZUI010000139.1 GCA_021847175.1 Pseudomonadota bacterium
TGGCGAGGCGGATCATCTCCAGCACGCGCTGGGCATCGGGGTCGAGGCTTGGGTAGGTACTCATGGTCGCTCCGGAGTGACGTCAGGATAGAAGCTCTATCGCGTCGCCGGCGGCGATGCGGCCGGCCTCCACCACCTCGGCATAGATGCCGAGATCCGTGTGGCCATAAAGGCGCTTCAGTTCCGCGACCGGGTCGGCATCGCGCTCGGCGGTCAGCGGGTTCACCTCGGTCGCGGGACAGCGCGTGATCGTGCGGGTGACACGTAGGCGCGCGGAACCCACCAGCAGCTCGCGCCCGACCCATTCGCGCTCGCTCGTCGGCGCCGCGCCGTCGAACCATATATTGGCGCGAAAGCGGCGCTTGTGCCGCCGGGCGCCGATTTTCGCTTCGTAATCGGCGAGGCTCGCGAGGCTGATGAGCGAGATCACGGGCCGCTTCTGGTCACCGAATGTGTGGCCGGCGATGTGGTGGAAGCGCGGCGCGCCCCGCGCCTCGGCGCCGAGATACGCCGTGAGCCAAGCGCCGATGCGCTCCCGCCCCAGCGCCGACAGCGCGTTCTCCAAGAGACGCGCCCCGTCCGGCGCCAGGATCAGCAGCATCCCCGTCGCGGGGTCGAAACTGGAACGCAGCGCCGCGACGGCGGCGTTGACGCGCAGGCACATGAACTCCCTCTTCGGCCGCCAGCCCGGCTGCTCGGGGTCGAACAGGGAGTCGCCCTGGGCCAGCGCGAAGGCGCGGTCCCAGGGAATGGCCCGCCCGGGCTCGACCTGCGTCGCCTCCAGCGCCTCGGCGGTCAGGCCTTTCACGGGGTAGCGGTAGAGGCGTTCAATTCGCACGATATCGTTCCAAGCCGACAGGATCCCTCTTGAGCGGCGCGGCAGCATTGCCCATTTCCTGGGCACGGGATAGCCGCCCCGTCGCCTCGTGGAGGGGCGGGGTATAGGCCGGTCGCCTAATGAAGGGACAGGACGATGGACATTGAGAAATTCACCGACCGCGTGCGCGGCTTCATCCAGGCCGCGCAGACGATCGCGATCCGCGAATACCACCAGCAGCTCTCGCCCGAGCACCTGCTGAAGGCGATGCTCGACGACGAGGAGGGTGCCGCCGCCGGCCTGATCAAGGCGGCGGGCGGCGATGACCGCGTCGCGCGCACCGCCGTGGAGGCAGCGCTGGCGAAGCTGCCGAAGGTGCAGGGCGGCGGTGCCGGCCAGCCGCAGATCACGCCGCCGCTGGTGCGGGTGCTGGACGCCGCCCAGGCCGCCGCGAACAAGGCCGGCGACGAATACGTGGCGCAGGACCGGGTGCTCGTCGCCCTCGCCGCCGGCGAGGGCCCTGCCGCCGCTGCGCTGCGCGAGGCGCGCGCGACCGCGCAGGCGCTGGAAAAGGCCGTCGCCGAGATCCGCAAGGGCCGCAAGGTGACCAGCCAGAACGCCGAGGCCAGCTTCGACGCCCTCAAGAAATACGCCCGCGACGTCACCCAACTCGCCCGCGACGGCAAGCTCGACCCGGTGATCGGCCGCGACGAGGAAATCCGCCGCGCCATCCAGGTGCTCGCCCGCCGCACCAAGAACAACCCGGTCCTGATCGGCGAGCCCGGCGTGGGCAAGACCGCGATCGTCGAGGGCCTGGCGCTGCGCATCGTCAACGGCGACGTGCCCGAGGCGCTGCGCGGCAAGCAGCTGCTCTCGCTCGACCTCGGCGCCATGGTCGCCGGCGCCAAGTACCGCGGCGAGTTCGAGGAGCGGCTGAAGGCCGTGCTGAAGGAGATCGAGTCCTCCAACGGCGAGATCATCCTCTTCATCGACGAGCTGCACGTGCTCGTCGGCGCCGGGCGCGCCGACGGCGCGATGGACGCCTCCAACCTCATCAAGCCGGAACTCGCCCGCGGCGCGCTGCATTGTGTCGGTGCCACCACGCTCGACGAGTACCGCAAGCACATCGAGAAGGACGCGGCCCTGGCGAGGCGTTTCCAGCCAGTTTTCGTAGGCGAGCCCTCGGTCGAGGACACGATCTCAATCCTGCGCGGCATCCGCGAGAAGTACGAGCTGCACCACGGCGTGCGCATCTCCGACAACGCGCTGGTGGCCGCAGCGACGCTATCCAACCGCTACATCAGCGACCGCTTCCTGCCCGACAAGGCGATCGACCTCGTCGACGAGGCGGCGAGCCGGCTCAGGATGCAGGTCGACAGCAAGCCCGAGGAGCTCGACGAGCTCGACCGGCGCATCCTCCAGCTCAAGATCGAGCGCGAGGCGCTGAAGCGCGAGCAGGACGCGGCGAGCAAGGACCGTCTGGGCAAGCTCGAGCATGAACTTGCGGAGCTGGAGGAGAAATCCACCTCCCTCACCGCCGCCTGGCACGCCGAAAAGGAAAAGCTCGCGGAAGGCCAGAAGCTCAAGGAACAGCTTGACGCGGCGCGCGCGCAGGTCGAAGTCGCCCAGCGCAACGGCGACCTCGCCCGCGCCTCGGAGCTGCTCTACGGCCGAATTCCGGAGCTGGAACGCAAGCTCGCCGCCGCGCAGAAGGGCGGCAACCTCGTCAACGAGAGCGTGGACGAGCAGCAGATCGCGCAGGTCGTCTCGCGCTGGACCGGCGTGCCGGTGGACAAGATGCTCGAGGGCGAGCGCGCCAAGCTGCTGCGCATGGAGGACGCGCTCCGCCGCCGAGTGGTCGGCCAGGAGGAGGCGCTGGTCGCGGTGGCAAACGCCGTCCGCCGCGCTCGCGCCGGCCTGCAGGACCCCAACCGGCCGATTGGCAGCTTCCTCTTCCTCGGCCCCACCGGCGTCGGCAAGACGGAGCTGACCAAGGCACTCGCCGAGTTCCTGTTCGACGACGAGCGGGCGATGGTGCGCATCGACATGAGCGAGTTCATGGAGAAGCACGCCGTCTCCCGCCTGATTGGCGCGCCGCCCGGCTATGTGGGCTACGACGAGGGCGGCGTGCTGACCGAGGCGGTCCGCCGCCGGCCGTATCAGGTCGTGCTGTTCGACGAAGTCGAGAAGGCGCACGAGGATGTGTTCAACATTCTGCTGCAGGTACTCGACGACGGGCGGCTCACCGATGGCCAGGGCCGTACGGTCGACTTCCGCAACACCATCATCGTGCTGACCAGCAACCTCGGCAGCGAGATCCTCGCAGCCCAGCCGGACGGTGCGGACCTCTCCCTCGCCTACAAGGGGGTGATGGACATCGTCCGCCAGCACTTCCGGCCGGAGTTCCTCAACCGGCTCGACGAGACGGTGCTGTTCCGCCGGCTGCAGAAGAGCGACATGGCGGCGATCGTCGACATCCAGCTCGGGCGGCTGCGCAAGCTGCTCGCCGACCGCTCGATCGCACTCGAACTCGACGCCAAGGCGCTCGATTGGCTGGCGGCGGAGGGTTACGACCCGGTCTACGGCGCGCGGCCGCTCAAGCGGGTGATCCAGCGCAGCCTGCAGAACCCGCTCGCCTCGCGAATCCTCGAGGGTTCGATCGCGGAGGGCGAGACGGTCCACGTCTCGGCCAGCCAACAGGGGTTGCTGATAGAGGGCAGGCTGGCGGAAGCCGCCTGACGCACGGTTCCGCGAGGTCGCCCAGCAGGCGGCCTCGCAGCGGTCCCCGGGCGAGCGCCGCCTAGTGCGACGTCACCGCGCCCGCGACAGCGCCGGCGCCGGCGCCGATCGCCGTGCCAAGCAGGATCGGGCCGCCGGCGACGGCACTGATCACGGCCCCGCCCGCGGCGCCGATGGCACTGCCCGAAAGCACGCGCTGCTGCGTGCCGGTGAGGTTCGAGCAGGCGGCGAGCGAGCCAGCGGCGAGGACGATGAGAAGGGCGCGCTTCAGATTGGTCATGTCGAGGTTCTCCCGGAGCTCATATCGGGGGAGGATATAGCCGGCGGAACGTGGCGGATTCCAGGCAAAATTATTTCAAAATACGTTGGGTAGCCCGCGTTCGTGACAGAGATCACTCTTCCGGCTCACCCGGCGCGACGCCTCGCGCCCTATCGGTCGGCACATCCTGCTTTGAGACGAGGCGCCGCCGCGCCTGTTCTTTTTGACACGGACCCGGACCGTTTCCTGGCCGGGAATCCGTCCAGGCCGTGCCAAAATGGCACAAATTCGGCCGACCGAACCCTGAGTTACGGCGTTTTTGCGTATGCAGGATTGCTATTTTGACGCATATAAATCCCGCACCGTCCTATCGGTTGAGCCCATAATATTATTGATAAAACCATCGGAATTTTCATTCCGGGGCTTTTTGCGTTTGCGCAACTCCCAGTTTTGAAGATGCCGCCGCCATGAGCAACCGCCTGAACTTCCTCCATCTCCGCGCCCGCCCCGACCACGAAGGTCTGGTGGCGCGAGACCGATGGCAGTGGGCGGTTTTGAGCGTCGTGCTCATAGGCGCGACCATGTCGGCGCTCGACGTGAGCATCGTGAACATCGCCCTACCGACGATCCGGCGCGAATTCGGCGTCCGGCTGTCGCTCGTCGAATGGGTGTCGATCTCCTACATGATGGTGCTCGCGATCGCCCTGCCCGTCGTTGGCCGGCTTGCCGACATCTATGGCCGCAGCCTCCTCTACAACGCCGGCTTCGGGGTCTTCGTTATCGGCTCGGCCGCCTGCGGGCTGGCGCCGACCGCCATGTTTCTCATCATTGCGCGATGCGTGCAGGCGATCGGCGCCGGGCTGTTGCAGGCGAACTCGGTGGCCCTGATCACGGTGGTCTTCCGCAAGCGTGACCTGGGCCAGGCGCTCGGCGTTCAGGCCGCGATCCAGGCGACCGCCATGGCGCTCGGCCCGTTCGTCGGCGCGATGCTGATCGCCGCCGTCGGCTGGCGCGTGATCTTCTACGTGAACGTGCCGATCGGGATCGCCGGGCTGGTGATGGCCTACATCGTCCTGCCCCGCTACCACCCCGCCGGCCACCGCGAGAGGGTCGATTTCGCGGGCATCGGGTTCTTCACCGTCGGCCTCCTGGGCGTGGCGCTCGCGGTCAACGGCGCCCAGAGCGCGGGGTGGGGCTCGTCGGTCGTCCAGGGCGAGCTGGCATTCGGCATCGCCAGCTTCGCGGCCTTCGTGTTCACCGAACTGCGGGTGAAGAGCCCGATGATCGATATCCGGCTGTTCCGCCGCTATGCGCTGGTCGCCGGGAACTCCACCGCTTTCCTCGCCTATTATGTGCTGTTCACCGGCCTCTTCCTGCTGCCGTTCTATTTCGAGGACGTGCTGCACTACACCACCGCCTGGTCTGGCGTGATGCTGATGCCGGTGCCGGCCGCAATGGCCTTTCTGGCGCCGTTCGCCGGCCGCGCCGCGGACCGTTTCGGCGCGCGCACCCTCACGCTGGCCGGCTCGCTCATGCTGATGGCCGGCTCCGCGATGCTGATCTTCGCCCCGAGTCACCATGCTCCCGTCTACCTCGTCACCGCCATGCTGCTGCTGGGCGCGGGCCTTGGCGTCTTCACCCCGGCGAACAACCGCTCCACCATGGCCTCGACGCCCCGCGACAAGCTTGGCGTCATGGGCGGCCTCTTGAACATGTCACGCTCCCTGGGGCTGATCTTCGGGATCGATATCTCGGGCATGCTGTTCATCCAGGTTGCCGCGGGGCAAACTGCGGTGACGAAAAACGGGCACCCCGTCGCCCTTGGCGATCTGGGCACGACGGCCTTCATGAACGGCTTCCACCTGGTGATGGCCACGCTCGTGGCCCTCGCCGCGGCGACCGTCGCGTTCTCCTACTTCCGTCACGCCGAGGTTGGCGCCAGCGTCCGCCTCAGCCCGGAAGCAAGCGCCGAAGTCGAACTCTGATCAGCCAGGGCGGCCGGCATCCGGCCGCCCACGATCGCGCGGCGGCAACCATCCTGGAGAAGCGCGCGGCCTACGACGCACGGCGCGTGTCCGCGATGAATTCGCCGACCAGGGCATCAAGGGAGCCGTGCGGCGCGAAGCCGAGCGACAGCGCGCGCGCGGGGTCGAAGCGCGCGGGCCAGGTGGTGACGATCGCCTCGATCTCCGGCGCCGCCACGCGGCGGACCAGCGCGCGCGCACCCGGGTTCGCCGCCTCCAGCGCCGCCAGCATCTCGCCAACCGTCACGGTGAGGCCCGGCGGATTGACGCTCCGGTCAAGACCCATCCCGGCCGTGTCCAGCGAAGCCGCGTGCAGCAGCCAATCCGTCGCCTGCGCCGGGCTCGCGATCCACAGCGCGAAATCGTCGGCGACGGGAAGTTCCGCCGCCTCGCCATTGAGCGGCTCACGCAGAATGGAGGAGACGAAGCTACTCGCCGCCTTGTTGGGTCGGCCGGGGCGGATGCACACTGTCGGCAGCCGCAGCGTCACGGCGTCGAGGAAGCCGCGGCGCGTCGCGTCCGCCAGGATCAGCTCCGCCGCGGCCTTCTGCGCGCCGTAGGAGTTGGCCGGCACCTGCCGCGTGGCGGCGCCGATGACCTCGCTCTGGGACGCCGAGAAGCTGGCGACGGAACTGGTGAACACGACGCGCGGCGGCCGCGCGAGGCGGCGGCAGGCATCCACCACCGCATCCGTGCCGCGCAGGTTGACGCGCCGACCGAGATCGTAATCCGCCTCCGCGGCGGCGGAGACGACGGCGGCGAGGTGAAAGACCACATCGCTGCCGGGCGGGATCGCCGTCTCCGGCAGATCGGCGACGTCGCCCGCGATCGACACGACGGGAAATGGCGCCTCAGGCATGGGCGGCGCGGCGATGTCGAATAGGACAAGGCCGGTGACGGCCCTGCCGCCCAGATGCCCCTCCCGCGCGAGCCGGCGCGCCACCCGCTGGCCGAGAAATCCACCGCCGCCGGTGATCGCGACACGCATCATGCCCCCTCGGGTTCGTTGCCCCGAGGGGGCATGGCGGACGCTACTTCGTCAACTGGCCGCGCATCTCGCCGGCCTTGTGCGCGGTCGTGTGGAGGTTCACGTAGGCATCCCCCTCCTCGATGATCTTGATTTCCTTGGGCGTCAGCGTCGCGGAACCGCTGAAGGGGCTCGGCCCGACCTTCATCGGCACCAACACCCCCGCGTTCTTGCCCGCGGGCGCCGGGCCGTGGATGTGCGCGGCGAACGGCTCGGTGCCCGTATAGGTCACGGTCCAGGTCGCCTTCCCGGTAGCGGTATCGATAGTGACCGTCGCCGTGCCATGGGCGGAGGTCGTCACCGGCGGCACCTGCTGGGCACCGGTCATCGTGGCATGAAAGGTCTCTGTCGCGGCCATGGCGCCGGTCGAGAACAGCAGGCCGGCGGCGAAGGCGGCGAGAGCAAGGCGGGTCATGAGGTAGCCTCCCAGGTTGAATGGCATGGCGCATGTAGGCGGCGGTGGTCCTTGCGCAAGCATGCCGGCGACGGAACCGTTGCGCCATGGACGAATTGCAACTGGGGCCGGAGGTGGAGGCAACACCGCGGCCCTTGCCGGCGCGTGTCGCGATCCGCGGCACGCACGCGGTCCTGGAGCCGCTTCACCCGCGCCACGCCCCGGAGCTGTGGCAGTCAGCGCAGGGGGCCGACACCAGCTGGACCTACATGAGCTACGGCCCGTTCGTGAGCGAGGCCGCGATGCGTGCGCACGTGGCAAACCTCGCCTCGACCCACGACCCGATGTTCTGGGCGGTACGGCCGGTGACAACGGGTGTCGCATCCGGCTGGCTCGCCCTGCTCAATATCGAGCCGAGGAACGCCGCGATCGAGCTCGGCGGCATCTGGTTCTCGCCCCGGATGCAGCGCACCCGCGCCGCGACGGAGGCGATGTTCCTCCTGTTGCGCCTGGCCGCGGACGATCTCGGCTACCGGCGCCTGGTGTGGAAATGCGACTCGCTCAACGCGGCGAGCCGCCGCGCCGCCCTGCGCCTGGGCTTCAGCCACGAGGGCCGGCACCGCGCCCACATGGTCGTAAAGGGCCGCCGGCGCGACACCGACTGGTATTCGATTCTGGATGACGAGTGGCCGCGCTGCCGCGATGCCATCCTGGCCTGGCTGGCGCCGGCGAACTCCGCGCCGGACGGCACCGCGCGGCGTGGCCTCGCGGCAATCCGCGACGACCTGCCGGCCCGCTGAAACAAGCTGGGAAATATCGACTTGATGATGGTCAGTCTATCATTCTAGATAGGCCAATGATCACATCCCAACAGATGAAGGCCGCGCGAGCCCTGCTCGGAATCGACCAGAGGGAACTGGCGCGCCTTTCCGGCGTCTCGCTGCCGACGATCCAGCGCATGGAGGCAAGCGAGGGCGTCGTCCGCGCCGTGGTGCATTCGCTCGACAAGGTCGTCAAGGCGATCAACCAGGCGGGTGTGGAACTGATCTCCGCCGGCCAGCGCAGCGAGGGCATGGGCCGCGGCGTCCGGCTGATCGAGCGAAGCTAGCGGCCAGGCTCGCCGACCAGCATTGCCCATCCGGCAATTCTGCCGTATTCATACCGCATCTTTGATGGCCTCGACATCATACGCGATGTGTGTATGTTGAGGACTGCGTGATGTGCCATGGACGCGCCGACGCCCGGCGGCGCCTCGCGCCGGACAGGCAAGGCGGAGCGCGAGGATGCTTGCGGTTAGGACGACGGCGAGGAGGTCCGCGCAGGCGTGACCTTGCTTTCCTTCCTCCTCGGCTGCGTCGCGTTCCTGCTCCTGCTCGGCCCCGCCGGGCTGGCGCTGCCGCGACGCCTGGCCTCTGACGCGATCTATCCGCTCACCGCCCTGGTCTGCGCGGCGCTGGGTGTCGGCGCCCTCGCCGGCCTGCTCGCGGGGCGGGTCGAAAGCCTCGTGCTGCCGCTCGGCGTGCCATGGATCGGCGCCCATCTGCGCCTCGACGCACTTGCCGCCTTCTTTCTTGCCGTGGTCGGGTTCGGCGGCTTCGCCGCCAGCCTCTACGCGATCGGCTACGCGCGCCACGAGGAGGAACCGCGGCGCGTGCTGCCCTTCTACGCCCCCTTCATCGCCGCCATGGCGCTGGTGGTGCTGGCGGCCGACGCCTTCACCTTCCTGCTCGCCTGGGAAACCATGTCGGTGACGTCCTGGGCGCTGGTGATGGCGCACCACGAGCGGCCAGGAAATCTGCTCGCGGGACATGTCTACCTGGTGGTCGCGAGCATGGGCACGCTGGTGCTGCTGCTCGCCTTCGGGCTGCTCGCCGGGTCGCACGGGCATTACGATTTTGCATCGATCCGCCAGGTCGCGGCGCATCGCCCGATGGCCTGGCTGGTGCTCCTCCTGGTGCTGGTGGGCACAGGCTCGAAGGCGGGGCTGGTGCCGCTGCACGCCTGGCTGCCGCTCGCCCACCCCGCGGCGCCGAGCCACGTCTCGGGGCTGATGAGCGGGATCATGACCAAGGTCGCGATCTACGGGTTCATCCGGATCGCCTTCGACCTGCTCGGCGCGCCCGTCTGGTGGTGGAGCCTGCCGCCACTGGTGGTGGGGGCGCTGACGGCGGTGATCGGGCTGCTCTACGCGGTGGCCGAGGACGATCTCAAGCGGCTGCTCGCCTACAGCACGGTCGAGAATGTCGGCATCGTCTTCCTCGGCCTTGGGCTCGCGATGGCGTTCCGCGCCGGTCGACTGGAGACGGCGGCGGCGCTCGCGCTGACCGCGAGCCTGCTGCACGTGGCCAACCACGCCACGTTCAAGAGCCTGCTGTTCTTCGGCGCGGGCTCCGTGCTTGATGCCACCGGCGAGCGCGACCTCGGCCGCCTCGGCGGGCTGATCCACCGCATGCCGGCAACGGCGGTACTATTCTTGATCGGTACGGCGGCGATCTCGGCACTGCCGCCGCTCAACGGCTTCGTCTCCGAATGGCTGCTCTTCCAGACCGTGCTGACCAGCCCGCTGCTGGCACCCTGGCTGCTCAAGTTCCTGGTCCCCGCGGCCGGCGCAATGCTGGCGCTCGCGGCGGCGCTGGCCGCGGCCTGCTTCGTGCGCGCCTACGGCATGACCTTCCTCGGCCGGCCGCGCTCGGCGCAGGCGGCCAGCGCGAACGAGGTGGATGGCTGGCAGCGCGCGGCAATGGCGTTGCTCGCCGCCGCCTGCGTCCTGCTCGGGGTGCTGCCGGGTCTCGCGGTGGACGCGCTGCGCCCGCTGTTGCGCCTGCTGCTCGGCACCAACCTGCCGCGGCAGGCGACCGAGGCCTGGCTGAGCCTGATCCCGCTCTCCGCGCGCGCCGGCTCCTATAACGGGCTCATCGTCCTGGTCTTCATGGTCCTGGCCGGAACCTCGGCGGCGCTGCTGGTGCGCGCCGTCGCCGCACGCCGGATGCGCCGCGCGCCGGCATGGGATTGCGGCTTCCCCGCCACCTCGCCGACGACGCAGTACACGCCGGGCAGTTTCGCGCAGCCGCTCTCCCGCGTGTTCGGGGCCATGGCGTTCGATACCGCCGAGATCGTGACGATGCCGCCGCCCGGCGGGCTCGGCCCCGCGCGCTTCTCGCGGCGCTCGCGCGACAGGATCTGGGAACTGCTCTACCGCCGCCTCGCGCTACTCGTGGAGCGGATCGCAACCCGGCTGAACCGCCTGCAATTCCTGACCATCCGCAAATACCTCTCGTTGGTCTTCGCGGCTCTGGTGTTGCTTCTGGTGCTGCTCGCGCTATGGCAATGACCGGCCCCTACATTGTGCAGGGCGTGCAGATGTGCCTGGTGCTGGCCGCCGCGCCGCTGCTGACCGGCCTCGTGCGCAAGGCAAAGGCGCGGCTGCAGCGCCGGCGCGGTGCCGACCTGCTGCAACCCTATCGCGACCTGCTGCGCCTCATCCGCAAGGAAACGGTGGTCGCGGAAAACGCCTCCTGGCTGTTCCGCGTGGCCCCTTATCTGATCTTCGCCGCAACATGGGTGGCGGCGGCACTGGTGCCGACCTTCGCTACCTTCCTGCCGTTCAGCTGGGCCGCAGACCTGATCGCGATCGTGGGCCTGCTCGCGACCGCGCGCTTCTTCCTCGCGCTCGCGGGGCTCGACATCGGCACCAGCTTCGGCGGCATCGGCGCCAGCCGCGAGGTGATGATCGCCGCCGTCGCCGAGCCCGCGATGCTCATGATCGTGTTTACCCTCGCCCTGAGCGCGCACGCCACACAGCTCTCGACCATCGTCGAGGCACTCGGCGTGCCCGCGATCGGCGTGCAGGTGTCGCTGGC
>JAJZUI010000140.1 GCA_021847175.1 Pseudomonadota bacterium
GTCCGCCCCGACCAGGGCTTCGCCATGGACTGGGAGGCCGACGAGCGCGGCGAACGCCAGGTCGCCGCCATCGCCAAGGCCTTGAAGGGCGCCTCCACCCTCTACCTCGCCACCGACCCCGATCGCGAGGGCGAGGCGATCTCCTGGCACGTCCGCTCGATGCTGGAGCACCGCCACGCGCTCGCCGGCAAGCAGGTCCGCCGTGTCACCTTCAACGAGATCACGCGCAGCGCCGTCACCTCGGCCATGGCGCACCCGCGCGACCTCGACCAGCCACTGATCGAGGCCTACCTCGCCCGCCGCGCGCTCGACTACCTTGTCGGCTTCACCCTCTCCCCCGTGCTCTGGCGCAAGCTCCCCGGCAGCCGCAGCGCCGGGCGCGTCCAGTCCGTGGCGCTGCGCCTGATCTGCGAGCGCGAGGCCGAGATCGAGGCCTTCGTCGCGCGCGAGTACTGGACCGTCGAGGCCGCCTTCACCACGCCCGCGGGCGCCCCGTTCACCGCCCGCCTCACGCATCTCGACGGGAAAAAGCTCGACCAGTTCGACCTCAGGGATGCCGCGACCGCGGAGGCCGCGCGCCAGGCCGTCCTCGACGGCCGGTTCTCCGTCGCCGAGGTCGAGCGCAAGCGCACCCGCCGCCACCCGCCGCCGCCCTTCACCACCTCGACGCTGCAGCAGGAGGCCTCGCGCAAGCTCGGCCTCGGCGCCCAGGCGACGATGCGCCTCGCCCAGCAACTCTACGAGGGCGTCGATATCCCTGGCGAAACCGGTGGCGGCGAAACGGTCGGACTCATCACCTACATGCGAACGGACGGGGTGCAGATGGCGCGCGAGGCCATCGGCGCCATCCGCGAGCATATCGGCAGCCGCTTCGGTGTCGCGTACGTGCCCGGCGCCGCGCGCGAATACAGCACCAAGGCCAAGAACGCGCAGGAAGCGCACGAGGCGATCCGCCCCACCGACGTCGACCGCACGCCGGATTCCGTCGCCCGTCACCTCAAGCCGGAGCAGCTGCGCCTCTACGAGCTGGTGTGGAAGCGCGCCGTCGCCTCGCAGATGCAGTCGGCGGAGATCGACCAGGTCGCCGTCGACGCGGCAACCGAGACCGCGCGCAGGCCGGTGCTGCGCGCCACCGGTTCCACCATCGCCTTCGACGGCTTTTTGCGCCTCTACCGCGAGGACACGGACGACGAGGCCGCCAACGGCGACGGCGAGGCGGACAAAATGCTCCCGCCGATGGATCGCGCGAACCCGCTCGGCCTCGGCAACGTCCTTGCCGAGCAGCACTTCACCCAGCCCCCGCCCCGCTACTCAGAGGCCAGCCTGGTCAAACGCATGGAGGAGCTCGGCATCGGCCGCCCCTCCACCTACGCCTCGATCCTGTCGGTGTTGCAGGACCGTAACTATGTCCGCCTGGACCGGCGCCGCTTCGTCCCGGAGGATCGCGGCCGCCTCGTCACCGCTTTCCTCACCAGCTTCTTCCGCCGCTACGTCGACACCGGCTTCACCGCCTCGCTGGAAGAACAGCTCGACGACATCTCCGGCGGGCGTGCCGACTGGCGCGAGGTCATGGCCGCGTTCTGGGCCGACTTCTCGAAAGCCGTCGAGGACACCAAGGACCTCACGATCTCGGACGTCATCAACGCGCTCGACGCCGATCTCGGCCCCCACTTCTTTCCCGCGCGCTCGGATGGCGCCGACCCGCGGCTGTGCCCCTCCTGCGGCAAGGGAAGGCTCGGGCTCAAGCTCGGCCGCCTCGGCGCCTTCATCGGCTGCTCCAACTACCCGTCCTGCCAGTACACACGCCCGCTCGCGGTGCAGAACGGCGAGGGCAACGGCGCCACGCTCAAGGAGGGCTCGCGCGAACTCGGCCACGACCCCGCGACGGGCGAGGCCATCACCGTCCGCCGCGGCCCCTACGGCATCTACGTCCAGGCCGGAGAACCCGTCGAGGGATCGAAGACGAAGCCCCGCCGCGCCAGCCTGCCGCGCGGCATGGACGGCGACACGATGACGCTCGACCAGGCGCTCGCGCTCCTCTCGCTCCCGCGCGAGATCGGCCCGCATCCCGAAACGAAGCAGCCGATAACCGCCGGCATCGGCCGCTTCGGTCCCTATGTCCGCATGGGCAGCGTCTACGCCTCGCTCGACCGCGACGACGACGTGCTCGCGATCGGCCTCAACCGCGCCGTCGACCTGCTGGCGAAGAAACTCGCCTCGGTCCGCAGCCTCGGCGCGCATCCCAAGGACGGCGCGGAGGTCACGCTGCGCAAGGGCCGCTTCGGCCCCTACGCGCGCCACAACGACCTCATCGCGAACCTGCCGCGCGGCGTCGCCATGGAGGACATGACGCTCGACGAAGCGGTCGCGCTCCTCGCCGAGAAGGGCAAGCCGCTCAAGGCGAAGCCTGGCCGTGGCGGCGCGAAGAAGGCCGTGCGGAGCGGCACACCCCGCAAAGCCGCCAAGTCCGAAGCGGAGGCTCCCGCGAAGGCCCCCGCGAAGGCGAAGCCCGCCGCGAAAACCGCCGCGAAAACCGCGAAGAAACCCGCCAAACCCAAATCCAAGCGGCCAGCGCGCCGCTCCTCCGCTGCCTCGCAGCCGCGACAGGCGCCCTGATCCAGGGCGCCGGGGCCATTTCCACCGCCGCGAGCGGCGCGAGCCGGAGGAGCGTGCCGCTTTCCTGATCGGCGTGCGCCGCGGCCGCGCGCTGGAACCCGTCGATCGCCGCATCCTCGGCAGCTTCGAGATCGCCGCCGGAGACGCCCCGGAAGGCTCGCTCGTCCGCGCCGAGATCCTGCGCCAGCATCGCTGGGGCCCGTCCCAGGTCCGCATCCTCGAAGACCTCGGCCCTTCGGAAGGTCCGCGCGCCGCCAGCCGCATGGCGCTCGCGCTGCACGCCGTCCCGACCGAGATCCCCAAGGCCGCCGAGGCCGAGGCGGCCCGCGCCCGCGCCGTCCGCGCCAACGGCCGGGAGGACCTGCGCGACCTGCCGCTCGTCACCATCGACGGCGAGGACGCGCGCGACTTCGACGACGCCGTCTTTGCCGAGCCCACGCAGACCGGCCACCGCCTCGTCGTCGCCATCGCCGATGTCGGCCACTACGTCCGCGCCGGCTCGGCACTCGACGCCATGGCCCGCGAGCGCGGGAACTCCGTCTATTTCCCGGACCTCGTGATCCCGATGCTGCCGGAGGCGCTGTCCAACCATTGGTGCAGCCTCAGGCCGGGCGAGCCACGCGGCTGCCTCTTCGTCGAGATGACGATCGACGCCCTGGGCAACAAGACCGGCCATCGTTTCGGTCGCGGCATCATGCAGAGCCACGCCCGTCTCACCTACGAGGCGGCGCAGCGCATCGCCGTCGCCGGCACCGACCCGCGCGTCGGCGCCCTGTTCGCCGCATGGCGCGCGCTGGAGCATGCCCGCGAGCGCCGCGGCGCGCTCGACCTCGACCTGCCGGAACGCGAGGCGCTGATGGCCGAGGAGGGCGGCGTGCTGGAGATCCGGCACCGCGAGCGCCTCGATTCGCATCGCGTCATCGAGGCTTTCATGGTGCTGGCCAACGTCGCCGCCGCCGAGGAACTCACCCTCCGGCGCGCGCCCTGCGTCTTTCGCGTCCACGCCCCGCCGTCGCCCGAAAAACTCGACAACCTGCGCGCCACGCTCAAGACCTTCGACATTCGCCTGCCCGCCGGCGGCCACCTGCACCCGCGCGATATCGACCGCGTGCTCCGCGCGTCGGCGGCGCTGCCCGAGGCCTCGATGATCCACGAGAGCGTGCTGCGCAGCCTCTCGCGCGCCGAATACGCCGTGGACAACATCGGCCATTTCGGCCTGGCGCTCGCCGCCTACGCCCACTTCACCTCTCCCATTCGCCGCTACGCCGACCTGCTCGTCCACCGGGCGCTGATCGCCGCGATCGGTCTCGGCCAGGACGGCACCGCCGACGCCGCGGACTGGGGCGAGACCGCGAGCCACATCACGCTCACCGAGCGGCGCGCGGCGCTGGCCGAGCGCGACGCGATGGACCGCCTGCTCGCGGCCTATCTTTCACAGCAGATCGGCACTGTGTTTACCGCAAGGATTTCCGGCGTGACGCGCGCCGGGATTTTCGTCACATTGGAGACGAACGGCGCCAGCGGGCTGATCCCCTTGTCCACCCTTCCGCACGACCACTACCGGCTCGACGAGGCGACGCAGAGCCTGGCGGGAAGACACACGAAGCGCCGCTTCCGCCTCGCCGACCGGCTCGAGGCGCTGCTCGTCCAGGCCGTCCCGCTTACCGGCACCCTCACCTTTGCCCTCGCCGGCTCCGCCGGAGATGCCCTCGCGGGCGAGGCGAAGCACGCCGCCGCGAAGGGCGCCCCGCCGCGCCGCAAGCATCCGGGCAAACGCGGAGGCTCACGACGCGGCCGGACGTGAAACGCGCCTGCCTGATCGCCCAGCGGCTCGTCGTGCTGGGGCTGCTTGCCATCGGCGCGCCGCTCGCCAGCCATGCCGACCCCTACGCCGCCGGGCAACCGCTCGACGACGGCAGGATCGCCGCGGTGACAGCGGCGGCGATGCGCTTCATCCCGCCGCACAGCCTGTTCGAGACCTCCGCGGCGCAACTGGCGCTGTGGGGCCTGCGCGGTCTCACGGCGCTCGACCCACGCCTGGTCACCAGGCTCGCCGGCAAGCCCGGCTCCGGCCGCGTGGTGATGGATTTCTCGGGCGCGCAGCTGCTTGTCTACAGCGCCCCCAAGCAGGCCGACGCGACCGGATGGGGCCGTGTCGTCGCCGCGATCACGCGCGGCGCCTGGAAGGTCTCGGCCCGCCTGCGCAACGCCGCCACCGCGGGCATCCTCGCCAGCATCTTCGACGAGATGTTCGCGCATTTCGATCCCTACACGCGCTACGTGCCGCCGGAGCAGGCGCGACTCGACCGCATCGCGCGCGCCGGCCGCGCCGGCCCCGGGCTCGATGTCGTCGAGCGCCACGGCGTGTTCGTCGTGGTGCGGCTCGACCCGCGCGGCCCGGCCGCCCAGGCGGGCGTGCGCCTCGGCGACACGCTGCTTGCGATCGACGACCGCTCGCTCGAGCATAGCGACGTCGCAGCGGTCCACGCGCTGCTCGCCGGCCCGCGCGACAGCACCGTGGTGCTCACCGTGCGCGCCCCCGGCCAGCATTCGCGCACCCTCATCGTCGCGCGCTCCTCGGCACCGCCCACCACCGTCTTCACCCGCCGCCTCGGCCAGTTCCTCGTCGTGCGCATCCAGGGCTTCTCCAACGATACCGCCTCGCGCCTGTCGCAGGACCTCATCCGCGCCATGAACGGCCCGAACCCTCCGCACGGCGTCGTGCTCGACCTGCGCGGCAACCGCGGCGGGGTGCTGTCCAGCGCCGTCGATGCTGCGGCGGCGCTGATCGGACACGGCGTCGTCGCACGCACGGACGGCAGGGATCCGGCGGCGCGGCGCATCCTGCGCGCCAACGGCCACGACCTCGCCCGCGGCCTGCCCGTCGCGGTGCTGGTTGACGGCAACACCGCGAGCGCGGCGGAAGTCTTCGCCGCCGCGCTCGCCGACAACGACCGCGCCGTGGTCATCGGCACCGACACGCTGGGCAAGGGCTTGGTGCAGACGGTCGAGCGCATGCCCGACGGCGGTGAACTGTTCCTCACCTGGAGTCGCATCCTCGCCCCCAGGGGCTGGCCGCTGCAGGACCTCGGCGTGGTGCCGCAGATCTGCACCAGCCTCGGCCCGGGCGCGATCACGGACCAGCTGGAGGCGCTGCGCCACGGCACGGACCCGATGCTGGCCGCCGCCATCGCCGCGCGCGCTGCCCGCCCGCCGCTGCCGCCGCTCAAGGCGCTCGCGCTGCGCGGCCCCTGCCCCGCCGCGATTGGCCATGGCGGCGAGGTCGCGGCCGCCACCGCGCTCCTCGCCGACATCCCTGCCTACCAGGCCGCTCTCCTGCCCCCCGTGCCCACGGCCAGCCTGCGCTGAGCGCCCCTCGCGCTGAACAGGCCACCCCATCCTTGACTTGTCGGCCCCGGTGCCGCATGCACCGGCCCCGACCCAAGGACAGACCGGATTTCAGGCCATGGCCAAGACCAACACCGTGCAGATCAAGCTCGTCTCGAGCGAGGACACCGGCTTCTTCTACGTCACCAAGAAGAATGCGCGGACCAAGACCGGAAAGATGGAGCTGCGCAAGTACGACCCCGTCGCGCGCAAGCACGTCGTCTTCAAGGAAGCCAAGATTAAGTAAGACCGGCGCGCCAACCCAGGCGCGCGTTCAGTCAGCCGCCGCCGTGGTCGCCGTGGCGACGCGGTTGCGCCCGTCCCGCTTGGCCTCGTAGAGCGCCCGGTCCGCGGCGGCGATCAGCTGCTCCGCGGAGCCACCCGCCTCGCGAGTCGCCACCCCCAGGCTGATCGTCAGCGGATAGGGCGTTGCGCCGTCCGGCAGGAAGCTCATCGCCTCCACCGCCGCGCGCAGCCGCTCGGCCGCAGTCTGCGCGTCGGGCAGGCTGGCGCCGGGCATCACCACCGCGAACTCCTCGCCGCCATAGCGTGCGACACTGTCGGCGAGCCGCACGCGCCCACGCAGCGCGTCCGCCACCATGCGCAGCGCGCGGTCGCCCACCGGATGGCCCCAACGGTCGTTCACCGCCTTGAAGTGGTCGACGTCGATCATCACCAGCGCCAGCGCCCCGTCGCGCCCCGATGCCAGCCGTGCCGCGAGGTCACGCATCAGGTAGCGCTGGTTGTACAGCCCGGTGAGCGGGTCGATCAGCGCCAGCTCGATCGCGTGGCCCATCTCGTTGCGCAGCCGCTCCTGATAGACACGCCGCCGGATCTGGTTGCGCGCCCGCGCCCGCAGCTCATTGGCGTCGATCGGCCGCATCACCCAGTCATTCGCCCCGAGGTCAAAGCCGCGCAGGATGCGCCCCTTCTGCTCGGGCTCGGCCATGAGCAGCAGCGGAATGTCCTGCGTCGCCTCGGCCGAGCGCAGCCGCGAGGCGAGCCGCAGCGGGTCATCCACGGTCATCGACAGGCTCAGCACCACAAGATCGAGCGTCAGGCCCGCCGCGAGCGTCGAGGCTTCGGCCTCGCTGCCCGCGCGCCCGGCCACGATGCCGTCGCGCGCCAGCGCGTCCTGCACGGCGAGCGCGTCCGCCTCGTTGTCGTCGACCACCAGCGCCCGCGCGCCGGCGACCGAGGGCGGCACGAACTCGTCCTCCGCGCCGCGCATCGGCGCGGACCGGTTGCGCCACTCGTCGAGCAGCCGCTTGAGGCGCACCAGCGACTTCACGCGCGCCAGCAGGGTCTCGAAATCGACCGGCTTCGTCAGGAAATCGTCGGCGCCGGCCTCCAGCCCCGCGATGCGCTCGCCGGCCTCGTGCAGCGCCGTCACCATCACCACGGGGATGTGGCGCGTGGTCGTCGCCCCCTTCATCCGGCGGCAGACCTCGTAGCCGTCCATGTCCGGCATCATCACGTCCAGCAGCACCAGGTCCGGCTGCCAGGCCCGCGCCGCATCGAGCGCGTCGGCGCCGCAGGAAGCGGTGCGGACGTCGTAATACTCCTGCCCCAGCCGCGCCTCGAGCAGGCGGGCATTGGCGGCGACATCATCCACAACGAGGATTCGAGCCGTCATCGAACGTTGTCACTCCACGCGCATAGTTGCCCGGCAACAGCGGAAAATGCCACCCCGAGCCGCCCCCGCGCACCAACCGGGGCGATCATCATCTCCTCATGCATCAATTTAGATTATCGCGAACTGTCTTTACGAACTCATACAGTCGCGAGCCCCCGGGGCCACGACAAGTTTTGTCGCTACCGAGCCACGTCTGCTGTAACAAATCGTCACGTTCCGGCGGCGCCCCGCGCGCCCGGCGCCACCCTTCGGCCGCGGACCCCGACTAGTTCCCCGCCAGCCGGTCGACGGCCGCCTGCACCCCGCCCCGCCGGTGCGGAATCCCCGCCGCCCGCAGCCCCATCTCGACGCCGCCCAGCGTGCCCAGCAGCGAAAGGTCGGAGAAATCCCCGAGATGGCCGATGCGGAACACCCGGTCCTTGAGCGGCCCGAGCCCGTTGCCCAGGCTCATGTTGTATTTCTCGAGGATTACCGTCCGCAGCGCATCCGCGCTGTGCCCCTCCGGCACCCGCACCGCCGTCAGCGAGGATGAATACTCGCGCGGCTCCGCGCACTGCGTCTCCAGCCCCCAGGCCGAAACGGCCCGGCGAGTCGCCTCGGCATGCCGGTCATGGCGCGCGAACACGTTCTCCAGCCCCTCGTCGAGCAGCATCGCCAGTGCCGCGTCGAGCCCGAACAGCAGATTGGTCGACGGCGTGAATGGGAAATACCCGGTGGCGTTGGCCGCCAGCATCGGCCCCCAGTCCCAGTAGCTCCTCGGCAGCTTCGCGGATTTCCCCGCTTCCCTCGCCTTGGCGCTGATGGCGTTGAACGAAAGGCCGGGCGGCAGCATCAGTCCCTTCTGCGAACCCGCGACCGTGACATCGACGCCCCACTCGTCGTGCCGGTAGTCGATGCTGGCGAGCGAGGAGATGGTGTCCACCATCAGCAGCGCCGGATGCCCCAGCGCATCCATCGCCGCGCGCACCGCGGCAATCCGCGACGTGCACCCGGTGGAGGTTTCGTTATGAACGACACAAACGGCCCGGATCGCATGCGCCTTGTCCGCCGCCAGCGCCGCCGCGAGCGCGTCCACATCCGCCCCCCGCCGCCAGTCCGTCTCGACGAACTGCGGCATCAGCCCCAGCCGCTGCGCCATCTCCTGCCACAGCGTCGCGAACCACCCCGTGCGGCACATCAGGACCCGGTCGCCGGCCGAGAGCGTGTTGACCAGCGCCGCCTCCCACGCCCCGGTGCCGGAAGCCGGGTAGATCACCACGTCCCCCTCGGTCTTGAAGATCCGCCTGAGATTGCCCAGCACCCGCAGCCCCAGCGCGCCGAATTCCGGCCCCCGGTGGTCGATGGTCGGGTTGTCGATCGCGCGCAGCACCTGGTCCGGCACGTTGGTCGGGCCGGGGATCTGCAGGAAATGCCGGCCGGGACGATGGGACATCGTGGTTCCTCCTGAACCTTCCATGCCGCAACGATGCGCGCGGCACCAATGAATAACCCGCCTGAAACCGGTGACGGGAATCAATCACCCGCCGGGCATACAAGCGCCCCCGCAGCGGCTAGGTTCGCGCCATGCACGACTCCCGCCTCGCCACCCGCCTGCGCCGCGAAACCCAGGGCGAGGTGCTGTTCGGCCCCGGCGACCGCGCGCGCTACGCGACCGACGCCTCGATCTACCAGGCGATCCCCACCGGCGTCCTCGTCCCCCGCACCACGGCGGACGTCGCCGCGGCGCTGGCCATCTGCCGCGAGGAAGGCGTCTCGCTCCTCGCCCGCGGCGGCGGCACCAGCCAGTGCGGCCAGACGGTCAACACCGGCCTCGTCCTCGACTTCTCGAAATACCTCCGCCGCGTGGTTTCGGTGGACGAGCAGGCCGGCACGGCAACGGTCGAGCCCGGCATCGTCCTCGCCCACCTCAACGCCGCCATCCGCGCCCAGGGCTGGTTCTTCCCAGTCGATCCCTCCACCCACGCGCGTGCCACCATCGGCGGCATGGCCGGCAACAATTCCTGCGGCGCCAAATCGATCCGCTACGGGCTGATGGCCGACAACGTGCTCGCCATCGACGCACTGCTCGCCGACGGCACGCAATTCCGCTTCGCCCCCATCGGCGACAATCCCGGCGGGAACGTCCCCGACACGATCGCCTCTCTGATTGCGCAACTCCGCGCCCTCGGCGCGACCGAGGCGGAGGAAATCGCGCGGCGCTTCCCCAGAGTCCTGCGCCGCGTCGGCGGCTACAACATCGATGCGCTGGTGCCCGGAAAACCCACCAACCTCGCCCGCCTCCTCGTCGGTTCCGAGGGCACGCTCGCGGTCTCCGCCGCCATCACCCTCAAGCTTGCCCGCATCAAGCCGCGCAAGGTGGTCGGTATCTGCCAGTTCCCCACCTTCCTCGCGGCGATGGAAGCGACGAAGCACCTCGTCACCCTCGACCCCGAGGCGGTGGAACTGGTGGACCGCACGATGATCGACCTCGGCCGCGGCATTCCCATCTACAGGCCCACTATCGACAAGATGCTCATCGGCGAGCCGGACTCGCTGCTCCTCGTCGAGTTCCATGGCGAGGACGACGGCCCCCTTCTCGCCAGGCTCGCCGAACTCGAAACGATGATGGCCGACCTCGGCTACCCGGGCGCCGTCGTCCGCGCGACCGAGGCGCCGTTCCAGGCCGCCATCGCCTCGGTGCGCGAGGCCGGGCTCAACATCATGATGTCGATGAAGGGCGACGGAAAACCCGTCTCCTTCATCGAAGACTGCGCCGTCGGGCTGGACGACCTCGGCGCCTACACCTCGCGCCTTACCGACGTTTTCACCCGCCACGGGCTGAAAGGCACCTGGTACGCCCACGCCTCGGTCGGCTGCCTGCACGTCCGTCCCGTCCTCAACATGAAGGACCCCGCCGACATCGCGCGCATGCGCTCGGTCGCCGAGGAGGCCTTCGCCCTCGTGCGCGAATACAAGGGCAGCCACAGCGGCGAGCACGGCGACGGCATCGTTCGCTCCGAATTCCACCGCGAGATGTTCGGGGATCGTATCGTTGCCACCTTCGAACGGGTAAAGGACGCGTTCGACCCCGCCGCCACGCTCAACCCCGGCCGCATCGTCCGCCCGCCGCGCATGGACGACCGCACTCTGTTCCGCTACGGCCCCGGCTATGCGCCGCTGCCGGGGCCGCCCACGGTCTTCGACTGGTCGGCCCATCCCGGCGCGCTGCTCGGCGCGGTCGAGATGTGCAACAGCAACGGCACCTGCCGCGGCTTCGACGCCGAGGTGATGTGCCCTTCCTTCCGCGTGACGCGCGACGAGGCGCACGTGACGCGCGGCCGCGCCGCCACGCTGCGCCTCGCCCTCACCGG
>JAJZUI010000141.1 GCA_021847175.1 Pseudomonadota bacterium
ACATCCTCGTGCTCGATAAGCCCGCGGGCCTGCCGACGCAGGGGGGGGCCGGCATCACGCGCCATCTCGACGGCCAGCTCGACGCGCTGCGCTTCGGCGCGGAGGAACGGCCTCGCCTGGTCCACCGCCTGGACCGCGAAACGTCGGGCGTACTGGTGCTGGCGCGCACCGCCTCGGTCGCGGCCCGCCTCGCCTCCGCCTTCCGCGGCCGCGACGTGCAGAAGACGTACTGGGCGGTCGTGGTCGGCCGCCCGGTCCCGGTCGAGGGACGCATCGATGCGCCGCTTTCCCGCCGCGCGGGCGCGCGCGCGGACCGCGTGGCCGTCGCCGAACCGGGCGACGCGCAGGCGGCGCGGGCGATCACCGACTACCGCACGTTGGACCATGCCGGCCGGCGCTTCGCCTGGCTGGAGCTTTCCCCGCTCACCGGCCGGACGCACCAGCTACGCGTGCACTGCACCGTGCTGGGCACGCCGATCCTGGGCGACGCAGCCTATGGCGCCCCAGAAGTGGAGGGCTTCGCGCCGGGGCTGCACCTGCTGGCCCGGCGCCTGGTGTTGCCGCATCCGGCGGGCGGCTTCCTTGCCGTGGAGGCGCCGCTGCCGCCGCACATGGCCGTGACCTTCCGCGCGCTCGGGTTCGACATCCGTCCCCCGGCGCGGCCCCGGCGCGGCGCCGCGAGCGGCTGAGGCGCAAGCTAAGAACTGGCCCTTGACGCCCGGGCTTGTTAGCCTTGGGCATGGCCGTTCGCCGCATCTCCCGCCACTCCCGCCGCTCGCCATGGCGCGTCGTCGCCTATGTCGTGCTCGGCATCGTCGCAATCCTGGTCATCGGCGTCGTCGCCGCAGTCCAGCTGATCGACCCCAACGCCTACAAGCCCGAGATCGAGGCGGCGGTGCAGCGTGCCACCGGCCGCGCGCTCACCCTCTCGGGCCCGATCAGGATCGTCTCCTACACGACGCCGACGATCGAGGTTTCCGGGGTTGCCTTCGCCAACATGAAGGGGGCCACGCGGCCGGAGATGCTGACCGTCCGCTCGATCGTGGCGGATGTCGGCCTCGGCGCCCTGCTGCAAGGCCGCGTGGCGATCACCCGCCTGGTGCTCGACCAGCCGGACGTGCTGCTGGAGACGAACAGGCAGGGCCAGGGCAACTGGCAGCTTGCCCCGGCCAAGGCGGCGGCACCGGCCAAGCCCGGCAAGGCCGCGGCGGGCCAACCCTTCTCGATCCAGACGCTGCACGTCATCGGCGCGAAGGTAACGTGGCATGACGGGCGGACCGGCCGCACCACCACGCTCTCGATGCCGCACGTGTCGCTCACCGCCGGCTCGCTCGCCTCGTTGGTGCAGGTGGACGCCGAGGTCACGGCGGCGAGCCACGTAATGCAGCTCACCGGCACGATCGGCCCGCTGGAGCGGCTGTTCGGGGCCGTGCCGGGTGCGAGGCCCTGGCCGATTGATCTGCGCGCCACCACGCACGGCGCGCGCGTCACCGTCTCCGGCACGATCGCGCACCCGCGCAGCCTCGGCGGCTATGCGCTGCGCGTGCGGGCCGACGTCCTCAACATGACCGATCTCCAGGCGCTGTCGCCGGTGCCGCTGCCTTCGCTGCGTGACCTCACGCTCAACACCACGGTCGCGGACCAGGGCGGGCTGGTGCCCGCGGTGCAGTCGCTCTCGCTGCGCCTCGGCCGCTCCGATCTCTCGCCGCTTCTGCCCGGGGTCAGCGTCTCCGAGGCGAACATCGACGCCCCGGCGCCGGACAAGCCAATCCAGGTCGCGATCCAGGGCTCGCTCGCCGGCGCGCCGCTGTCGGTTGCCGCCAATCTCGGCCCCCCGGCAACGCTCACCGGGGCCATGACCGGCAAGACGATACCGTTCCCGATCAATGTCGATATCGAGGCCGCCGGCGCCAAGCTGACCGCCAAAGGCGAGATCGCCGACCCCGCACATCTGCGCGGCACCAGCGTGGCCCTCGCCGGCAGGATCCCCGATCTCTCGGCGCTGTCACCGTTCGCGTTCACCCGGCTGCCGGCGCTGCGTGACGTCGCGTTCGCCGCGCGTCTGCAGGATGCGGGTGCCGCGGGTACGGCGCGCGCGATCGCTGTGCACGCGCTTTCGCTCTCGATGCCGCAGCTTGCCATCGGCGGCGACCTGACGGTGGCGCCCGGCGCGGTTCCCGCCGTGAGCGGCAGCCTCGACATGTCGCGGCTGCAGCTTGACAAGCTGATGGCGATCCTCTCCGCCCCTGCGCCCGGGCAGATGCGGCCGGCGCCGCCGCCGCCCTCGCCATGGCCGGTGCGCATCTTCCCCACCACGCCCTTCGCGCTGGCGCCGCTGCACATGGCCAACCTCGACCTGCAGCTGCGGGGCGGCAACCTCTCGACCGGCGGCGGCACCGTCACCGCCTTCGCGACCCACGCGACGCTCAAGGGCGGCGATCTCAGCCTCGCCAACGGCTCCGCAACGCTTCCCGGCGGGAATGTGACGTTCACGCTGGGGCTCGACGCGCGGACCGCGACGCCGAAGGTGGCGCTCAAGCTCACCGGTCCGGCGCTCGCCACTGGCAAGCTGCTCGGCTTCCTCGGCATCGCGCCGCTGGTGAACGGGACGGCGCAGGTGCACGTGGACGTCGCGGGCAGCGGCGTCTCGCCGCATGCCGTCGCCAGCACCCTGGGCGGCACGGTCGGGCTCGCCATGGCCGGTGGGACGTTCGACAGCCGCATGCTCGGCCCGACGCTCAACACGACGCTGCACCTCGCGGCGGGCCAGCTCGCGGGTAACGCCACGCCGCTGCGCTGCCTCGCGGTGCGGCTCGACATCGCGAATGGCGTGGCCAAGGCGGCGCCGCTGCTGATCGACAGCCCGGCCTTCGCCATCGCCGGTGGCGGCAACGTGATGCTGGGGAGCGAGACGCTGGCGCTGCTGCTGCGCCCGGACGTGCGGCTGACGGGCGGCGGGGTGGGCGTTCCGGTCTCCGTCACCGGCCCGATCCTGGCGCCGAAGGTGAGCCCGGATGGCGGCGCCGCCATCGCCGGCCTTGCGTCGATGGCCACCGCGCCGATCGGTGACGTGAAGGGAATCGCGGGCGCGGTGGGCCAGGCGCTGTTCGGGGCGAGCCCCACCGCCGACCCGTGCCCCGCGGCCCTCGCGCAGGCGCGCTTCGGCCTGCCCGGCGCTGCCGCGCCGCCGCTCCAGGGCGGGGCGCTGCCCAGCGCGCTGCCCATCCCGGTGCCCGGCGTGGTGCCCGGGGCGGGGACCGGGATCAAGGGCGTGACCAACGGGCTCGGCGGCGCCGGCAAGTTGCTGCAGAAGCTGCTGCCGTGAAGCGCTTCTGGAAGCGCGCGGAGGCGGTCGAGGCGGACAGCGGCTGGGTGGTGGCGCTGGACGGCAAGACCATGCGCCTGCCGGGCGGCGCCGTCCTCGCCGTGCCGAGTCGGGCGCTCGCCGAGGCCCTGGCGGCCGAATGGGGCGGGGCCGAGGGCGAGGTGCGGGTGGCGCAGCTGCCGCTCACGCGGCTCGCCGGCACGGTGCAGGAGCGCATCGCGCCCGACCCCGCGCCGGTCGCGCGCGAGCTGGCCTGCTGGGCCGAGACGGACCTCCTGGCCTATCGCGCGACGCATCCGGACGCGCTCGTCGCCGTGCAGGCGGCGGAATGGGATCCGTGGCTCGACTGGGCCGCCGAGCGACATGGCGCGCGGCTCGCGGTCACCGAGGGCGTGGTGCCGATTGTGCAGGCGCGCGAGGCGGTGGCGGCGCTGGCGGCAGCCGTGGCGGCGCACGATCCCTGGGGGCTCGGCGCGCTCGGCGTGCTGGTGCCGGCGCTGGGCAGCCTGGTGCTCGGCCTGGCTGTCGCCGAGGGCGCGCTGGGCGCTGCCGCGGCGCACCGGCTGGCGACGCTGGACGAGGCGTTCCAGGAGCGGCGCTGGGGGACGGACGAGGAGGCCGCCGAACGCCGCGCGCGCATCCTGGCCGAGGTGGAGGACGCGGCGCGGCTCCTCGCGCTCGTGCGAGGCTGATGGCGCGCCTGCTGCTCATCGCCGGGCGCGTGCAGGGCGTGGGCTACCGCGAATGGATGGTGGTGGAGGCGGTGCGGCTCGGCATCGCCGGCTGGGTACGCAACCGCGCCGACGGCATGGTCGAGGCGCTGGTTGAGGGCGAGCAGGACGCGGTGGAGGAGCTGCTGCGTGCCTGCCGGCGCGGGCCCCGCCTCGCGCGCGTGGACCTGATCGAGGAGGCGCCGGCGGAGGCGCCGGAGGAACCGGGCTTCCGCCGCCTGCCGTCGCGGTAGCGGGGCCTACGCAGCACAGGTCGCGGCCGTGGCGCGTTCCACGAAAATCTCGTCCCATGCCGCGCGCAGTGCCGCATCCGCCGCCGCCATCGTCGCGGGCCCGCCGAGGGCCGCGAGGCTGGTCACGCCGTGCGCGGTGATGCCGCAGGGGATGATGCCGGCGAAATGCCCGAGGTCCGGCGCCACGTTGAGTGCGATGCCGTGCCAGCTCACCCAGCGGCTGACGCGCACGCCGATCGCCGCGATCTTGTTCTCGGCGCCGGTCGCCTTGTCCACCACCCAGATGCCGATGCGCCCCGCGCGCCGCTCGCCGGCGACGCCGAGACGGGCGAGGGCGGCGATGATCCAGTCCTCCAGGCCGCAGACATAGGCGCGCACGTCGCGCGGGCGCACGCGACCGTGCGGGCGCGTGAGGTCCAGCATCACATAGGCCACGCGCTGGCCCGGCCCGTGATAGGTCCAGTGCCCGCCGCGCCCGGTGCGGAAGGTGGGGAAGCGATGCGGGTCGATCAGTTCCTCGGGCAGCGCGGAGGTGCCGGCGGTGTAAAGCGGCGGATGCTCCACCAGCCACACGCGCTCCGCGGCACCCTGCTCGCGGATGGCCGCGGCGTGCGCGCGCATCGCCGCCTCCGCTTCCTCGTAGGGCGTGTATCCGGGGCTGTGCAGCCATTCCACCGTATCCGGTCGCGGTGGCGTTGAAGCGGCTGGCGTCATCGGCTATACGCCCGGCGCCGCGTGCGGTCGTGGCGGAATGGTAGACGCGCAAGCTTGAGGTGCTTGTGGGGGAAACCCTGTGGAAGTTCGAGTCTTCTCGACCGCACCATCATCCCAGACCTGTTGACTCCACGGCGCCGGCGACGCGCTGAAACCCGGGCCCGCGCGCGGGTATGCAACACCTGCCGCGCCTGTGCTAGCGACGGAGCCGGCGGTTCGGCCCGAGGCTGGCACGAACCGTCACCTGGGGGAGATCGGCATGGACGACGACATCCGCAAGGCGGCGCTCGACTACCACCGCCTGCCGCGGCCGGGAAAACTCGCGATCGAGGCAACCAAGCGCATGGCGAGCCAGCGCGATCTCGCACTCGCCTATTCGCCCGGCGTCGCGGCGCCGTGCCTGGCCATCGCCGAGAACTCCGATGCCGCCTTCGACTACACGGCCCGCGGCAACCTCGTCGGCGTGATCTCCAACGGCACCGCGGTGCTCGGCCTCGGCGCCATCGGCGCGCTCGCCAGCAAGCCGGTGATGGAGGGCAAGGCGGTCCTGTTCAAGAAGTTCGCTGGCATCGACGTGTTCGACATCGAGGTGGACCTGACGGACCCCGAGCGCTTCTGCGACGTCGTCGCGGCGCTGGAGCCGACCTTCGGCGCCATCAACCTCGAGGACATCAAGGCGCCGGAGTGCTTCGCGATCGAGGCGGAGCTGCGCCGGCGGATGAAGATCCCGGTCTTCCATGACGACCAGCACGGCACCGCCATTACCGTCGCCGCCGCGGTGCGCAACGGGCTGCTGGTGCAGGGCAAGAAGCTCGGGGAGGTACGCCTCGTCACTTCCGGCGCCGGGGCGGCCGCGATGGCCTGCGTCGACCTGCTCGTCGCCATGGGGCTGCGGGCGGAGAACGTCACGCTCACCGACATCAAGGGCGTGGTGCACAAGGGCCGGCCCGACCTCGACGAGCGGATGGCCCGCTACGCGCACGAGACCGACGCGCGCACGCTGGCCGAGGTGCTGGACGGGGTCGACATCTTCATGGGCCTCTCCGCGCCGAACGTGCTGAAGCCGGAATGGCTCGCGCGCCTCGCCGCGAAGCCGCTGATCCTCGCACTCGCCAACCCGGTGCCGGAGATCGACCCCGCCGCCGCGCGCGCGGCGCGGCCGGACGCGATCGTCGCCACCGGGCGCAGCGACTATCCGAACCAGGTCAACAACGTCCTCTGCTTTCCGTTCATCTTCCGCGGCGCGCTCGATGTCGGCGCGACCGCGATCAACCAGGAGATGGAGATCGCGGCGGTCGAGGCGATCGCCTCTCTTGCGCGCGTCGAGGCCTCCGAGGTGGTGGCGGCGGCCTATGGCGGCATGCCGCCGGCCTTCGGGCCCGAGTACATCATTCCGAAGCCGTTCGACCCGCGCCTGATCCTGGAGATCGCGCCGGCGGTGGCGAAGGCGGCGATGGACACCGGTGTTGCGCGCCGGCCGATCGCCGATTTCGACGCCTATCGCCGCGAGCTGGAACGTTTCGTATTCCGGTCGGGCCAGCTGATGCGCCCGGTGTTCGAGCGCGCGCGCGCCGCCCGCGCCAACCCGCCGCGCCTCGTTTATGCCGAGGGCGAGGACGAGCGGATGCTGCGCGCGGTGCAGACGCTGCTGGACGAGCGGCTGGTGCGCCCGATCCTGATCGGCCGCGCGCCGGTGATCGCCGCGCGCGCGAAGGAGATGGGCCTGCGGATGCGCATCGGCGAGGAGGTGCGCGTGCTCGACCCGGCGACCGACGACGCCGTGTTCGAACCGCTCATCGCCGACTACCAGCGCCTCGCCGGGCGGCGCGGCATTCCGCCGGATGCGGCCGCACCGCGGCTGCGCGCGCGCGGCACGGTGGCGGCAGCGATGCTGCTGCATGCGGGCGAGGCCGACGGGGCGGTCTGCGGCGGCTCGGGCGACTGGTGGCGGCACATGCTGCTGGCGATGCCGATCATCCCGCGCCGGCCGGAGGTGGGGCGCATCTACGCGCTCTCGGCACTGATCCTGCAGGCGGGCGCGCTGTTCATCTGCGACACGCATATCAACGTCGATCCCACCGCCGAGCAGGTGACGGAGATGACGCTGCTCGCCGCGGAGATGGTGCGCGCCTTCGGACTCACGCCGAAGGCGGCACTGCTGTCGCATTCATCCTTCGGCGCCTCCAACTCGCCCTCGGCGCGCAAGATGCGCACGGCGCTGGCGATGATCCGCGAGCGCGACCCGAGGCTCGAGGTCGATGGCGAGATGCACGCGGACGCCGCGCTCTCCGAGGCGATCCGCGAGCGCGCGGTGCCGGACAGCACGCTCAAGGGCACCGCCAACCTGCTGGTGATGCCGAGCCTCGATGCCGCCAACATCGCCTTCAACCTGCTCAAGGCGGCGGCGGACGGGCTGGTGGTGGGGCCGCTGCTGCTCGGCATGTCCAAGCCGCTGCAAGTGCTGGTGCCCAACGTGACGGCGCGTGGCATCGTCAACGTCTCCGCCGTCGCCGCGGACCAGGCGCTGAGCCTGCGCCCCGCGTGAGACCGAGGGCGTGAGGCCGGGGGCGTGAGACCCAGAGGCGTGGGAAGGAGGGCCGCGTGTTCCCGCTGTTCCTAGGCGCGCTGGCGCTGGGCGGCCTGCTCGCCGCGATGGGCGCGTTCTCCCGCGCCGAGATCGCGACGCTGAAATCCATGGGACTGTGGATCATCGCCCTCGCCGGGATCTCGCTCGCGGCGCTGCTGTTCCTGACGGGCCGCGAACCGGCGGGGCTCGGCATCCTGGCGCTGACCGGCACGATGGCGTGGAACCTGGTGCCGGAGCGGGTGCGCCGGGTCGCGGCCAAGCGGCACCGCCGCCCGCGCATGCTGCCGCGCCGCGGCCCGGGCATGACGCGCGCGGAGGCCTACCAGGTGCTCGGTCTGCAGCCGGGCGCCTCGGAGCAGGCGATCCGGGAGGCGCACCGGCGGCTGATGCGCGCGGCGCACCCCGATGCCGGCGGTTCCGCCTGGCTGGCGACGCGCATCAACCAGGCGCGTGATGTTTTGCTGCCGTGACCGAATTCGCGGCCCTTGTGTGGCATAAGCGCGCGCCACAATTCCGCCGGGCGGCCATGCGACCGGCCGCGCCCGCTATCCGGAGAACGCCATGAAACCGCTGCGCAAGGCCGTGCTTCCCGTCGCCGGACTCGGCACCCGCTTCCTGCCCGCCACCAAGGCGATGGCCAAGGAAATGCTGCCGGTGGTGGACAAGCCGCTGATCCAGTACGCGGTGGAGGAGGCGCGGGCCGCGGGCATCGACCAGTTCTGCCTCGTCACCGGGCGGGGCAAGACCGCGCTCGTCGAGCATTTCGACATCGCCTACGAGCTCGAGGCGACGCTGCGCGCCCGCGGCAAGGAGGACGAGATCGCGAAGCTGCGCGCCTCCCAACCGCCGCCCGGCGCGATCGTTACGGTTCGCCAGCAGGAGCCGCTCGGCCTCGGGCACGCGATCTGGTGCGCGCGCGCCTTTGTGGGCGAGGACCCGTTCGCGATCCTGCTGCCGGACGACCTGGTGCTGGCCGAGAAGCCGTGCATGCAGCAGCTCGCCGAGGCGCACGCGGCGACCGGCGGCTGCATCGTCGCGGTGACGGAAGTGCCGCGCGAGCAGACCAACCGCTACGGCATCCTCGACGTGGGCGCGGACGACGGGCGCATGGTGGAGGTGCGCGGCCTCGTGGAGAAGCCGAAGCCGGAGGTCGCGCCCTCCAACCTCTCGATCATCGGCCGCTATGTGCTGACCGCGGAGGTGATGGGCCATCTGGCGCGCCAGGAGCGCGGTGCCGGCGGCGAGGTGCAGCTTACCGACGCGATGGCCAAGCTCATTGGCCACGTGCCGTTCCACGGGCTGCGCTACGAGGGAAGGCGCTTCGACTGCGGCGACAAGATTGGCTTCCTCGAGGCGCAGATCGCCTTCGCGCTCAAGCGGCCGGAAATGGCCCCAGCCGTGTGCGCCTTCCTTGCCCGTTACACTTCCGAGACAGTCTGCGCATGAGCTTCCGCCACGATTTCCATCCCACGGTGCTGCGCGAATACGACATCCGCGGCATCATCGGCGAAACATTGGGCGAGCGCGACGCCGAGGCGATCGGCCGCTGCTTCGGCAGCATCGTGCGTCGCGCCGGGGGGGCGGAGGTGGTCGTCGGCTATGACGGCAGGCTGTCCTCGCCGGCGCTGGAGACGGCACTCGTCTCGGGGCTGGCCGGAGCGGGCGTGAACGTCGCGCGCATCGGCTGCGGGCCGACGCCGATGCTCTACTACGCGGGCACGGTGCGCGAGGCGGGGGGCGCGATCCAGATCACCGGCAGCCACAACCCGCCGAGCTACAACGGCTTCAAGATGGTGCTCGGGGGCAAGCCGTTCTTCGGAGCGCAGATACGCCGGATCGGTGCCATGGCGGCCGCAGGCGACGTCGAGACCGGCAAGGGCGCCGTCGCCAGCATCGATGTGCGGGCGGAGTATGTGGCGCGGCTGGCGCGCGACTGGGACGGCGCGCGCGGACTCAAGGTGGTGTGGGACAACGGCAACGGCGCCGCGGGCGACGTGCTGCAGGCGCTGGTTGCGAAACTGCCCGGCGAGCACCGCATCCTGTTCCCGGAGATCGACGGGCGCTTCCCCAACCACCATCCGGACCCGACGGTGCCGGCGAACCTCGAGGCCGTGATCGCCGCGGTGCGCGCGCAGGGTGCCGACCTTGGCATTGCCTTCGACGGCGACGCGGACCGCATCGGCGTGGTGGACGACGAGGGGCACATGCTGTTCGGCGACCAGCTCCTCGTGGTGCTGGCGCGCGACGTGCTGAAGTCCCGGCCCGGTGCGACGATCATCGCCGACGTGAAGGCGAGCCAGGTGCTGTTCGACGAGGTGGCGAAGGCCGGCGGCGCGCCCCTGATGTGGAAGACCGGGCACAGCCTGATCAAGGCGAAGATGGCCGAGACCGGCTGCCCGCTCGCGGGCGAGATGTCCGGTCACGTGTTCTTCGCGGACAGGTGGTACGGGTTCGACGACGCGCTCTACACCGCGGTGCGGCTGCTCGGCATCCTCGCGCGCGGGGGCGAAAGGCTCTCCGCCATCCGCAAGGCGCTGCCGCAGGTGGTGAACACACCCGAGCTTCGTTTCGATTGCGAGGAGACGCGCAAGTTCGAGGTGGTCGCGGAGGTCGCGGCCCGGCTCAAGCAGGCGGGGGCGAGAGTCGCGGACACGGACGGCGTGCGCGTGCTGACCGATGACGGCTGGTGGCTGCTGCGCGCCTCCAACACCCAGGCGGTGCTGGTCGCGCGCGCCGAGGCGCGGGACCAGGCGGGGCTGGAACGGCTGAAATCGGCGCTCGCCGCTCAACTCGTCGCCTCCGGCCTGCCGGTGCCGGATTTCGACGCGCCGGCCGCGGGGCACTGATCCCGCGCCTCGCCGCCGCCCTCGCCTGTTGGGTTTTGGCATTTTGGCCATTTTGGTGATTTTGGCGGCGGGGTCGTTCGCGCCCGCGGAGCTATCGGAGCGATCGGAGCTATCGGAAGCGGGGCGTGACCCGGGATTTTCGGAATATTGGAGTTTTTGGAAACCGGAGATGCGCCGGGACACAGGTTCCGGGGACCACCGAAAGTTGTATTGCGGCCATGAGATGTGAGGTCAGGTTGAAACTGGAAAAGAAACGCATCCGTTTATTTAGGCGCATATCCTTTCTCAGCTCCGCCAAAATGCCAAAACCTCCGTTGGTCCGCTCCCTCTGTTTCCTCCGCACCCCGTTTCCGATAGCTCCGATAGCCCCGATCACCGGCGCGCGCCGCGCGCGGTGATTCCAAAAACTCCAATATTCCGAAAATCCGGAACCCCCGGTTCGCGGGACCGTGCCGGCGCTAATCCGCGTCGAACGTCACCTCGAAG
>JAJZUI010000142.1 GCA_021847175.1 Pseudomonadota bacterium
CAGCGTCGCGGCGGTGGCGAGCGTGGCTTCCCCGATGGCGTCATCGAACGAAGCATCGAGCGAACCGGGCAGCCTCTCTGCCGGCGCCGATTCGAACGTCACGGTTGCGACATGACCGCCATCCTGTGTCGGGTGGCGCTCGATCCGCACGCCCGGCGCAGCCGCCTCCACCAGCGCAAGCCCGCCGCTGCCGGCGACGAGAAACGCATCCGCGCCGCAAGCGAGAGGCACGAAGCGCTTTTGCCCGTTCACGCGCGCGCCGACGGTGGTGGCGGTGCCGACGCCCAGCGTGTTCGCCGTCTCCTGCCAGGCAGGGATGACGATCCGCTCGCCGGCAAGCAGCGCCTCCAGCGCCGTGCCGCGCAGGACGTGCGCGGCCATTGCGACCGGGATCACGGGCTCCGGCACCAGACCCTCGCCCAGCATTTCGGCGAGGGCGACGTATTCGCGCATCGAGAGCCCGACGCCGCCCGCCGCCTCCGGCACGCGCAGGCCGGGCCAACCCATGGCGCAGATCTCCCGCCACGTCGCGCGGTCGAACCCGGCCTCGGAGAAGCGGAGCGCGCGGATGCGCCTCGTGTCGCCAGGGGCCGCGATTCCGCGTGCGGAACCACGGATCAGGCGAACGGATTCGTCGAGGTCGGCAACGTCGCTCATGCGAAACGAAGCGGCGCCTCGGTCCTCGCCGCCAGTTCCTCGCGCGACACGCCAGGCGCGACGTCAACGACCGCGAATCCCTCAGGCGTTACATCGAGCACGGCGAGGTTGGTGTAGACGCGCCGCACGCAGCCCAACGCCGTGAGCGGATAGGAGCAGCGCCGCACCAGCTTGCTGCGCCCCTCCTTTGTGGTGTGTTCCATCAGTACCCAGACGCGTTTCGCGCCGGCGGCAAGGTCCATCGCGCCACCCACGGCCGGCGCGGTGTCGTTCTCGCTCGTTGCCCAGTTGGCGATGTCGCCGTTCTGGGCCACCTCGAACGCGCCGAGCACGCAAAGGTCGAGATGCCCGCCGCGGATCATCGCGAAACTGTCGGCGTGGTGGACGAAGGCACCGCCCTTGCGCAGTGTCACGTGCTGCTTGCCGGCGTTTATCAGCCAGGGATCGACCATTTCCTTCGGCGGTGCCGGTCCGATGCCGAGCACACCGTTCTCGGAATGAAAAACCACCTCGCGTTCCAGCGGAACATGGTCGGCGACCATGGTCGGGATGCCGATGCCGAGGTTGACATACCAGCCCTCCGGAATGTCGGCGGCGACGCGGGCGGCCATCTGCGGCCGCGACCATGTGCTCATGTCCATGGCGTTGCTCCCTCGCCTAAACCGGTGGATCACCATAGGGGACGTGCACCACGCGGTCCACGTAGATGCCGGGTGTCGCGATGGCCTCAGGGTCCAGCGTGCCGAGTTCCGCCACGTGCTGCGTCTGCACGACGGTGAGCTTCGCGGCGGTCGCCATCACCGCGTTGAAGTTGCGGCCGGATTTCCGGTAGGTGAGGTTGCCCCAGCGGTCCGCCTGCCAGGCCTCGACGAGCGCCACGTCACCGGGCAGCGCGTATTCCAGCACAAGCTGCCGGCCGCCGATCTCGCGCGTCTCCTTGCCGCGGGCGAGTTGCGTGCCGAAGGCGGTGGGCGTGTAGAAAGCGCCGATGCCGGCGCCCGCCGCGCGCATCCGTTCCGCGAGCGTTCCCTGCGGCACGATCTCGAGCTCGATCTTCCCGGCGCGGTAGAGTTCCTCGAACACCACGGAGCCGGCGCTGCGCGGGAAAGAGCAGACGATGCGCCGCACGCGCCCGAGTTCCATCAGCCGGGCGAGGCCCACGCGCCCGTTTCCGGCGTTGTTGGCGACGACCGTGAGATCCTTGGCGCCCTGCTCGATCAACCCGTCGATGAGCTGGCTGGGTTGGCCCACCGCGCCGAAGCCGCCGAGCAGGACCGTGCTGCCATCCCTGATGTCCGCCAGCGCGTCGGCAATGGTGCGGACGAACTTGTCGATCACGCGAACACCGCCCTGCCGTTGTTGACCACGATGGCATCGCGCCCGGGCACGCGGGCGCGGAAGCTGCCGTCGCGCCAGATCTCGGTGCGGATGGTCTCGCCGGGAAAGACGGGGGCGGAGAAACGCAGGTCGAGTGATTTCATCCGCGCGGGATCGTAGCCGCCGAGTTCGCGCAAGAGCGCGTGCGCGACGACGCCGAGCGTGCACAGCCCGTGCAGGATTGGCCGCGGGAAGCCGGCCTTGCTCGCCGTCTCCGGGTCGGCGTGCAGTGGGTTGTCGTCGCCGTTCATGCGGTACCACAGCGCCTGTTCCGGCCGCGTGGGCAGGTCGCAGACGATGTCGGGCGCGGTCTCGGGCATCGCGTGCGGCGCCTTCACGGGACCGCTCGGACCGCCGAAGCCGCCATCGCCGCGCAGGAAGGTGGTCGAGGTGGTGGTGGCGATCAGCGTTCCCGTCGTTGCGTGCACGAGCCGCTTTTCGGAATAGAGCAGCGCGCCCTTGCCCGCGCCCTTGTCCACGAGCCCGGTGATGCGGCTCTCGCCGATCACCTCGCCCTCGGGCGGCAGAGGCGCGTGCCATTCGATGCCCTGTTCGCCGTGCACCAGGCGCAGGGCGTCCACGCCCGTTGCCGGGTCGCGCAGCCAGAAGCCGGGATAGCCGAGCACGATCGCCATCGTAGGGGCGGCGCGCAGTGCCCTGTGCTGATCGACGAAATCGAGCTGGCGTTCGTCGAGCGGGTCGCAGCCGAAGCCGACGGAGAGCGCGTAGAAGATGGTATCCCGCGTCGTGTAGCGCTGGCGCACCGGCGCGATCCGGTGGTGCATCAGCTTCTCGTAGACGATCGGCATGTTCTACTCCCGCAACAGCATCACGGCATCGACCGCCGCGACCCCTTGGGCGGAGGCGATGACGGGGTTGAGATCGACGGCGGCGAGGCGCGGCCCGGCGGCGATGGCGAAGGCGGATAGCCGCGCGAGCATGGTGGCGAGCGAGGCAATGTCCGCGTGTTCGCGCCCGCGTGCGCCGGCGAGCAGCGGAAAGCAGCGCAGCGAGCGGATCATCGCCTCCGCCACGTCCTCGCCGAACGGACAGGAATGCAGCGCCACATCCTCCATGATCTCGGCGAAGATGCCGCCGGCGCCGACCAGCGCCATGGGACCGAAGACCGGATCGCGGGCGATGCCCATGATCAGCTCCGTGCCAGCATATTGTTTCGCGACGAGAACGCCCTCGATGCGCGCGCCGGGTGCGTTCGCCGCCGCGCGCTCCAGCAGTAACGTGTGTGTGCGCGCAACGTCGTCGATCGCGGCAACGCCGGTCACCACGCCGCCGATTTCCGATTTGTGCGTGATGCCGGGCGAGACGATCTTCATCACCACGGGCAGGCCGATGCGCCGCGCCGCCGCCTCGGATTCCGCCATCGTGCGGCAGACTTCCTCCATCCCCACCGCGATGCCGGCGGCTAGCAGCAGGCGTTTCGCTTCCGGCTCGCTGGGGTTGGCGGTGGGCAGCGTCACCGGGGGCACGGTCGGCGGCGGCAATCCCGGCTGCGCCGCGAACGCCGCGCCGATGCGCCCGATGGAGCCGATCGCCACCACCGCGCGCGTGGGGTCCGGAAACACCGCGAAGCCGAGCGCCTCGTAATCGCGGACCAGCTCCGCGGGGGCAAGAACGGAAAGCACCATCAGCACGCCGGGGTGGCGGGCGCGCAGTGCGGCGAGATGCTCGCGCAAACGCGGCGCGATGGAGGGCGCGGCCCCGACCTGGGAGAAGAAGATCAGCAGCGTCGTGTAGCCGGCGCCGGCCGTCTCCTCGAGGAACGTGCCGACCATGGCGAAGTCGTTGAACACCTGCGCGGTGCAGTCGACGGGGTTCGCGGGCGCGGAAAAGGGCACCAGCGCGCGCAACCGCGCCTGCGCCTCTTCGGGCATCGGCGGCATGGCGATGCCGTTTGCCTCCGCCGCGTCCGCCACCAGCACGCCGCCGCCGCCGCTCACGGTGAGCACGCCGAGCGTGTTGGCCGCGGGGTAGATGCGGCGCGTGGCCAGGTGCGCGATGTCCAGCAACTCCTCCGTGCCGCGTGCGCGGGCGACCCCGTATTCCACGAGCACAGCCTCCGCCACGCGTTCGTCAGCGGCGATCGCGGCGGTGTGGGAACTGGCCGCCGCCTGGCCGAGCGCGGAGCGGCCGACCTTCAACATCACGACCGGCTTGCGCGCTTCCCTGGCGGCGGCGAGCGAGGCGCGCAACACCGCGCCGTCGCGAAAACCCTCGGCGTAGACGGCGATGACGTCGGTGCCCTCGTCCTGCGCCATCCAGCCGATCGCGTCCGCGATGGTGATGTCGGCCTCGTTGCCGGTGGTGACACAGACCGGCGTGCCGATGCCGCGGTCGCGCGCGACGACGAAGAGGTGGGTGCCGAAGGCGCCGGACTGGCTCGCGATGCCGATGCGTCCCGCGAGCGGCCAGCCGCCCTCGAAGGAGGAGGAGAAGATCGGGAAATAGCCGATCGCCGCGTTGAACAGGCCCAGGCAGTTGGGGCCGAGCAGCCGCATGCCGGCCACGCGCGCGGCGGTGGTCATGCGTGCCTGCGCCGCCGCCCCCTCGGCGCCCACCTCCGCGAACCCGGCGGTGAGCACGATGGCGCCGCGCACGCCCGCCTGCGCCAGTTCCTCGACCGCGGCGACGGCGCGCTCGGCCGCGACGGCGACGATCGCGACGTCCGGTACCTCCGGCAGGGTAGCGACGCTCGGGTAGCAGCGCAGGCCCTGGATCTCGTCGCGGTTCGGGTTGACCGGCAGGATCGCGCCCCGGAAGCCACGGTCCAGCATGTAGGCGATGGGCCGCCCGCCGATGCGCAGCCGGTCCGCCGAGGCACCGAGCACGGCGACGGAGCGCGGGCGCAGCAGCGGTGTCAGCCCCGCGAAGCGCGCGGCGAACGTTTCCTTCCCCATACGGTCAGTCTCGCAGGCAAACGGCGGGAAGGAAACCGCCGCGTCAGCCGAGCCGGAACGGGTTGCTCCAGGCACGGCGCCCGGCCTCGTCCACGACCACCACGCGCGCCCAGCCGCCAGCGCGGAACTTGGATATGTCGAGCCGCGCCTCGCGCATGCCATCGCCGAAGATCATGTCGTCGGCGCTGGCGTGGCCGAGCACGGTAACGGAACGGGCGGGCGAGCAGGCCACGCTCACCTCGTCGCCGGTGACGTCGATGGCATGGATCTCCGGTCCCTGGCTGCTGTAGCAGTGCCCGGCGCGCAGGGCGGCGACCAGCGCCTCCGGCTCCGGCGCCGCCGCCTTCACCATGGTCCAGCCGCCGCACCAGTCCGGGTACTTGAAATGCGCATCGTCGGTGGCACAGGCATGCAGCGCATGGCCGCGCGAGACCAGCGCGTCGAGCAGTGTCCAGCCGTCGCCGCGGTCGGAGCCCACGGCACAGCCATGGTTGTACACCTCCACCGCGTGCGCCGCCGGCAGCAGCGATTCCGCGTCCGCGATCGTGAGCCCGTACCATTGCGGATGCGCAATAGCGACGAAGGCCCCGGCCGCGGCACAGCGCGCCGCGAGCTGCGGGCCGGTCTCGCCGTTTGCCGTCGGCGCGAAATCCAGCGGCAGGCCGACAGCGAGGATGTGCCAGGCCTCGCCCAGCTCCGTTCCCGGCGCATGCACCTCGGCGCCCATGATGGTGGTGAAGGCGTTGGTCCGGTAGGGCCGCGTGTCGGTGATCGGGAACCCGAATTTCGGCAGGAAATGATCGGTGACGGCCAGGAAGTCGTAGCCCGCGTCGCGATAGGTCTCGCAGACATGCCCGACCTCGCGCACCGCGTCGGAACGCGTGGAATGCGTGTGCAGGTTGCCCTTGAAGAAGCGCCCGGGCGCGGCGAAGGCGGGAAGCAGGGGCACGGTGGTCTCCGGATGAAAACGGCCGCACTTTGCCATGGGTGCGGCACCAGAACAGCCCGCCTCGGTTGACGTTTGCGTGTCGGCGGCGAAGCTGCCGCGGCGCCGAGGCACCCACCCGGAGGAACGCCATGCCCCAGCTCGCCGGCATCCGCGCCTGCGTCTTCGATGCCTATGGCACGCTGTTCGACTTCGCGTCCGCCGCCGCGTCGTGCCGCGACGTGCTGGGCGAGCGCGCGCCGGCGTTCTCCGCGCTGTGGCGGGACAAGCAGCTGCAATACACCTGGCTACGCTCGCTCGGCCGCCAGCACGCGGATTTCTGGCAGGTGACGGGTGACGCGCTGGACCACGCGCTGGAGACGCTGGGCCTCGCCGACCCCGCGTTGCGCGAGCGGCTGATGGGGCTTTACCTCACGCTCGCCTGCTTCCCGGAGGTGCCGGAGGCGCTGCGCCGCCTGCGCGCCGGCGGGTTCAGGACCGCGATCCTCTCCAACGGCACGCCGGCGATGCTCAATGCGGCGGTCGAGGGCAACGGGCTCCGCGACCTTCTGGATGCTGTCGTCTCGATCGAGGAGGTCGGCGTCTACAAGACCGATCCGCGGGTCTACCAGCACGCGCTCAACCGGCTCGGCGTGCGGGCGGAGGAGGTGTCGTTCCAGTCCTCCAACGCCTGGGACGCCCACGCCGCCTCGGCCTTCGGGATGCGCGCCGTCTGGTGCAACCGTTATGGCCAGAAACCGGAGCGCCTGCCCGGCAAGCCGGACCACGAGATCCGCACCCTCGCGGAACTGCCGCCGCTCCTCGGCGCGTGAGCGTCCCCTGAACGATCGTTGACTTGAACCGCGGGGCGGCGCGGGCCAGAACCCGGCATGCGCTATGTTTCCACCCGCGGCGGGGCCGAACCCCGCGATTTCGAGGGCGTGCTGCTCGCCGGCCTGGCGGAGGACGGGGGGCTGTTCGTCCCCGAGGCTTGGCCGGAGCTTTCCGCCGCCGAGTGGCGGGCGCTGCGCGGGCTTGACTACCCGGCGCTCGCTGCCCGCCTGATCGCCCGCTTCACCGGCGGGTCCTTCCCGGAATCCGAGCTGCTGCCGCTCTGCCGGGCCGCCTATGGCGGCTTCGCCCACCCCGCCGTGGTGCCGCTGGTCCAGCTCGGGCCGCATCTCTTCGTCGAGGAACTGTTCCACGGGCCGACGCTGGCCTTCAAGGATCTCGCGCTGCAGCTTGTCGGCCGCCTGTTCGAGGCGAGCCTGGCGCGACGTGGAGGCGAGATCGCCATCGTCGGGGCCACCTCCGGCGACACCGGCTCGGCCGCGATCGCCGCCTGCGCCGGGCGGGCAGGCATCCGCATCGCGATCCTGCACCCCGATGGCCGCACCAGCGAGGTGCAGCGGCGCCAGATGACGACGGTGCTGGCGCCCAACGTCACCAACATCGCCATCGACGGCAGCTTCGACGACTGCCAGGACCTGGTGAAGGCGATGTTCGCCGACACGCCGTTCCGCGAGACGATGCACCTCGCGGCGGTGAACTCGATCAACTGGGCGCGCATCGCCGCCCAGATCCCCTATTACGCCGCCGCCGCCCTGGCGCTCGGCGCGCCGGACCGGGAGGTGGCGTTCGCGGTGCCCACCGGCAATTTCGGCAACGTGCTGGCGGCCTGGGCAGCGCGGCGGATGGGCCTGCCGATCGCGCGGCTGATCGTCGGCTCCAACCGCAATGACATCCTCGCCCGCTTCCTCGTCGCCAACGACATGTCGCGGCAGCCGGTGGTGCCCAGCCTGTCGCCGAGCATGGACATCCAGGTCAGCTCCAATTTCGAGCGCCTGCTGTTCGAGCTGCTGGACCGCGACCCGGCGGCGACGGCGGCCACGATGCGGGAGTTCCGCGCCGGCGGGCGGATGCCGGTGCCGGAGGCCGCCTGGCGTCGGGCAACCGCCCTCTTTGCCGGCCACGCGGTGGACGATGAGGCCACGCTCGCCGAGATCCGGGCCACCGAGGCCGCGACCGGCTACTTGGCCGACCCCCACACCGCCGTGGGCATGGCTGCCGCGCGTGCGCTATCTCTCCAAGGAATTCAAACGGTTGTGGCCGCCACCGCGCATCCCGCCAAGTTTCCGGACGCGATCGAGCGGGCGGTTGGGCGCCATCCCCCCCTGCCCAGCCACCTCGCCGACCTATATGAGAGGCAAGAACGTTATATCCGCCTGCCCGCCGACCTCGCCCAGGTCGAGGCCGCCGTACGCAGCGCCAGCTTGAGGAATGCCGCATGAATGCGCCTACGACGGAGGCCCCCCCCATTGACGGAGGGGGGGCGGTCCGGGTCAGCCGATTGTCGTCCGGGCTCACGGTCATCAGCGAGCGAATGGAGCGGGTCGAGACCGTGTCCATCGGTGCCTATGTCGCCTCCGGCGCCCGCCACGAGGCGCCGAACGAAAACGGGGTCTCGCATTTCCTTGAGCACATGGCCTTCAAGGGCACGGAGCGGCGCAGCGCAGCGGCCATCGCCGAGGAGGTGGAGGCCGTGGGCGGGCACATCAACGCCTACACGGCTCGCGAGCAGACCGCTTATTACGTGAAGCTGCTGAAGGAGGACCTCGCCCTCGGTGCCGACATCATCGGCGACATCCTCTGCCACTCCACCTTCGCGCCGGATGAGCTTGAGCGCGAGCGCGGCGTCATCCTGCAGGAGATCGGCCAGGCCAACGACACGCCGGACGACATCGTCTTCGACCATTTCCAGGCGACCGCCTATCCGGACCAGCCAATGGGCCGACCGGTGCTCGGCACCGAGGTGCTGATCCGCGACATGAAGCGCGCGGCGCTCACCGGCTACATGCGCCGCCACTACGCGGCCGCCAACACCGTGGTCGCCGCCGCCGGCAACCTCGATCACGAGACCGTGCTGGCGCTGGCGGAGAAGCATTTCGCGGACCTGCCGCGCGACCCGGCACCGAGCCCCGTGCCCGCCGCCTATGCCGGCGGCGAGTTCCGCGAGTCCCGCGAGCTCGACCAGGTGCACCTGGTGCTCGGCTTTCCCTCCGTCGCCTATGCCGACCGGGATTTCTACCCGGTGATGCTGCTGTCCACGGTGCTCGGCGGCGGCATGTCCTCGCGGCTGTTCCAGGAGGTGCGCGAGAAGCGGGGCCTCGTCTACTCGATCTATTCGTACTCGGCGCCAGCACTCGATTCCGGCCTGTTCACCATCTACGCCGGCACTGGCGAGAGCGAGGCGGCGGAGCTGGTGCCGGTGGTGCTGGAACAGCTGGGCCGGGTGCAGCACGACGTGACGGAGGTGGAGCTCGCCCGAGCCCGCGCGCAGGTGAAGGCGAGCCTGCTGATGTCGCTCGAGAGCACCGGCAGCCGCTGCGAGCAGCTGGCGCGACAATGGCAGGTGTTCGGCCGCGTCGTGCCGGTGGCCGAGACGGTGGCGAAGATCGCCGCGGTCAGCATCGATGACATCGCGCGGGCCGCGCGGCGCCTGTTCCGCGCCCGGCCCACGCTCGCCGCGATGGGCCCCGCGAGCCGCGTGCCGTCGCTGCCGGCGATCGCGGAGAAGCTCGCGGCGTGACCGCGCCCGACCACCTGGCGCTGCTCGGCGACCTGATCGCCGCGGCACGGCGCGCCGGCGCGGATGCCGCGGACACGGTGCTGGTCGCATCGCAATCGCTGGAGGCGCAATGCCGGCTGGGCAAGACTGAGCATGTCGAGCGCGCGGAAAGCGCGGACCTTGGCCTGCGCGTCTTCATCGGCCGGCAGGCGGCGATCGTCTCCGCGACCGGGGTCGAGCCCAGGCGGTTCGCCGAACTCGCGGAACAGGCCGTCGGCATGGCCCGCGTGCTGCCTGAGGACCCGTTCACCGGCCTCGCCGACACGGCGCGGGCGCCGGACCCGGACGACCTCGATCTCGTCGATCCCGTGGAGCCGGACGCGGCGCAGCTCACCACCCGGGCGCTCGCGGCCGAGGCGGCGGCGATGGCCGTCCCCGGCGTCACCAACTCGGAGGGCGCCTCGGCGGATTGGGGACGGATGGAGGCGCTGATCGTGACCTCCGCGGGTTTCGCCGGGCGCACGCTGCGCACCTCCCATTCCATCTCGGCGACGGTGCTCGCGGGCAGCGGCACCGCGATGCAGCGCGACTACGAAAGCCACAGCGCGGTGCACGCTTCCGACCTCGACACGCCGGAGACGGTGGGCCGGCTTGCGGGCGAGCGCGCGGTGCGCCGGCTCAACCCGACGCGGCCGCGCACGGCGAAGCTGCCCGTGTTATTCGACCCGCGCGTTGCAGGCTCGCTGGTCGGGCACCTTTCGGGTGCGATCAACGGCGCCTCGGTGGCGCGCGGCACCACCTTCCTCAAGGACGCGATGGGTACCCGGATCATGCCGGCTGGCATTATGATCCACGACGATCCCCGCCGCCGCCGCGGCCTGCGCTCGCGCGTTTTCGACGGCGAGGGCGTGCCGACGAGGAAACTCGCCCTGGTCGAGGACGGCGTGCTGCAGACCTGGGTGCTGGACAGCCGCAGCGCGCGCCAGCTGGGGCTCGCCAGCACCGGCAGCGCCGTGCGCGGCACCGGCAGCCCGCCCGCGCCCGGGACGTCCAACCTCTTCATGGCGGCGGGCAGGCTCTCGCCCGCGGCGCTGATGGCCGACATCGCCGAGGGGCTTTACGTCAACGAAATGATCGGCATGGGCGTGAACGGGCTGACCGGCGATTACAGCCGTGGTGCCGCCGGGTTCATGATCCGCAACGGCGAGCTGGCGGAGCCGGTGGCCGAGATCACCATCGCCGGCAATCTGCGCGATATGTTTTTGTCCATTACCCCGGCGGACGATCTGCGGTTCAGGCGGGGCGTGGACGCGCCGACATTGCGCGTGGACGGCATGACCATGGCGGGCGCCTGATCGGGGCGACGCGGAGGCTCGGGATGGAACGGATGCGTCCGCCCCACCATATGGCCGGCATGCGATCTCTTGCGGTTCTTTTCGCGCTGCTGCTGGCGCTGGCGCCGGTGCTCGCCCCCACGC
>JAJZUI010000143.1 GCA_021847175.1 Pseudomonadota bacterium
GTCGCCGGCAGGCCGCACGCCTCCACATGCGCCTCCACCCGCCCCGCGAGCGACGCATCGCAGTGCCCGAGCCTGGCCGAGAGGCGGAACGCCAGCCCCAGCCCCACCGCCACGGCCTCGCCGTGCAGCACCTGGCCGTAGCCACACTCCGCCTCGATCGCGTGGCCGAAGGTGTGGCCGAGGTTCAGCAGCGCACGGCCGTCGTTCGGCTTTTCCTCGCGCTCGTCGTCGCCAACCACGCGGGCCTTGAACGAGCAGGCACGCCATACCGCCTCCGCCTGCGCCGCGGCATCGCCCGCGAGCAGCGCCGCTGCGTTGGCCTCGCACCATGCGAAGAACGACGCGTCGCCGATCAGCCCCGCCTTCGCGATCTCGGCATAGCCGGCGCGCAACTCCCTGGGCGGCAGCGTCGCCAGCGCCGAAACGTCCGCCAGCACCGCCCGCGGCTGGTGGAACGCGCCGAGCAGGTTCTTGCCCTGGCGCATGTTGATCCCGGTCTTGCCGCCGACGCTGGAATCCACCTGCGCGAGCAGCGTCGTCGGCACCTGCACGAAGGGTAGGCCGCGCAGCACCGTCGCCGCTGCAAAGCCGGCGAGGTCGCCTACCACGCCGCCGCCGAGCGCGATCACCGCGGTCCGCCGCTCCACCCGCCGGTCGAGCAGGTCGGAAGCCAGCGCCAGGTAGGCCTCGGGCGACTTTGTGGTCTCGCCCGCCGGCACCACGATCGGCTCGCCGGTCTCGAACCCGGCCTCGCCCAGCCCCGAAGCCAGCGCCCCGGCATGCAGCCCGGCCACGTGCTCGTCCGTCACCACCACGGCACGGCGCTGCGGCAGCACCGGGCCGAGCAGGCTGCCCGCCTTCGCCAGCAGCCCGTCACCCACGATGACGTCGTAGCCGCCGCCCGACAGCGCCACCGGCAAGCGGCGCGGCGGCCGGTGCTCCACCAGCGCGCGCAGCACCGTCTCGGTCGTCGTCTCCGGTGTTTCATCGCCGCAATCGACCGTGATGTCGGCCTCGGCGTAGATCGGGTAGCGTGCCGCCATCAGCCGCCGCAGCACCGTCTCGGGGTTGTCGGCGTTGAGCAGTGGGCGATGGGTGCGGTGCGCCACGCGCCGCAGCAGCACCGGCAGCGTCGAGCGCAGCCAGATGGAGACGGCGTGGGCGCGGATGGTCGCGCGCGTCTCCGGGTCCATGTAGGCGCCGCCGCCGGCCGCGAGCACGATCGGCTCCGCGCCGAGCAGCCGCTTGATGACGCGCTTCTCGCCGTCGCGGAACGCCGCCTCACCGAAGCGCGCGAAGATCTCCGCGATCGAGCACCCCGCCGCCTGCTCGATCTCCTGGTCGGCGTCGCGGAACGGCAGGCCGAGCCTGGCCGCGAGCCGCCTCCCGATCGAGGTCTTCCCCGCGCCCATGATCCCGACCAGCACGATACTGCGCCCCGCGGGCGGGGCCAGCCCGGCCGCGGGTGCCGTGGTCGCGGCGAGGACGCTGTCGTCGTTCATCCGCGAGCCTCTAGCACGCCCGCGCCGATTGCACCCAACCGGATTGCCGGCTGCGACGCCACCCACTTCATGCTAATAATAAACAATATGCCGCATCCTGTTCCGCCATCTGACTCTCCGGAGCCTGCCATGCTGGCGGACCGCGTGACTGGCGCGCGACACCTCGAGGCCTTCCTCGAGATGCTCGCCGCCGAGCGCGGCGCCGCGCGCAACACGCTGCTCGCCTATCGCCGCGACCTCGAGGCCTTCGCCGCCTTCGCCGCCGGGCGCGGCGAGGACCTCGCCGCCGCGACCGAGGCAACGCTGCGCGCCTTCCTCACGCACCTGGAGGCGTCCGGCATCGCCGCCCGCAGCGCGGCCCGGAAACTTTCGGCGCTTCGCCAGCTTTACCTGCACCTGCTGCGCGAGCGCGTGCGCCCCGACGACCCTACGCTCAACCTCGATTCCCCGCGCCTGCCGAGCCGCCTGCCCAAGCTGCTCTCGGAGGCGGAGGTGGATGCGCTGCTCGCCGCCGCCCGGGCCATGCCCAGGGTCGGCGAGGCCGCGGCCATGACCGCGGCTCTCGAACTGCTCTACGCAACCGGCCTGCGCGTCTCCGAACTGCTCAAACTGCGCCGCGTGGCGCTGGCGACGGAGGGGCGCATGCTGCTGGTACGCGGCAAGGGCGGCAAGGACCGCATGGTCCCGCTCTCGGACGCGGCGCGGGAGGCGGCGCGGGCGCTGCCCGCGGATGGTCCCTGGCTGTTCCCCGGCCGCAATCCCGCCCGCCCGCTCACCCGCCAGGCGTTCTGGCTCACGCTGAAGCGCACGGCGCTGGCGGCAGGCATCGACCCCGCCCGCGTCTCGCCGCATGTGCTGCGTCACGCCTTCGCCAGCCACATGCTGGCCCGCGGCGCCGACCTGCGCTCGCTGCAGCTTCTGCTCGGCCACGCTGACATCGCGACCACCGAGATCTACACGCATGTCCAGGCCGAGCGCCTGGCCCGGCTCGTGAAAGCCCATCACCCCCTCGCCAAACGCGGGTCAGGGCCCCCCTGACCGCCGCGCCGAAAGGTGCTAGCCCCCCGCGCATGCGACACTTCCTGGATTTCGAAAAGCCGATCGCCGAGCTCGAGGCCAAGATCGAGGAGCTGCGGCAGATGTCCGAACCGCAGGGGCCGGAGGGCGGCATCAACATCGCCGACGAGGTCGGCCGCCTGTCCGCCAAGGTGGAGCGGGAGCTGCGCGGCACCTATGCCCGGCTCACCCCCTGGCAGAAGACGCAGGTCGCCCGCCACCCGGACCGGCCCAAAGCGACGGATTATGTTGCCGGATTGATCACGGAATTCACCCCGCTCGCCGGCGACCGTGCCTTCGCCGACGACGCCGCCATCGTGGGCGGCATCGGCCGGTTCCGCGGCCGCGCCGTGGCGGTGCTCGGCACCGAGAAGGGCTCCGACACCGAGAGCCGGGTCGCGCATAATTTCGGCATGAGCCGGCCGGAGGGCTACCGCAAGGCGCGCCGGCTGATGGAACTCGCCGGCCGCTTCAACCTGCCGGTGCTGAGCTTCGTGGACACCTCCGGCGCCTTCCCGGGCATCGACGCCGAGGCGCGCGGCCAGGCGGAGGCCATCGCCCGCTCGATCGACGCCTGCCTCGCCGCGCCGGTGCCGCTGGTTGCCACCATCGTGGGCGAGGGCGGATCGGGCGGGGCCATCGCGCTCGCGGCCGGCGACGCGGTGCTGATGCTGGAGCACAGCATCTATTCCGTGATCTCGCCCGAGGGCTGCGCCGCGATTCTGTGGAAGGACCAGGCCCAGGCCGCCGCCGCCGCCGAGGCTTTGAAGCTGACCGCCGAGGATCTGCGCCGCCTGCGCCTGATCGACCGCATCATCGCCGAGCCGCTGGGCGGCGCGCATCGCGACCCGCAGGCCGCGGTCGCCGCGGTGGGCGACGCGATCGCGCTGGCGCTGGCCCCGCTCGCCGAACTCGACGGCACCGCGTTGCGCGCCCGCCGCCGCGACAAGTTCCTGGCCATCGGGCACGACACGCTGATCTGACGGGGCGCAGGGCGCTCGTTCACTTCACGCCGGGACCAGCCGCAGCGGCAGAGCGCGCAGTCCGCGTAGCGTGTTGTTGTGCCGCCGCACCGCGGGCCCGGCTGGCTCCAGCCGTGCGAAGCGGCGGGCCAGCGCCGCCAGCACCGCCTCACCCTCCATCCGCGCGAGCACCTGGCCCACGCACATATGGATGCCGGCGCCGAAGCCGACATGGCCGGCGGCGTTGCGGCCGATGTCGAACCGGTCCGGCGCGTCCCACCGCCGCGGATCGCGGTTGGCGGCGGCGAGGAACATCAGCACCTTCGCGCCCTCGGGCAGCGGCGTTCCGCCCAGCTCGGCAGGCCGCGAGGTGGTGCGGAAGAAGGTCTGCACCGGACTCTCGTAGCGGATCGCCTCCTCGAACGCGCCTCGCGCCAGCGCCGGGTTGGCGTGCAGCTTCGCCCATTCGCCGGGATGCGCGGCGAAGGCGGCGAGTGCCGCGCCGATGCCGTTCACCGTCGTGTCCACCCCGGCCGAGAGCAGCGCCTTCACCACCAGCGGCGCCTCCTCCGCGCCGATTTCGCCGCGATCCGCCGCCGCGTAGATCGCCGTGCCGAACCCTTCCGCCACCAGCGCGCCGCGCGCCGACTGGCGCGTCACCCATTCGTTGAGCGGCGGCAGCTCCGCGAGCGAGGCCTCCAGCAGATCGTTACGTGGCCCCATCGAGTTGAACACGAAATTACCATAGGGCAGCAGGCTCTCCCGCCCCTCCTGCCCCATGCCCAGCGCGTCGGGGAAAACGGTCAGCGGAAAGGCCTCGGCAATGTCGCGGATGCCGCAGCACAACTCGCGCGCGGCCAGGTGTTCGGCCAGCGCCTCGGCCTCGGCGGCGAAGCGGGGCCGCAACGCACGCAGCGCCGCCGGGGAAAGCACCTGGTTCAGCACCTCGCGCCGGTGCGTGTGCAGCGGCGGATCGGTCTCCAGCACCAGGCTCGGGCCGCGAAGGGGCGGATGCGTCTTGTAGTCGGTGACGCCGACACCGCGGCTGGAGACATAACTCTCCCAGTCCGTCAGCATGGCGTGGATCTCGGCATGCCGGCCCGTTGCGTAGCAGCCGTAGCGCGGCAGGAACACCACCGGCGCGCTCTCGCGCACCAGCGCGTGCCCTGGATACGGGTCGTCGAAGAAAGCGGCGGAAAACGGGTCCAGGTCCAGCGACGGGATATCGGGCACGGTTGCCTCCCCAGGCGGGCATTGACTGTAATGGGCCGGCCTGAACAGCGACAAGCAGGGCACCGCCGCCGGATGTCCCGCGATGCACCGCCCGGGGCATGCCGGCTGCCCGGTTTTCGCGTCCCCCCGCGTATGGACAGGTTCGCCCGCCGCGTCCGACACTGAAAGCGATGGCCAGTTCCGCCTCTGCCGCCTCCGACGCAACCGCGGCCGCCAACCCCGTCCCCCGGCACGACGCAGCGCCCGACGCGCCGTTCGACCCCGGGCGCTCGCGCCAGCTCTTCTTTGCGGTCTTCCCCTCGATCATGCTGCCGATGTTCATGGCGGCGATCGACCAGACCATCGTCTCCACGGCGCTGCCCGCCATCGCCGGCGAGATGGGCGAGCTGAACCGCATCGCCTGGATCGTCGTCGGCTACCTCCTCGCCTCCACCATCGCGGCACCGGTCTATGGCCGTCTCGGCGACGCGCTCGGGCGCAAGCGCATGATGTTCGTGGCGCTGGCCATCTTCATCGGCGCCTCCATGCTCTGCGCCGCGGCACCCTCGGTCACCCTGCTCGCGGCAGCGCGCGTGCTGCAGGGCGCGGGCGGCGGCGGGCTGATGACACTCTGCCAGGCGCTGCTCGGCGAGGCGGTACCGCCGCGCGAGCGCGCACGCTACCAGGGCTGGCTCTCCTCCATTTTCGTCTCCTCCTCCACCTTCGGCCCCGTCGCCGGCGGCTGGCTCACGCAGAGTTTCGGCTGGCGGTCGATCTTTCTGATCAACCTGCCGTTCGGCCTCGCGGCCATCGCCCTCGTCGCCCGCCTGCCGCGCGTCGCCCCGCCCTCCGACCGTTTCCGGTTCGACACGCCGGGCGCGGTGCTGTTCGCGCTGTTCATCGCGCCGCTGCTCCTGGCGCTCGAGAAGGCGCAGCGCATGGACACGCACGACCTCACGCTCGCCGCCGGCCTGGCCGCCTTCGCCGCCGTCGCGCTTGGCCTCCTGGTCCGCCACGAACGCCGGGCGCCGCAGCCGCTGCTGCCTGTCGGGCTGATGCGCAACCCCTCGATCTGGCGCGCCGGCGTGATGGCGCTGTGCAGCGGTGCGACCGTGGTCTCGCTGGTCACCTTCCTGCCGATCTACCTGCGCGTGGTACGCGGGCTCGACGCCAGCACCACGGGCCTCCTGCTCCTGCCTCTGACCGCGCTCATCGCCGTGGGCTCGCTCATCACCGGCCGGCTGATGGCACGCACCGGGCGCACCGCGATCTTCCCCTCGATCGGGCTGCCGATGGTGGCCCTGGGGCTGATCTTCCTGGCCTTCGCGGCGCCGGACCTGACCGTGAGGCAGCTGCCGTTCCTCTTCGCCTGGCTCTCGCTGAGCATCGGCACGACGATGTCGGTGGTGCAGCTCACGGTGCAACTCGTCGCCGGCCGCGCGCAGCTCGGCGCGGCGGCGGCCGGGGTGCAGTTCTCGCGCAGCGTCGGCTCGGCATTCGGGGCGGCCGTCACTGGGGCCGTGCTCTTCGCGATGATCGCGTTGAGCGACCCGGTTACCGCGCACCTCTTCAGCCGTGTGGTCGAGGCGGGGCCCGCGGCACTGTCCGGCCTGCCACCGGCGCGGCTCGCGCGGGTGCAGGCGGAGATCGCGGGGGCCTTCCGCGCCGCCTTCCTCACCATCGCCTGCTTCCCGCTGACCAGCGCCATCATGGCCTGGACCATGCCACTGCGGCGCCTGGACGGGGTCTGACGCCGGCGCACGACCCGGCGCGGATCCCCCCGTGCCACCGAAACCTTCCAAAACCCCTAGGAATCGGAGTCCGAGTTGTGATTCAACCTCCAGTTGAGGAGGCCGGATCCATCATGGCAGGACCCACCGGAACGGAACCGTACTGGCTGAGCGAAACCGGCTGGCAGGCGATCCTGCCAATGCTGCCGCGCCATCGCCTGAGCGCGAGCCGGGAGGACGACCGGCGCATCATCAGCGGCATTCTCTACATGTTGCGCAGCAACACGCGCTGGCAGGACTGCCCCTCGGCCTATGGGCCGCCCACCACCGTCTATAATCGCTGGAACCGCTGGTGCGGCCGCGGCCTGTGGCCGATGCTGTTCGCCGCCATCGCCAAGGCCTCGCCCGCGGACGTGGCCGGCATCGACCCCGCCGCGATCCGCCCGCAGCGCGTCGGAACCGGAGTGCGCCGCCCGCGCGTCCCTGCGCCGCCGCCGCCCGCCGAGAAGGAGCCGGCCCAGTCACCCAACCCAGCAACGCCGAGCCGCGTCCTTACCGAGTAGGCAGCCGAGAGCTGGCGGTGCCTAGGCCGCCTTCCGCGCCGCTTCGCCGCGGATGAAGGCCGCGATTATCGCCCCGATCGCCGCGCCCTCGTGCGGCACGTTCATGCTCGCGAGCGCCGCCTCGGCCCGCTCGCCGAGGCTGTCGCGCCGGCTCTCGACGATGTTGGTGACAATGGCCTCGTCCAGCTCCGGGTGCGGCTGCAGGCTCAGCACATGCCCGCCATAGGTGAAGCCCGCGACCGGGCAAGCCTCGCTGCTCGCCAGCAGCGTCGCCCCGGCGGGCAGCGCCTTCACCTGGTCCTGGTGCGAGGCCAGCAGCGCATAGCCGTCGGCGGCGCCCATCGTCGCGCCATCGCCATGCCAGCGATAAGCCACGCGCCCGATGGTGAAGCCGCATTCCGCGCGGCCCACCGGCGCGCCGAGGCAAAGTCCCAGCACCTGGTGGCCGAAGCAGATGCCCACCAGCTTCGCCCGCGCCTCGATCAGGGCGGTCACGCGCCGGCGCAGCTCCACGACCCAGGGATCGTCCGCGAACGCGTCGGCATGGCTGCCGGTCAGCATCACCGCGTCGTAGCGCGCGAAATCCTCCGGGTACTCGCCCGCGGGCGTGTGGAAGATGTCGCAGCCGATGGCGGGATCGGCCTCGCGCAGCATGCGCACGTAGTAGTCGGCGAAACGCACGCCGGCGGGCGCCAGGCCCTCCGGCAGCCGGTCGTTCTCCAGGATGCAGACGCGCATCGCGCTCCTCACGCGTTCTTGCCGTGGCAATGCTTGTACTTGCGCCCGGAGCCGCACGGGCAGGGCGCGTTGCGCGGCGAGCGGTCCCAGGTGGAGGGATCGTTGGGATCGACCGCGACGCGGGCCGCGCCGACCGAAGCCATGGCGACCATCGCCGCCGGCGCCTCCGCCATGCCGTCGCCCGCGCCCATGAGCGCCGGCTCCGGATGCTGCTCGAACATCGTCACCGGTTGCGGCGGCGGCGGCTCGGCGCCAAGCTCGACGCGCGCGAGCATCATCGTCACCCGCTCCTTCAGTTCCTGCAGCATCGCGTTGAACAGCGCGAACGCCTCGGCCTTGTACTCGTTGAGCGGGTCGCGCTGGCCGTAGGCGCGCAGACCGATGCCCTGGCGCAGATGGTCGAGGGCGAGCAGGTGCTCCTTCCAGACATGGTCGAGCACCTGAATCAAGATGCTCTTCTCGACGAAGCGCATCAGCTCCGGGCCGAAATTCGCCGCCTTTGCCGCCATCAGCCGGTCCGCCTCGGCGGTGACGCGCTCGACGATGCCGTGCTCGTCTATCCCCTCCTCGCGGCCCCATTCGACGATGGGCAGCGTAAGGCCAAGCAGCCGCTCGATGTCGGCCGCGAGCTCCGCCGTCTCCCACTGCTCAGCGAACGCCTTCTCCGGGATGCGCGCGGAGACCGCCGCCTCGATCACCTCGGCGCGCATGTCGGCGACCACCTCGGCGACGTCGGAGGACTTCATGAACTCGCGGCGCTGCGCGTAGACCTCACGGCGCTGGTCATTCATCACGTCATCGTAACGAAGAACGTTCTTGCGCATGTCGAAGTTGCGCGCCTCGACCTTCTTCTGCGCCTTCTCGAGCGCCTTGTTGATCCAGGGGTGGACGATTGCCTCCCCCTCCCTGAGCCCGAGCTTCTGCAGCATCCCGCCCATGCGGTCGGAGCCGAAGATGCGCATCAGGTCGTCCTCGAGCGAGAGGAAGAACCGGCTCGCCCCTGGGTCGCCCTGGCGGCCGGAGCGGCCACGCAGCTGGTTGTCGATGCGCCGGCTCTCGTGGCGCTCGGTGCCGATGACGAAGAGGCCGCCGGCCGCCATCGCGCGGTCATGCGCCTCGGCGACCTCGGCGCGGATCGCGGCCTCGCGCGCGGCGGCGGCCTCGCCCTCGAGCCCCTTCAACTCGCGCGCGAGCCGCATCTCGAGATTGCCGCCGAGTTTGATGTCGGTTCCACGCCCGGCCATGTTGGTAGCGATGGTGATCGCGCCGGGCGCGCCGGCCTGGGCCACGATCTCTGCCTCCTGCTCGTGGAAGCGCGCGTTCAGCACCGCGTGCGGGACGCGCTTCCTCTTGAGGATGTCGGAGAGGTGCTCACTCTTTTCGATCGAGGTGGTGCCGACCAGCACCGGCTGGCCGCGTCCGCGAGCCTCCTCGATCAGTTTCGCCACCGACTCGTATTTCTCGGCTGCGGAACGATAGACCTCGTCGTCCTGATCGTCGCGGATCGCCGGCACATTGGTCGGGATCTCGACGACGTCGAGATTGTAGATCTCGGCGAACTCGTCGGCCTCGGTCATCGCCGTGCCGGTCATGCCGGCGAGCTTGGGATAGAGGCGGAAATAGTTCTGGTAGGTGATCGAGGCGAGCGTCTGGTTCTCCGGCTGCACCTCCACGTGCTCCTTGGCCTCGAGCGCCTGGTGCAGCCCCTCGGAGAAGCGGCGGCCCTCCATCATGCGGCCGGTGAACTCGTCGATCAGCACCACCTTGCCCTGGCGCACGATGTAGTCGACGTCGCGCGCATAGAGCGTGTGCGCGCGCAGGCTCTGCTGCGTGTGGTGCAGCACGGTGACGTTGAGCGAGTCGTAGAGATTGCCCTCGGTGAGGATGCCCGCCTCGCGCAGCATCGCCTCCACGGTGTGCGAGCCGGGTTCGGTCAGCGTCACCGTCTTCTGCTTTTCGTCCTTCTCGTAGGTGCTCTCGTCGCGCACCAACTCCTTCACCACCTCGTCAACGCGCCGGTAGAGGTCGGAGCTGTCCTCGGCGGGGCCGGAGATGATCAGCGGCGTGCGCGCCTCGTCGATGAGGATGCTGTCCACCTCGTCGACGATGGCGTAGGCGAAGTCGCGCTGCACCATCTCCTCGAGGCGGAACTTCATGTTATCGCGCAGGTAGTCGAAACCGAACTCGTTGTTGGTGCCGTAGGTGATGTCGCAGGCATAGGCCGCGCGCCGCTCGTCCTCCTCCAGCCCGTGCACGATCACGCCGACCGAGAGGCCGAGGAAACGGTAGACCCGGCCCATCCACTCGGCGTCGCGGCTGGCCAGGTAGTCGTTGACGGTGACGAGGTGAACGCCCTTGCCGGTGAGCGCGTTGAGGTAGATCGGCAGCGTCGCGACCAGCGTCTTGCCCTCGCCGGTCTTCATCTCGGAAATCCTGCCGTCGTGCAGCACCATGCCGCCGATGAGCTGCACGTCGAAATGCCGCATGCCGAGCACACGGCGGGAGGCCTCGCGCACCGCGGCGAAGGCCTCGGGCAGCAGCGAGTCGAGCGTCGCACCGTCGGCGAGGCGGGCGCGGAACTCCACGGTCTTGGCCGCCAGCGCCTCGTCCGTCAGCGCCTGCATCGCGGGTTCCAGCGCGTTGATCGCGGGAACACGGCGCCGATAGGCCTTGAGGAAGCGTTCGTTGGCAGTACCGAAGACGGCGCGGGCGAGGCGGACGAACATGCGGATCCAGGGGAAAACTGCCCGGGTGAGATAGGCTTCCGCCCCCCCTCGGTCAACGCAAACCGGGGATGCGTGGCGGCAGCGCAACGAGCTGCCGCGGGCCAAGGTTGCCAAATGGTCATCCCCCCGTAAGATGCGGCCTTACACATCAGGCCGGGGGGCTTGCGCACCTGCATCCCCGCCCACAAGACGGGGGGAGAGGACACGTGTCAGCATCGCTCAGTGGCCAGAAGACGATCAGCGGCCTGCATACGACCGCCATTACGCTGAGTGCCGGCACCTATGCCGACCCGACCACCAATGTCGGCACCATCGACCTCGCCGCCGCCGGCACGGCCGTCGTCGCGGCCTCCGCCTGGACGCTGGACAACGCCGGGCTGATCGTCGCCACGGCCTCGGCCACGGAT
>JAJZUI010000144.1 GCA_021847175.1 Pseudomonadota bacterium
CGCCAGGTCGCGTTGCCGCCAGGGACCATCTCGGTGCGCATCGTCAACGACGCTGCGGTGGAGGACGGCGTCGCTGCGGTACTTGCGGCGCTCAGGAACATCGCCAGCCGGCGTTGACACGAGTCACAGCGCACCCTGGCTTCGGCATCGCCACGCTGGTCGGCCATCTCGTGCACGGGGGACGCGTGCAATGGACGCCAAGGAGCTCATCGCGCGGCGCATCGCGATGGAGCAGAGCGACGGCAGCCTGCAGGTGGGGGAGATTGGCCAATGTGCCAATTGGGCCATTCCCGGCCGTAACCGAGGATTGGCTGATCCTCTCCGAGACCGTGCCGGAAATACATCTACCTGCCTGAACTCGCGCTCAGCCGCCGAGCGGAATTCGCGCCACCTCGGTGAACGCGGCGCCCGCCTCGGCCTCAACAAAGATGGCGACCGTGTCCACCATCAGCGGCAGGGCGAGGGCGGCGGCGAAATGCGCCTCCGCCTCGGGGCGCCAGCGTGCATGCCCCGACGCGTCGAGCCGTTGCGACAGCGTCATGTGAAAGAACCACGTGGCGAAGCAGTAGGGATAGCCCCACCGGTCCAGCATCCGCCGCTCCGCGGCACCGAGCCGCTCCGGCCGTCGCCGCGCGATCTCCGCCCCGTCTGGTGGCGCGCGCAGAAAATCGAGCTCCGCCACCGCGGCATCGGCAAGTGCCTGCAGCGCCGCAGAGGACGCCGTCTCGCGCAACGCCAGGAAGCCGTGAAGATCGGCGACGGCGAGGCGCGGGAGCGGGAAGGGGGGCACGCCCCGAGCCAGGTCGCGCGTGGCCGCCACCACGTCGTCCCAGGTGAGACCGTCACGAATCCGGAACGGCGGCTTCAGCGTTGCATGGAACCCGTATCGCCGGGCGTCCATGGTGATCGCCTGCCGCTCGGGAGCCGCGAACCAGGACGAAGCCGCCGCCGCCAGTGGGTCATCCGGCGATGGGGCATAGTAGATCGCGACCCGATACGGCTTCACGCGACGCGCACGCCTGCGCGCCAGGCTTCGCGCACCACCGGCAAGCCCTCGTGCAGGCGTACCCGCACCAGGTCGCCGCGCAGGCCCGTTGCCAGCGCGCCGCGGTCGGCCAGCCCCGCCATCGCGGCCGGCGTCGCGGTCACCATGGCGATCGCGCGCGGCAGGCCGAGCGTTGCCGCCGCGATGAACGCCGCCTCCACCAGGCTCGCTGGTACATAGTCCGAGGCGAACGCATCGACGGCGTCCGCCGCCAACAGGTCCGCGACGGCGACATTTCCGGAATGGCTGCCACCGCGCACGATGTTCGGTGCCCCCGCGATCACGCCCATGCCGTGCCCGTGCGCCGCCTTTGCAGCCTCCAGCGTCACCGGAAATTCGCTGATGCGGATGCCGAGCGCCGCGTTCTCCGCCACTTCCTCCTCGGTGCGGTCGTCATGGCTCGCGATCGCCACCCCGGTCTCACCCACCACGCCGAGCACGAAATCCCGATTCGGTCCGCGCACCCGCTCGCGCTCCGCCATGCGGTTGGCGAGCGAGCGCTCGATCTGCTCGGCCGAATACCCCTCCTTCAGTCGCAGCGCGCGGTAACGGTCGAGATTCGCGTATTGCCCTACGCCAGGCGTGTGATCCATCACGCTGAGCAGCCGAAGGGCGGGGTGACGGCAGACCGGCTCGAACAGGTCGCGCATGTCTGGTGCCGGCAACTCGCAGCGCAGGTGCAGGAAATGGTCGCTGCGCAGCACGCCCTTCTGCCCCAACGCATCGAGATCGGCCACCGCCTCACGAAATGTCTGTGTGCGCTCGTGCTCAAACCCCACGATGCCCACGCACAGCGCGTCCAGCACCGTGGTGACGCCCGCCGCGGCGCACTGCGCGTCGTGCGCCAGCATTGCCGAGCGCGACGGCCAGCGCGCGTGCACGCGCGGCTGCACCTGCCGCTCCAGATTATCCGTGTGCACATCAACGATGCCGGGGATCAGCAGGTCGCCCCCGAAGTCGGCGGCCCTCGACGAGGCGCTCCTTCCGCGCGCAACCTCCGCTATCGTCCCTCCGCGCAACACCAGCGTGCCGGGAAACACCTCGTCGCGCGTGACGATGGTGGCGTTGGTCAGGATCGTCTCGTTCATGCGGCCTCGCGTAGGGGGCGCACCTCATGCACGCGATCGGCCACCGCGTCACGCACCGATTCGTCATGGAAGATGCCCACGATCGCGCGTCCCGCGGCCTTGGCCTCCCGGATCATCGCCACCACGGTCGCGCGGTTTGCCGCGTCGAGCGCGGATGTCGGCTCGTCGATCAGCAGGATCGGATGCGCGCCTGCGAAGCCGCGCGCCAGGTTCACGCGCTGCTGCTCGCCGCCCGAGAACGTCGCCGGCGCGAGCCCGTGCAGCGATTGCGGGATCGCCAGCCGCAGCAGCAACTCGCGGGCCCGAGCCTGGGCCACGTCGTCCGCGCCGGCCGCCTCCGCCACGATCGAGAGCGCCGGCACGCGCGGCACCACGCGCAGGAACTGGCTGACATAGCCGAGCGTGCGCGCGCGGATTTCCAGGATGGTGCGCGGATCGGCGGCCGCGAGATCGACCATCGCTCCCGCGTGGCGTACCAGGATCGTGCCCGCGTCGGCGCGGTAGGTGCCGTAGAGCGAGCGCAGCAGCGACGTCTTTCCGGCACCGGAAGGCCCGGTGATCGCCACGCATTCGCCGGCATGCACGTCGAACGAAACGCCGCGCAGGACATCGAGCCGCACGCCGCCCTGAAGATGCAGCGTGAATCCCTTGCCAAGCCCGCGCACCGAGACTGCCAGCGTCATGCCGCCAGAACCGAACTGACGAGCAACTGCGTATAGGGATGGCGCGGATCGTCCAGCACCTGGTCGGCGAGCCCGTCCTCCACCACCCGCCCGCGCTGCATCACCATGATCCGCCCCGCGAGCAGCCTGGCCACCGCGAGGTCGTGCGTCACCAGAACCACCGCGATGCCAAGCCGCCGAACCAGCGTGCGGATGAGGTCGAGCAGCCGTGCCTGCACTGAGACATCGAGCCCGCCCGTCGGCTCGTCCATGAACACGACGCGAGGATGCGTCACCAGCGTGCGCGCGATCTGGAGGCGTTGCAGCATGCCGCCCGAAAAAGTGCTCGGCCGGTCGTCCATGCGCGCGACGTCGATCTCTACTTCCTCCAGCCAGCGCGCCGCCTCCTCGCGGATGTGCCCGTAATGCCTCGCTCCTGCCGCCATCAGCCGCTCGCCGACATTGCCGCCGGCCGAGACATCCATGCGTAGCGCCGCCCGCGGATCCTGCTGCACGAAACCCCAGTCGGAGCGATGCAGCCGCCGCAGCACCGGCAGCGGCATCGCGTGTACATCCGCCACATGTCCGTCCGGCTCGCGATACCACACATGGCCGGCGTCCGGCCGCAGCCGTCCGGCGAGGACGTTGAGGAGCGTCGTCTTGCCGGACCCGGATTCGCCTACGACCGCCAGCACTTCCCCCGGCCACAGATCGGCGTCCACGCCGTCGAGTGCCGTGATCGTACCGAAACGAAGCGTAAGTCCCCGTCCTGAAAGCAGCGCCTCGCTCATGCCGCCCGTTCCCGCCGCGTCGCACAATGGTTGGTGTCGGAGCAGACGAACATCCGTCCCCCGCGGTCGTCGGTCACCACCTCGTCGAGATAGCTTGCCGTGTCGCCGCACAGCGCACAGGCATGCGGCGCGCGCCCGGCGCGGAACGGATAATCCTCGAAGTCGAGGCTCACCACTTCAGTGTAGGGCGGCACGGCATAGATGCGCTTCTCCCGTCCCGCGCCGAACAGCTGCAGCGCCTTCATGCGGTGCATCTTCGGGTTGTCGAACGCGGGGATGGGCGAGGGTGCCATCAGGTGCCGTCCGTTCACCATCACCGGATAGTCGTAGCTGATGGCGATCTGCCCATAGCGCGCCACCTGCTCGTAGAGCTTCACATGCATCGCCCCGTAATCCGCGAGCGCGTGCATGCGCCGCGTCTCGGTGCGCGACGGCTCCAGCTTGTACAGCGGCTCCGGCTGCGGCACCTGATAGACGATGATCTGTGCGTCCGTGAGCGGCGTTTCAGGAATGCGATGCCGGGTCTGGATCACCGTCGCTTCGGCCGTACGCGTGGTCGTGCGAACGCCTGCCGTCTTCGCGAAGAACCGGCGGATGGAAACCGCGTTGGTGGTGTCGTCGGCTCCCTGGTCGATCACCTTGAGCGTGTCGCCCCGCCCGATCACGGACGCCGTCACCTGGATGCCGCCGGTGCCCCAGCCATAGGGCAGCGGCATCTCGCGCGCGCCGAACGGAATCTGGTGGCCGGGTATCGCGACCGCCTTCAGCAGCGCGCGGCGCAGCATGCGCTTGGTCTGCTCGTCGAGATAGGCGAAATTATAGCCCTTCATCCGGCTGCCTCCGGCAGGCTCGTCGCGGGCTTCCCCGTGTTCCCGCGCAGCCGCCGTATGGTTTCCAGCTCCGACTGGAAATCCACGTAGTGCGGCAGCTTCAGGTGCTCGACGAACCCCGTCGCCTCCACATTGTCGCAGGTGGAAAGCACGAACTCCGCATCCTGCGCCGGCGCCGTGCGCGCCTCGCCCAGCTCTTCCGCCCGCAGCGCCCGGTCGACCAGCGCCATCGCCATCGCGCGGCGCTCCGCATGCCCGAACGCGAGCCCGTAGCCGCGGGTGAACTGCGCCGGCTGCGTCTTCGAGCCCGCGAACTGGTTGACCATCTGGCATTCGGTCAGCTCAACCGTACCGATGCAAACGGAAAACCCGAGCTCCGGCGGCACGATCTCGACATCCACCTCGCCCACGCGCAGCTCGCCGACGAACGGGTGGTTGTTGCCGTAGCCACGCTGCGTCGAATAGCCGAGCCCGAGCAGGAACCCCTCGTCGCCGCGCGCCAGCCCCTGCAGCCTTGCGTCCCGCGAGGCCGGGAAGGTGAGCGGCGCGCGGGTGAGGTCGAACGGCTCCGCGGCGGACGCGCCATCCGCCTCCAGAAGTCCCTCGCGGCCAAGAATATCCGGCACGCGCGGCGCAGCCTCGTCGCGTGCCTCGGCCTCCGGCGCGGTCGCCTGCGTACCGTTCGCGGCGAGCGAGAAATCCAGCAGCCGGTGCGTGTAGTCATAGGTAGGCCCGAGCACCTGGCCACCCGGCAAATCCTTGAAAATCGCCGAGATGCGCCGCGCCAGCCGCATCGTCTCGGTCTCGATGGGAAGCGACACACCGAAGCGCGGCAGCGTGGTTCGCAACGCGCGCAGCAGGAAGCCGGCCTCGATCAAGTCACCCTGTGCCTGCTTGATCGCCAGCGCCGCAAGATCCGGGTCGTAGAGCGAACCCTCCGCCATCACCCGGTCGACGGCACGGCCAAGCTGCTCGCGGATCTGCGCCGTCTCGAGTTCTGGCACCGCGGTGTCGCCACGACGCTCGGCGGCGAGCCAGGCATGCGCCGCGTCGATCGCGCGCTCGCCACCCTTGACTGCGACATATGCCATTATCGCCACTCCGTAACGGTGGTGGAGCGTGGCAGGCCGGCGATACGATCCCCGGCGCACAGCACCAGGTCGATGCCGCGTGGATAAAGCCTGCGGTTCGCCGCCCAGCGCGCAACGAAATCCCCCGGCAACCCGAGCGGCGCGAATTCCTGCATCGTCTCGATCCCGGGTCCGCGCAGGATGAGTGGCGGCCCGCCCTTCAGCGCCGGCACCTGCAGGATGACCGTCGCCGACGCCTCGGGAATCTCGTCGCTGCCCGTCGGGAGCGCGGCAAACTCCGGCAACGCATCGGCGAGCACGAAGGCCGCCCCGTCCGCCGCTGCCTCACCGCTTCCGGTGTGGAACGCGACCCACGGCGCCAGCAACGCGAATGGTCCCGCGAGATGCACCGGCGCATCGCTATCGACGAGCGTCAGCAGCACCGCAGCGGTCGCGGGCGAGAGCGGTGCCGGCGGATCGGGCGGCGCCGCCACCGCGTGCAGTGTCCCCGGCCGCGCCAGCGCCTGCAACAGCGCGCGGAAGGAGGACTGCGCGTCGTGCACCGGGTCGGCGAAGCCGGGATGGGCGAGGATATGGTCTGCCATGGCGCTCAACGCTGTGTCGTCAACGCAAAGAAGTCGACGCGCGTTGCAGCGGCGCGGCGGGCCAGGGCGGCACGCCGTTGCTCCTCCGAGTGGGCCAGCGGCTCGAGGATCGTCGCCTTCAGCGCCCCGTGCCGGGCCGGATCCTGTAACGCCGCGTCGAGCCGCGCCGCCACCAGCGCGTGCGCCTCGTCGCGCCCGGCCACCGTCGCGTGCCCGATGCGTCCCTCCGCGTCGCGCACGCTCGCACGCGTCGCGGTCATCTCGCCGAGGTTGAACGGTGCGCCGCCGCCGCCCGCGCGTCCGCGCAGCATCACCAGCCCCGTCTCCGGCCCGCGCAGGAGCACATAGCCCGGCAGCCCCTGCGCCTTTTCCAGAAGGGCCGCCAGCTCCGCGGGCCTCGCGCGGGCCAGCAGGCCCATCCACTCGGCCCGCGCGCGGTTGGGGTGTTCGTCGGTAAGGGAGGGGGCTGCCGTATTCATGCGGATGTCTAGACAACTAGACCGGCCTCCCCTAAACCGCAAGCCTGATGACACACTGTCAGCCTCGCGCGGGATGAAACGACGATGACAACGCTTGTCGGGCCGGGTTGGTCCGCCCGCGCCGGCGACGAAACGACACCGGGCGCCGCCATTCGCGGCAGCGGCGTCGCCCTATGGCGGCAGATCGCCGGCGACATCGAGCGCGCCATCGCCGACGGCACGCTTGCCCCCGGAGCCCGCCTGCCCACCGAGGCCGAGCTCGCCCAGCGCTATGCCGTCAACCGCCACACCGTCCGCCGCGCCATCGAGGAGCTCGCGCGGGACGGCCAGGTGCGCGTCGAGCAGGGGCGCGGCAGCTTCGTCGCCGAGGACGTGCTGGACTACGAGGTCTCCGCCCGCACCCGCTTCTCGGAATGGATCCGCCGCCACGACCGCGAGCCCTCCGGCCGCATGCTTTCGCTCGCCACCGTGCCCGCGCCGCGCCCCATCGCCGAGGCCCTGGGCATCGAGACGGGCGGCGCCATGGTGCGACTGGAGCGGCTCGGCCTCGCCGACGGCCGGCCGGTCAGCCTCGCCCAGCATCATTTTGCTCTCGGAAGGTTTCCCGGCATCGCGGCGGCGCTCTCGGCGCATGGCACGATCAGCGCGGCGCTGGCCTCGCTCGGCGTCGCCGATTATTTCCGCCGGGTCACGCGCGTCAGCGCCCGCCTGCCGCGCCCGGAGGAGGCGGCGTTGCTCGAGACTTCGCGAAGCCGCCCGCTGCTGGTAGCCGAGAACATCAACGTGGACACCCAGGGCCGCGTGGTCGAATTCGGCCTCTCGCGCTACCCGACGCCGCGCGTCCAGATCGTGTTCGAACCCGGAGCCGAAGCCGCATGATCCTCGCCAATGCGCGCGTGCTCACGGAAGACGGGCTCGCCGAACGCAACCTCGCCATCGCGGACGGGCGCATCGCCGGCTTCACGGAAGCATCGGGCTGGGATCTGCGCGGCGCGCTGCTACTGCCCGCCATCGTCGACATCCACGGTGACGCGTTCGAGCGGCAGTTGCAGCCGCGCCCCGGCGTGAACTTCCCGGTGGACCTGGCCCTTGCCGAGACCGAGCGCCAGCTTCTCGCCAACGGCATCGCGACCGCCTTCCACGGCGTCACTTTTTCCTGGGAGCCGGGCCTGCGCGGCATCGGGATGTGGCGCGCCCTGCTCGCGGCACTCGCGCAAGATCGTTTCGCCTGCGACATGCGTGTGCACCTGCGATGGGAGGCATACAACGTCGATGCCGCGGAGGAGGCCGCCGCGGCCATCCGCGCCGGCCAGGTGCATCTCCTTGCCTACAACGACCACACGCCCTCCATCGTCAAGAAGCTCGGCGACGCCGCGACCGCCGCCAAGTACGCCGAGCGCGCCGGCATGAGCGTGCAGGCTTTCCGCGAGGTTGCCCACGCCGCCGCCGCACGCGGGGCGGAGGTGGAAGCCGCCCGCCGCATCGTCTCCACGGCCGCGCGCGAGGCCGCACTGCCCATGGCGAGCCACGACGACGCAACCGTGGAGGACCGCGCCGTGTTCCGCTCCCTCGGCGCCGCGATCTGCGAGTTCCCGATGGCCGAGGCGGTCGCCATCGCCGCGCGGAAAGCCGACGAGGCGGTGGTCATGGGTTCCCCCAACGTGGTGCGTGGGCGCTCGCACCTCGGCTGGGCGTCGGCCGCCACCATGGCGCGGCGCGGCCTCTGCACCGTGCTCGCCAGCGACTATTTTTATCCGTGCCTCCTGGAGGCGCCATTCCGGCTAGCTGCCGACGGCATGGCGCTCGCCGAGGCCTGGGCGCTGGTCTCCTCCAATCCCGCCCGCGCCGCGCATCTCGCCGACCGTGGCCGCATCGCGCCAAATCTCCGCGCAGACCTCATCGCGGTCGCGGTGGAAAACGGCGCTCCGCGCCTGCTAGCGACCCTCGCCGGCGGGCGCGTGGCTTGGCTCGCGCCCGGAGTTGCGCCGCCGGCACGGGAAACTCCCGCCGCCGCGTAATACACCCGCCCTCATCGGAGCCCGTTCGTTCCGGACGCATGGGTGACGTGGCTACGTCTGGGGGGCCCAAAAGTGGCGCCCCATTTCCTGGCTTCTACCTGAAATTCTCTCAACCTTTGGTTGTGATGCCGGCATAACATTTCGCTCACAGCGCGGTAACGGGCGGCGTGCATTCTACCGCCGGTTCCAAGTCAGGGAGTCATAACCCAGCAAAATCGAGTGTGCGAGCGTCATGCCTGTGGGAACGGCGCCCGCGGGAGAATGGCTATGCTGAACGGTCTCTGGGCGATCGAGATCACCGATGAACGGGGGGCACATGCGGGTGGCCTCGTCATTTTTTGTGACGGCGCCGTGTTCGCCGACGGCAGTACGATTGATATCGACGGCGCCTACGAGGTGCACGACGACGCTATCCTCGCCGCCCTCGATGTCGTGCTGCATGGCACGGGCCAAAACGGTGAGCCAATGGCCGAGCGCGCGCACCTCCATGTGCAGGGATGGGCCATCGGTCGCACCATTTTTGCGTCCGGCATTGACCTCGCTGACGACACGCGCCGGGTTCGAGTTTGCCTGGATCAGCGCCGCGCAAGTCCGGCGGGTCCGGGCGCGCCCTCGTCGATCCCTCCGGTCGAGCCGGAGAGCAAGCCGACCGCAACTTGGTCGCCGGATACCGTCGAAAAGTTCGGAGCCGGGACCGCGCGACCTGAAGCCGTGCCAGTGTCGGATGTCGCGTTAGCCGGCGCACCGGGCCACCGTGACCACAAGTAGCAAGACGTCACGCAGGTCGGACCGCGCGCATGGCGCGATGAGCGTCCGCGGCTTTCGTGCGGAGCGTTCCTTCCAATCGGCCAACGTCGCCGAGATCGCGAATGACGAGGACGAGAATGGTCCGGATGAAAGCGTGTTCAGCCGGCTGCCCCTGCGCACGGCGTTCCCTTTGATCGTGGTCTTGTCGCTTGCATCCTGGGCTATCCTGCTCACCGCAGCTCTTTGGCTCGATCGCATCGCGGGCTGAGAACATGCGAGCTCACGGTCATACATTTTCTTGACACCGTGCGGCACGCAAGCGCGACGTCCGCGTCGAAGCCTGAACACTCCGAGATGCGATAGCGGCCCGCGCCGTCATTGCGGAACCCGCAACGAAATCCTCCGAGGGCGGCATATATATCCTGGGCGCGAGCCTGAAGGCACGCCGGCCCGATGATCGCCGGGTGTTCAACCCCGGGGGCCAGCGGCTTGAACACCGGCAGCTCCCGCAACCCGAGCGATAGGAGACCGGGATGCAAACCGCACGAGCCAACAAAGCCGCCTGCCAGCAAGCGGACGCTCCCGCCACGCGAACGCCTTCCGATACCAGCCCGGCGGGCCGTTTGCGCGAGGCTGAGGATGGCGTCATCCGCTTGCGCGATGCGCTGACCGCAATCAGGCTTATTGTCGCGCCCGTATGGACGCCGTGGTCCTTGGGTCCGCCGCTGCGGTCCTCGGCGTCTTGGAGGATATTCGCAGCATCCTGAAGGACGTGCGGAAAGGCCCGGAACACACCCACGCCCAGCTTCGTGACGGCCCTGCAGTCGCGACCCCCAGCGACGCGGAGGCAGGCGACGCGGAGGCAGGCGCCGGCGCGGCGGACGCGATGGATGGGTGAAACTTGGCCCAAATCGGTACGGCCCGCGGAGCGAAGCCGGACGCTCGTAGCAGCGCGACACAGTGGGGCGCGGCATTGAGCCGCCCTGTGGCGTGAACGCCGCGGAGAGTCCTGCTCGTAAGATATTGAAACGATTGGGGTGGGTGGCTCCCGGAGTAGGACTCGAACCTACGACCGAGCGGTTAACAGCCGCTTGCTCTACCAGCTGAGCTATCCGGGATCACCCCGCGGCGAACGCTCTGCGCTCGCGCGAGCCGGCCTATAGCCTCGCCTCGGGGCGGATGCAAACCCCTTCATCTTGGCAGGAAAGGCGTGTGTGTTAGGAAGGGGTGTCCCGCGAGGGATCAGGGCGAGAGTGGCGGAACGGTAGACGCAGTCGACTCAAAATCGACCGCCCTCTGGGCATGGGGGTTCGAATCCCCCCTCTCGCACCATTCCGCGACCGATAGAAACCGGTTGTAAGCCGACGCGGATCTGGCTAACATTTTCTCCATCTTCCGCTGTCCGCAGGGCGCAATCGCCGCCAGTGGCTGGCCGTGGCGCCGGGCGCCCTTCGGGTTGCGATGCGTTGCCGTGCCGTCCAGTTCAGCGTTGCTGCCATAAGATAGAAAAAACGG
>JAJZUI010000145.1 GCA_021847175.1 Pseudomonadota bacterium
GACAGGCCCTCCGGCACCCCGACGCCCTGCCCGCGCAGCCGTGCAGCAGCGCGCTCGAACAGCGCCTGGGTCGCGAGCGCGGTGAGCGGCGCCTTCTCCGACGGCTTCCAGATCAGCGCGTTGCCGCAGACCAGCGCCAGCGCCGCGTTCCACGACCAGACCGCGACCGGGAAGTTGAATGCCGTGATGATCCCCACCACCCCGAGCGGATGCCAGGTCTCCATCATGCGGTGCTCGGCGCGCTCGGTGGCGATGGTCTGGCCATAGAGCTGCCGCGACAGCCCGACAGCGAAGTCGCAGATGTCGATCATCTCCTGGACCTCGCCCAGGCCCTCGGAGCGGATCTTGCCGACCTCGATCGAAACCAACCGCCCGAGATCCTCCTTCGCCGCCCGCAGCTCCTCGCCGAGCAGGCGGATCAGCTCGCCGCGCTTGGGTGCCGGCACCAGACGCCAGGCAAGGAAGGCGGCATGCGCCCGCCCGATCGCCGCCCTGGCACTCGCGGCATCGTCCGTCCGCAGCCGCGCGATCGCTTCGCCCGAGACCGGCGATCGCACCAGGTGCGAGCCGGCCTGCAGCACATCGGCGCTGAGGCCGACACGGGCGAGGATCGCCGCCGCGTCATCGGCGAGGGAGGGGGCCGTGGTCTTGGCGGCGCGGGCTGTCATGTCGTGTTCTCCTTGCATCGGGATCGCGCGGCAACTCAGTTCAGGCCGCCAGCCGGTCGCGATGTCCGCCTGCAGTCCCGCCCTGGGTCGCCCCACCCTGGATCGTCTGGTCCTGACGATAATAGCGGCCGAAGCGGTTCGAAAGGAACGCGTCGAGCCCGATATCCTCCTGCCGGACGAAGCCATGCCCGGGCAGCCGCCCGCTCGCCAGCAGGTCCAGCACCACGCAGATGCTCGACGCGGTGGTGAGCTGGATCGCGCTTGTCTGGCGCCCGCCGACCTCGCTGCCATAGATCTTGTTGGCATAGGTCTCCTGGACGAGCCGGCCGTCCCGCTGCCCGGAGACGGTCACGAACACGATCACCACGTCCTGCAGCGTCATCGGCAGGGCATGTTCCAGCACGTCCTTCAGCACCTCGCGCCGGTGTCGCAGCGCCAGGTCGTGCAGCAGCACCTTCATGATGGCGGCATGGCCGGGGTAGCGGATGGTCCGGTAGTTGAGCGTCTCGACCTTGCCGTGGAAGGTCTCGCACAGCGTGCCGAGCCCTCCCGAGGTGTTGAACGCCTCGTAGGCCACGCCGTCGAGCGAGAGTTCCTCGCGCTCCTCCATGGCCGGAACCTCGACCCGCTTGCCGCCGACGATGGCTTCGCAGGGTTCGATGTACTCGTTGATGACGCCGTCCGTGCTCCAGGTGAGGTTGTAGTTGAGGCCATTGCTCGGATAGCGCGGCAGCGCGCCGACCCTGAGGCGTACGGCATCGAGGCGGTCGAACCGGCGCGCGATGTCGCTCGCCACGATCGAGATGAAGCCGGGCGCGAGGCCGCATTGCGGGATGAAGGCCGTGCGCGCGGTACTCGCGATCTGCTTCACTTCCCGGGTGGACCGCACGTCCTCGGTGAGGTCGAGGTAGTGCACGCCGGCCTCGGCCGCGGCACGGGCGATGGCAACGGTATGCTGGAACGGCGCCGCGCTCAGCACCGCGAATTGGCCTTCCAGGTGCTGGGCGAGGGCGCTCACGTCCGCGATGTCGAGCCGCGCCGTGGCCAGCGTCGGGCCCGTCTCGACCGCACGCAGCGGCTCCTCGTCGCGGTCGGTCAGCGTCACCCGATAATCGCCGCTGTCCGCCAGCAGCCGCGCGATCGTCGAGCCGACCCTGCCCGCGCCGATAACCAGTACGTTCGCCATTTTTCCCTCCCGGAAGCACACGTCCGGCGAGGTATCTCGCCACGAGCGGACGGTCTGTAGCGGCGAACGCGATATAATCTCTATAAGCTCTTGGCTAATCGCAGGATCAGGTGGTCGAAATGACGGTAACGGACAAGGATCGGCAGCTTCTTCTCCTGCTCGCGGAGAACGCGCGCGCGCCGACCGCCGTGCTCGCCCGCCGGCTGGGCCTGTCGCGCACCACCGTCCAGGCCCGGCTCGAGCGGCTGGAGCGCGACGGCGTCATCGCGGGCTACGGCGTGCGCCTGTCGGACAGCTATGCGGGCGGCCTCGTCCGCGCCTATGTCATGATTGTGCTGGGGACCAAGGTTCTCGCCAGGGTGGTGCCGGCACTGCGCGCCATCCCCGAGATCAAGTCGGTGCATTCGGTGAGCGGCGGCTTCGACCTGATCGTCGAGGTCGCGGCGCCGTCCATCGGCGAACTCGACCGCACCATCGACCGCATCGGCGAGGTCGAGGGCGTGGAGCGCACCCAGTCCTCGATCGTCCTCTCGACGCGGTTCCAGCGTTAGCGATGCGCCGCGCCGTCGCCGCCTGGCTGGCATGGGACGCCGGTGCCGGCGCCTTCAACACCATCGTCTCCACCTTCGTGATCGCCACGTACTATGTCCGCGCCGTGGCTCCGGACCCGACCGCCGGGGCCACGGCCTGGGCCTGGATGCAGGCGCTCGCGGGGCTCGTCATCGCACTGCTGGCGGTGCCGTTCGGTGCACTGGCCGATCGCGGCCGTCGGCGCCTCCTGCTCGGCGCGGGCAGCGCGGTCGCGGGCGCGGCGACGCTCGCCTTGTGGTGGGTGCGCCCATCGCCCGGCTCGTCGCCGCTGGCACTCGGCCTCGCCGGCACCGCGACCGTCGCCTTCGAACTCGCCTTCGTGGCCTACAACGCCATGCTGCCGTCGCTCGCCCCGCCGGAGCGGCGCGGGCGGCTTTCCATGCTCGGCTGGGGCATGGGCTATGTCGGCGGGCTTCTTTCCATGGGGCTGTGCCTGGTGCTGTTCCTCTTCCCGCATCCGCCGCTTTGGGGGCTGGACGCAGCCGCCGCGGAGCCGGTGCGCGCCTGTGCGGTGCTGGCCGGCGCCTGGTTCCTGCTGCTTTCCTGGCCCGCCGCTGTCTGGGGGCCGGAAAGCGCCGGCGGGCGCCTGCCGCTGGGCGAGGCCTGGCGCGACGCGCTGCGGCGCGGCCATCTGCGCCTCTATCTGCTTGCCCGCATCCTGACCATCGACGGGCTGACGACGCTGTTCGCCTTCGGCGGCATCTACGCCGCCGCCGCAATCGGACTCGGCCAGCAGGGGGTGCTGCTGTTCGGCATCGCGCTCAACGTGAGCGCCGGGCTCGGCGCGCTCGCCGCGAGCACCGTCGAGGACCGCATTGGCGCGCAGGCCACCGCGATCATCGCCACGCTGGCTCTAGCCGTGTTCGGGGCGGCGATCCTGGTGGTCCGCAACCACGCGGCGTTCTGGGCGTTGGGCCTGGCGCTGGGTCTGTTCGTCGGCCCCGCCCAGGCGGCGAGCCGCAGCCTGATGGCGGCGATGGCGCCGCCCGAGAAGCGCGCCGCCTGGTTCGGGCTGTTCTCCCTCTCCGGCCGCGTCACCGGCTTCGCTGGCCCCGCCGCGCTCGGCGCCGTTACCGCCGCCACCGGCTCGCTGCGCCTGGGCATGGCGACGATCGTGGTGTTCCTGCTGCTCGGCGCCGCCTTGCTCGCGGCGCTGCGCCTACCAGCGCCCGATGGCGGCGCGCCGCGCGGCGCGTAGCACCACCACCGTCCAGATCGCCTGCGGGATCAGCAGCAGCGGCGGCAGCAGGGGGCGCAGGGCCGGGGGGGCGGCGATGAACCCGATGCAGGCGATGCCGCCCAGCGCCGCGAACGCCCAATGCAGCATGGCGACGAGCCGCGGATCCATCCCCGCCCGCGCAGCCACCTGATAGAGGTGCCCGCGATGCGCCCGTGCCGGGTTCTCGCCCGCGAGCACGCGGCGGACCAGCGTGAACGCCACGTCGTAGAGCACGCCGTTCAGCAGCATCGGCACGATCAGGAACGAGAGGTCCACGCGGTCGAACCGCGCTGCGACCACGCCGAGCACCGCCAGCATGAAGCCGCAGAACTGGCTTCCCACGTCGCCCATGAAGATCCGCGCGCGCGGGAAGTTGAAAGGCAGGAACCCGGCGATGCCGGCGGCCAGCAGCAGGCCCGAGAAATAGACGAAATCCGCGCGCTGGCTCCAGCCGATCCCGGCGAGGAACAGGGCCGCCACCAGCGACGTGCCGGCGGCGAGCCCGTTCATCCCGTCGATGAAATTCATCGCGTTCGTGGCGAACAGCAGCCACGCCAGCGTCCCCGGCACCGCGAGCAGCCCGAGCGGCACCGGCCCGATCAGCGGCAGGTGCAGGACGCGCACCACGAGCCCGCTGCCGATCGCGGCGAGCGCCGCCAGCACCTGGACCCCGAGCTTCACGACAAAGGGGAAGTCGCGCACGTCGTCGGCGAAGGAGACGATGGCGATCGCCGCCGCCGCCAGAATCACGCCGCGGAAATAGGGGTCGGCGATGCGCGAGAAATCCGCGAATCCGTACAGCACCGAGATGCCGAGCAGGAAGGCGGTGACGATCCCCACCCCGCCGCCCTTCGGGATTGGCGTGCCATGCGCCTTGCGCGCGTCCGGTACGTCCATCACCCGCGCATCCATCATCGCCCGCACCACGAGGGCCGAGACCATCGCGAGGCCGAGGCAGAACAGCAGGTGCTTCCCGAAGGCGAGGAGCGTCATGCCGTCTCTGTAGCCGCGCCCTGGGCGCGCCGCATCCCCCGCCCTCTTCGCCCGCGCCCCTTCATCGGGCGCGGCCCGATGGGCTAGAAGCCCGCGCATGGCCGAGACTCGCGCCCCCGGACGGACCGCGCATGGACGGATCGCGCTCAACGTGGCGGTGGACGCACTGCTCGCGGCTGCCGCCGTGCCGCTGGCGCGCTGGCTCGCCAACCCGCTGGGTGACGTGGTGGGGCCGCTCTGGACGCTCGCCATGGGCTCCGTGGTGCTGCTGGCCGCCGGCCTGCCTTTCCGCCTCTCCCTGCAATACTGGCGCTTCGCCGGTGCCTCGGACCTGCTCGGCGTCGCCGCGGCCTCGATCGCCGCCGCCGCCCTGTTCCCGGTTGGGCTGCACGCCGCGGGCCTGCCACTGCCGAGCCCCGCCTTCCCGGCGATCCACGCGCTGGTGCTCGCGGCACTGCTCTCCACGCCGCGCCTTCTTTACCGGCTGACGCGCGAGACCCCGGCCCCAGCCGCCGCGGGGCAGCCCGTGCTGCTGGTGGGCGCGGGGGAGGGGGCCAACCTGTTCATCCGCGCGCTGGCCTCCGACCGCGCGGCGCGGCTGCGCATCGTTGGCCTGCTGTCGCTCGGCCGCGCCCAGACCGGCAGGCGCATCGGCGGCTACCCGATCCTGGGCGGGGTCGACGAGGCGCGCGACGTGCTGTCCCGGCTGCGCGCCGAGGGCCAGGCGCCCGCCATCCTCGTCGTCACCGAACCGGACCTCGCCGGCGACCGCCTCGCCGCACTGATGGAGGCGGCGGACGAGGCCGGCGCCCGCGTTGCTCGCGCGCCCCGCCCCACAGCGCTCGACGCCGCCCACCAGGATGGGGTGGGGCACGGGGCCGAACTGGATTTGCGGCCGGTTGCGCTCGAGGACCTGCTGAACCGTGCCCAGGTGCCGCTCGACCGCGAGGGCATGGCGCGCCTGGTGCAGGGAAGGCGCGTGCTCGTCACCGGTGCCGGCGGTTCCATCGGCTCGGAACTGGCGCGCCAGGTGGCCGGGCTCGGCCCGTCGCTGCTGGTGCTGCTCGACGCCTCCGAATTCGCGCTCTGGCAGATCGACGTGGAACTGGCCGAGCAGGCCGGCGAGGTGGCGCGCGAGGCCGTCGTCGCCGATGTCCGCGACGAGGCGCGCATCCGCGCCATCATGGAGCGCCTGCGCCCAGACCTCGTCTTCCACGCCGCGGCGCTGAAGCACGTGCCGATCGTCGAGGCCAATGCCGCCGAAGGCCTGCTCACCAACGCCCTCGGCACACGCAACGTGGCGGACGCCGCGCGGGCGGCAGGCGTGCAGGCAATGGTGCTGATCTCGACGGACAAGGCGGTGAATCCCACGAGCGTCATGGGTGCCTCCAAGCGGCTGGCGGAGATGTACTGCCAGGCGCTCGACATCCGCGCGCGCTCCGGGCAGGCGGCGACGGGCCAGGGCGGCACGCGCTTCATCACGGTGCGCTTCGGCAACGTTCTCGGCAGCACCGGCTCCGTCGTGCCGCTGTTCCAGCGCCAGCTCGCGCGCGGCGGCCCGCTCACCGTCACGCACCCGGACATGCAGCGCTACTTCATGACGGTGCGCGAGGCGGTGGGGCTGGTGCTGCAGGCCTCGGTCGCCGGCAGCACCGGCGACACCGGGGCCAATGGCCGCATCTTCGTGCTCGACATGGGAGCGCCGGTGAAGATCCTCGACCTTGCCCGGCAGATGATCCGCCTTGCGGGCCTGCGGCCGGACGTCGACGTGCCGATCCGCTTCACCGGCCTGCGTCCTGGCGAGAAGCTCTTCGAGGAAATCTTCCACGGCCAGGAGCCGCCCGTCGCGACCGGCATTCCGGGCCTGCTCATGGCGACCCCGCGCACCGCCGATGCCGCGCTGGTCGGCCGCTCCATCGAGGAGATCGGAGCCGCCTGCCGTGGTGGCCAGGACAAGCTCGCCCGCGCGCTGCTCGCGCGCATGGTGCCGGAATACACGCCGGACCCGCATACCCAGACGTCGGAGATCTCCGGCGCCGCAACCCGGAACCTCGGATGAACGATCACGCCCCCATTCGCTTCCTCGACCTCGCGGGCCAGCAGGCGCGCATGGCGGAGCCGTTGCGCAAGCGCATCGAGACCGTGCTGCGCCACTGCCAGTTCATCCTCGGCCCCGAGGTCGCGGAGCTGGAATCCCGCCTCGCCGGGTTCTGCGGCGCCGCGCACTGCGTCAGCGTCTCCTCCGGCACGGACGCGCTGCAGATCGCGCTGATGGCCGAGGGCATCGGCCGCGGCGACGCGGTGTTCCTGCCCGCTTTCACCTACACCGCGACGGCGGAGGTGCCGCTGCTGCTGGGCGCGACGCCGGTCTTCGTCGACGTGCATCCCCGCACCTTCCAGATCGACCCCGCGGATCTCGAGGCGCGCATCGCCGACGTCAGGCGCGCGGGGAAGCTGGCGCCGCGCGCGCTGATCGGCGTCGATCTGTTCGGCCAGCCCGCCGACTGGCCAGCGCTCGCCGCGATCGCGTCGCGCGAACACCTGTTCACGCTCGACGACTGCGCCCAGAGCTTCGGCGCAAGCCTGCACGGCACCAGGCTCGGCAAGGCCGCGGACGCGACAGCGATCAGCTTCTTTCCTTCCAAGCCGCTTGGCGCCTACGGCGATGGCGGCGCGCTGTTCACGGAGAGCGTCGAGCGTGCCGCGCTCTACCGCAGCCTGCGCACGCACGGCGAAGGCACCACGCGCTACGAGGTGTTGCGCACCGGCATGAACGGCAGGCTCGACACGCTGCAGGCGGCGGTGCTGCTCGCCAAGCTCGACATTTTCGAGGCCGACCTCGCCGCACGCGAGCGCGTGGCGAGGATCTACGACGCGCGCCTCGGCAACCGCGTCGCCATTCCCGTGCGCGTGCCGGACAGCACCAGCGCCTGGGCGATCTATGCGATCCTGCTGCCGGACGCCGCCGCGCGCGATCGCATGCAGGAGGGACTGAAGGCAGCCGGTGTGCCCAGTGCCATCTACTACCCGAAGCCTCTGCATCGTCAGCCCGCCTACGCGGCTTCGCATGATGGCGCGGCGCTGCCGGTCTCCGAGGATCTCGCAACACGCATCATGGCACTGCCGATCCATCCAGACCTCTCGGACGCCCAGGCCCAGCGTGTCTGCGACGCGGTGCTCGCCAGCGTCTGAGCGCTGGGCCTACCTCGCCCGCAGCGCCGACACCGTCAGCAGCAGCCACCCCGCCATCAGGCAGGTCCCGCCGATCGGCGCCACCACGCCGAGCGCGATGCCCGTGGCCGCGTGGAAATAAAGCTCGCCGCAGAACAGCGCGCTGCCGAGCGCGAAGCCCGCCCCGGCCCAGTCGGCGAGCCTGCCGCCGCGCGGCGCCCAGAGCCCCACGGCGAGCAGGGCGAGCGCATGCGGGAACTGCATCGCCAGCCCCTCCTGCACCAGCGTGCGCGCGGGCGGCACCAGTGCGTGCGCCGCGATGGCCGAGAGCGCCACGCAGACCAGCCCCGAAACGGCGCCAAGGCTCATCCAAAGCCGTTGCATCGCACCCTCGCTCCCATCAGGATTACGCCATGCCGCGCGGCGACCTTTTCCCCGATATCGGACCGTTCGAGACCGGCTTCCTGCCGCTCGGCGACGACCATGTGATGTATTGGGAGCAGGTCGGCAACCCGCGCGGCGTGCCGGTGCTGTTCCTCCATGGTGGCCCGGGTGCCGGTGCCGGTGCGGTCCACCGCCGCTTCTTCGACCCCGGCTTCTGGCGCGTTGTCATTTTCGATCAGCGCGGCGCCGGCCGCTCCCGCCCCCTCGGTTCGCTCGCCGCGAACACCACGCCGCGTCTCGTTGCCGATATCGAGTTGCTGCTGCGCCATCTCGCGATCCCGCGTGTGCTGCTGTTCGGCGGCTCCTGGGGCTCGACCCTGGCGCTCGCCTTCGCGCAGGCACACCCGGATCGCGTGCTCGGCTGCGTGCTGCGCGGCGTGTTTCTGGGCCGAAAGCTGGAGGTGGACTGGTTCCTCCACGGCCTCGCCGCCGTGTTCCCCGACGCGCACGCCGCCTTTGTCGAGTTCCTGCCGCCCCAGGAGCGCGGCGACGTGCTCGGCAGCTATCTCCGCCGCCTCACCGACCCCGACCCCGCCGTGCACATGCCGGCCGCACGCGCCTGGTCGGTCTACGAGGGGTCCTGCTCCACGCTGCTGCCCTCGCCGGACACCGTCGCGTCCTTCGCGCAGGACCGCACCGCGCTCGGCCTCGCGCGCATCGAGGCGCATTATTTCGCCAACGATCTGTTCCTGCCGGAGGGCGGGCTGCTCGCCGGCATGCAGCGGATCGCGCATGTTCCCGCCGAGATCGTCCAGGGCCGCTACGACATGATCTGCCCGCCGCGCACCGCCTTCGAGCTTGCCGATGCCTGGCCCTCCGCTCGCCTCACCGTGGTGCCGGATGCCGGGCACTCGGCGCTGGAACCCGGCATCCGCCGCGCTCTCGTCGCCGCGGTCGAACGCTTCAGGAGCGCGCGGTGAAGCTGGCTGTCATCGGCCTCGGATCCATGGGCATGGGCGCCGCGCAATCGCTGCTGCGCGCCGGCCATGACGTCATTGGCTGCGAGATGCGGGCCGAGGTACGCGACGCCTTCATCGCCGCCGGCGGGCACGCCGTCGCGAGCCCGGACGCGCTGCCCTCGGATCTCGAGGCCGTCATCCTCCTTGTCGTCAACGCGGCGCAGGCGGAGGCGGTGCTGTTCGGCCCACAGGGCTGTGTAACCCGCCTCGCACCCGGCACCGTGGTGCTGAACTGCGTCACCGTCGCCGCCGAACGCGCGGTCGAACTCGAGCGCCGCCTCGCCGAGTCCGGGCTCCCGATGCTGGACGCGCCCGTTTCCGGCGGCTCGAAGGCGGCGGCGGAGGGCAGGATGTCCGTCATGGCCTCGGGCTCTCCCGAAGCCTTCGCCACGGCGGAGCCGGTGCTCGCCGCCATCGCCGCGAAAGTGTGGCGTCTCGGCGACCGCGCCGGGCCGGGCAGCACGGTGAAGATGGTCAACCAGCTTCTCGCCGGCGTGCACATCGCGGCGGCGGCGGAAGCACTCGCGCTTGGCATCCGCGCCGGCGCCGATCCGCAGACGCTGTTCGACGTCATCTCCGCTTCCGCCGGCAGTTCGTGGATGTGGCAGAACCGCGTGCCGCACGTGCTGGCCGGAGACGACACGCCGCACTCGGCGGTCAACATCTTCGTCAAGGATCTCGGCATCGTGCTCGACGCCGCGCGCGGCATGACCTTCCCGCTCCCGCTCGCCGCCGCCGCGCACCAGCTTTTCCTCGCCGCCGCCGCCGGTGGCGATGGCGGCAGCGACGATGCCTTCGTCATCCGCGTCTGGGAGCGGCTGGCGAAGATCCCGCTGCCGGAAAAGAAGGATTAGCCGGCGAGCGCCGCCTCCACGCCCGCCGCGATGGCAAAGAGCTTCGCGTCCGCCATGGTCTGGCCCATCAGCATCAGCCCTACCGGCGCCTCGCCCGCTCGATTGCAGGGCAGGCTGATCGCGCAACGATCGAGGAAATTGCCCAGCGTCGTGTTGCGCAGCGACAGCAGGTTGACGCGCGTGTACTCCGCTACGTCGTCGAGCTGCGCGATCGGCGGCGGCAGGATCGGGCAGGTCGGCATCATCAGCGCATCGTATTCCGAACTTGCCGCGTTGGCTTCCGCGATCAGCCGCGCACGCGCGTCAAGCAGGTCGATGTAGTCCGCGGAAAGCAATTGCCCGCCCTGCTCCAGCCGCGCACGCACGCGCGGATCGTAACGATCGCCGAGCCGCTCCAGCAGCGAGCGGTGCCAGGCTGCCGCCTCCATCCGCGCCAGTCCCACCTTGTTCGCCTCGACCGCGCCGGTGAAGGCGGGGAAGGGGATGCGCGAGATCCGCGCCCCCATAGCCGAGAGCCGCGAGCAGGCGCTCTCGAACGTCGCGGCCACGGTCGCGTCCATCTCATCGAGCACCAGCGTCGTCGGCACCCCGAGATGCAGGCGCGACACATCCGCGGCGCGCAATACGGGCAGCGCCTCGTCGGCCATGATCGCATCGACCGCGGCGCAGCACGCCACGCTGCGCGCCAGCGGCCCCACGGAATCGAGGCTCGGCGC
>JAJZUI010000146.1 GCA_021847175.1 Pseudomonadota bacterium
GCGCGGCTCGTCCGGCAGCGCGAACGGGTCGCGGTGGTCGAAGCGCGCCATGGCACCCAGCATCAGCGCCGTGTCGCGCACGGTGCGCGTCAGCGGGCCGGCGACGGCGACATGGCCGAAGGCGCCGAGCGGCCATTGCGGGATGCGCCCGAAGGTGGGCTTGAGGCCGACGACGCCGGACCAGGCGGCGGGGATGCGGATGGAGCCGCCGGCATCAGTGCCGATATGCAACGGTCCGAAACAGGCGGCGGCGGCGGCACCGGCGCCGGAGGAGGAGCCGCCCGGCGTGTGGCGGCGGTTCCACGGGTTGCGGGTGACGCCGTGCAGCGGGCAGTCGCCGGGCGACTTCCAGCCGAACTCCGTCGTCGTGGTCTTGCCGATGATGACGGCACCCGCGGCCTTGAGCCCGATGACCGCCGGCGCATCCTCGGAGGAGGGCGTCGATTCCGTGAGCCGGCTGCCCCGGCGTGTCGCGAAGCCCTGCATGTCGAGCAGGTCCTTGACCGTGGTCGGCACGCCGTCGAGCGCGCCGAGCGGGCGGCCGGCGCGCCAGCGCGCGGCGCTCTCGTGCGCGGCGCGCAGCGCGTCCGGGTTCATCACCGCGAAGGCGTTGATGGCGGGGTTGTGTCGCGCGATGCGCTCGCTCACCGCCTGCAGCGCGTCGACGGGCGAGAGCGCGCCGCTGGCATAGAGGCCGAGCAGTTCCTCGGCGCTCATCAGGGCGGGATCGGCCGTGGTAGGGGTGGCGTCGTCGGTCATGCGAGCGGTCATGGGGTGCGTGTTGCCTGCTTTCGGATGCGGGCGCAGCATAGGCACCTCACGTCGCGAAGGAAGGCCGCATCATGAACGACACGCCCGCGCACCCATCCGGCGAACCCTGGCAATGGCCGGAGCATGTCTGGCGGGAGATGGTGGGGCGGGCGCGGGCGGGGCGGAGCCTGGCGCCGAAGGCGTGGCCTGGCGGCGCGCGCTGTGCTGTGGCGCTCTCCTTCGACGCCGATCACGAGACGATCCCGCTGCGCGACGCCGATGACAGCCCGATGCGCATCAGCCAGGGCCAGTACGGCGCGCGCCGTGGCGTGCCGCGCATCAGGGCGCTTTTGGAGCGAGAGGGGATTCCGGCGACCTTCTTCTACCCCGCGGTCTCGGCGCTGCTGCACCCGGAGGAGGTGCGTGCGGTGGCCGGCGACGGGCACGAGATCGGCATCCACTCCTGGATCCACGAGCGCAATACCACGCTGCCGCTGGATGCGGAGCGCGATCTCTCGATGCGCGCGGCGGAGGTGCTGACCCAGATCTCGGGGAATGCGCCGGTGGGCATGCGCACCGCGAGCTGGGATTTCTCGCCACACACGCTCTCGATCATCCGCGAGATGGGGCTGCTCTACGATTCCTCGCTGATGGCCGACGACGAGCCCTATGAACTCATGGCCGATGGCGAGGCCACCGGCATCGTCGAGCTGCCGCCGGAATGGATCCGCGACGACGCGGTCTATTTCAACATGCAGCGCATGCTGAGCCTGCGCCCCTACACGCCGCCCTCGTCAGTGGAGGAGATCTTCAACGCCGAGTTCGATCTCGCGTGGGAGGAGGGCGGGTTGCACATCGTGACAATGCACCCGCACGTCATCGGCCACCGCTCCCGCCTGCCGCTACTGGCGCGCCACATCGCGCACATCAAGGCGAAGGGACAGGTGTGGTTCGCAACCCACGAGCAGGTCGCGCGCTACTGCATTGACGCGGCGACGTAGCGCGGGGGCCGGTGCGCCCGCTGCAAGTGGTGCTGCCGGAGCCGTGGATTGCCTCGTCGAGGCGATGGCGCCCCTTGCGCTGGAAGGGTAGGACGGGCTCGCCATCGCGGCGGACGATCGCGGTGCGAATGGGCGCAGTGTCGCGCGCGGACTAGTGGCCGCGCCGCCTCAGGTTCCTCCGACCATCTTCCTGGGATCGACCAGCGCGTCGAAACGTTCCGCGGTGATGGCGCCGGAGGCCAACGCTGCCTCGCGCAGCGTGGTGCCTTGTTCGTGCGCGGCATGCGCGATGGCGGCGGCGCGGTCGTAGCCGATCTCCGGCGCCAGTGCGGTCACCAGCATCAGCGAGCGATCCAGCATCTCGGCGATGCGCGGCCGGTTCAGCGCCGCACCCTCGACGCAGAAGCGACGGAAGCTCGTGCAGGCATCGGCGAGCAGGCGGCTCGCGCCGAGCACGTTGGCGATCACCAGCGGGCGCATCGTGTTGAGCTGCAACTGCCCCTGCGCGCCGGCGAAGGCCACCGCGGCATCGAGCCCCAGCACCTGGGTGCAGACCATCACCATCGCCTCGCTCTGCGTCGGGTTCACCTTGCCGGGCATGATCGAGGACCCGGGCTCGTTCTCCGGCAGGATCAGTTCGCCGATGCCGCTGCGCGGGCCGGAGGCGAGCAGGCGGATGTCGTTGGCGATCTTGAGCAGCGCGGCGGCGAGCCCGCGCAACGCGGCCATCGCGGCGAGCATCGCGTCGAGCCCGGCCAACGCCGCGAATTTGTCGGGCGCGGTGACGAAGGGCCGGCCGGTGAGGGCGGCGATCTCGGCGGCGATCGCCTGTCCGAAGCCTGGCGGCGCGTTGAGCCCGGTGCCGACCGCCGTGCCGCCGGCGGCAAGCTCGAACAGCCCCGCCTCGGCGCCGCGCAGCCGGGCGCAGGCGGCGCGGATCTGCGCCGCGTGGCCGCCCCATTCCTGCCCGACCGTGAGTGGCACCGCGTCCTGCAGGTGCGTCCGCCCGATCTTGATCACATCCGCCCATTCCCGCGCCTTCACGGCGATGGCAGCCTCGAGCGCCTCGGCCGCGGGCAGCACCTGGTCCTCGAAGGCCGCCACGGCCGCGATGTGCATCGCGGTGGGGAAGATGTCGTTGGAGGACTGGCCCATGTTGACGTGGTCGTTGGGGTGCACGGGCGATTTCGAGCCGACCGCGGCGCCGAGGATCTGGTTGGCGCGGCTCGCCAGCACCTCGTTGACGTTCATGTTGGTCTGCGTGCCGGAGCCGGTCTGCCAGACATAGAGCGGGAAATTGTCGTCCAGCGCGCCGTGCCCGGCCTCCTGTGCCGCCTGCTCGATGGCCTCCGCCAGCTTCGGCGCGAGGCGGCCGGCGCGCGCATTGACCCGTGCGGCGGCGCGCTTGGCCAGCGCCAGCGCGTGCACCACGCCAAGCGGCATGCGTTCCGTGCCGATCGAGAAATGCACCAGGCTGCGCTGCGTCTGCGCGCCCCAGTAGCGGTCCGCCGGCACGTCGATCGCGCCCATCGCGTCCCGCTCCTCGCGCATTCCCGTGGCTTCGATGCCGATCTGCGTGCTCATTTGCATCGCTCCGTTGTGCGCCGGACATATGGGGCGGGCCGCGCCCTTTCGCGACGCGGCATGCCCGGCGTATGAGGCGGCATGGACAAGATACGCATCCAGGGCGGAAGGCCGCTCGAGGGCTCCATTGCCATTTCCGGGGCCAAGAACGCGGGGCTGCCGCTGATGGCGGCGGCGCTGCTGACCGACGAGCGCCTGGTGCTGACCAACGTGCCACGGCTGGAGGACATCCGCACCATGGCGGCGCTGCTGGCCCAGCACGGGCTGGCGGTGGAGCCAGTGGGCAATGACGGGCGCGCTCTCTCGCTCGGCGGCAGGATCAGCAACACCGAGGCGCCGTACGACATCGTGCGCAAGATGCGTGCCTCCGTGCTCGTGCTGGGCCCGCTGGTGGCGCGCGTGGGCGAGGCGCGCGTCTCGCTGCCAGGCGGCTGCTCCATCGGCACGCGGCCGGTCGACCTGCACCTCAAGGGGCTGGAACAGCTGGGTGCGACCGTCAGCCTCGACGGCGGCTACATCACCGCGACGGCGAAGGGCCGGCTGCGCGGTGCGACCATCGTGCTGCCCTTCCCGAGCGTGGGTGCGACCGAGAACATTCTGATGGCGGCCGCGCTGGCGGACGGCCAGACCGTGATCGCCAACGCCGCGCGCGAGCCGGAGATCGGCGACCTCGCGACCTGCCTGGTGGCGATGGGCGCGCGCATCGAGGGCATCGGTACCGACCGGCTCACCATCGACGGCGTCGCGCACCTGCACGGTGCCACGCACGCCATCATTCCTGACCGGATCGAGACTGGCACCTACGCCGTCGCCGCCGCCGTCACCGGCGGGTCGCTGCGGCTGGAGGGCGGGCGCATCGGGGATCTCGGCGCCGTCGTGCGCACGCTGTCCGATGCCGGCGTGGACATCGTTCCGGACGAGGCGGGGCTCACCGTCTCGCGGCGCAACGGGTTGCACGGGACGGACGTGATGACGGAGCCGTTCCCCGGCTTCCCCACCGACATGCAGGCGCAGATCATGGTGCTGATGTCGGTCGCGGAGGGCGCCGCGATGGTGACGGAGACGGTGTTCGAGAACCGGTTCATGCATGTGCCCGAGCTCAACCGCATGGGAGCGCGGATCAACGTGCATGGTGCCTCGGCGATCGTGCGCGGCGTGCCGACGCTCTCCGGCGCGCCGGTGATGGCGACGGACCTTCGCGCCTCGGTCTCGCTGGTGCTGGCGGGGCTGGCGGCGAAGGGTGAGACGCTGGTCAACCGCGTCTATCACCTGGACCGAGGCTACGAGGCGGTGGAGGAGAAGCTCGCCGCCTGCGGGGCGCGGATCGAGCGCATCGCGGGGTAGGCGCCGGGCGTCGCGCTGGCCTTTCCGCGCCTCGCGTTGTATCTGCCGCGCGTCATGACCGCGGTGTTTCCTGCCCCCGTCGCCGAGACGTCGACCAAGCTCGTGCTCGCGCTGCCCAAGGGCCGCATCCTCGCCGAGTGCGCGCCGGTGCTGGCGCGCGCCGGCATCGTGCCGGACCCGGCCTATGCCGATGAGAGCAGCCGGGCGCTGCGCTTCGCCACCAACGAGGAGGGGCTGGACGTCATCCGCGTCCGCTCCTTCGACGTCGCGACCTTCGTGGCCTTCGGCGCGGCGGCGATCGGCATCTGTGGCGCGGACGTGCTGATGGAGTTCGACTACCCGGAGATCTACGCCCCGCTCGACCTCGGCATCGGTGCCTGCCGCATCTCGGTTGCCGAGCCGCGCGCGACCGCCGGCCAGGACGACCCCGCGACCTGGTCGCGGGTGCGGGTCGCCAGCAAATATCCGAACGTCACGCGCCGGCACTTCGCGCAGCGCGGTATCCAGGCCGAGGTGGTGGAACTCAACGGCGCGATGGAATTGGCACCCACGCTGGGCCTCTCGCGGCTGATCGTCGACCTCGTCGCCACCGGCTCCACGCTCAAGGCCAACGACCTGGTGGAGACGGAGGTGATCGCGCCGGTGACGTCGCGGCTGATCGTCAACCGCACGGCGCTGAAGACCAACCCCGAGCTCGTCGGCGTCTGGATCCAGCGCTTCCGCCAGGCGCTGGCGTGATGCAGCGCCTGGCGACGACCGACGCGGATTTCGCGCGCCAGTTCGCCGACCTGCTCGGGCAGGCGCGCGAGACGACGGAGAACGTGGCGGAGCCGGTCGCGGCCATCGTCGCGCGCGTGCGCGCGGAGGGCGACGTGGCGCTTGCGGACCTCACCCGGAAGTTCGACCGCCACGACCTGCCGCTGCGCGTGACCGAGGCCGAGGTGGATGCCGCCTGTGCCGCCATCGAGCCGGCGCTGATGGCGGCGCTGGAGACGGCGGCCACGCGCATCGAGGCGTTCCACCGCGCGCAGATGCCCTCCGACCTGCGCATGACGGACGCGGCCGGACTCACGCTCGGCATGCGCTGGAACGCGCTCGACGCGGTGGGGCTGTATGTTCCCGGCGGCAAGGCGGCGTACCCGTCATCCGTGCTGATGAACGCGATCCCGGCGCGGGTCGCGGGTGTTGCGCGCATCGCGATGTGCGTGCCTGCACCAGGTGGCGTGCTGAACCCGCTGGTGCTGGCGGCGGCGCGGCGCGCGGGGGTGGCCGAGATCTATCGCGTCGGCGGCGCGCAGGCGGTGGCCGCGTTTGCTTACGGAACAGCAACGATCGCGCCGGTGGACCGCATCGTGGGTCCCGGCAACGCCTATGTCGCCGAGGCGAAGCGCCAGGTCTTCGGCCGCGTCGGCATCGATTCCGTCGCCGGCCCCTCCGAGGTGGTGGTGCTGGCCGACGCCGCGAACGACCCCGCGCAGGTGGCGATGGACCTGCTGGCGCAGGCCGAGCACGACGAGGCAGCGCAGGCGATCCTGATCACCGACGACGCGGCCTTCGCCGGGCGCGTGGAGCGGGCCGTCGAGGTCGCGCTGCAGGCCCTGCCGCGCGCCTCCATCGCCGGTGCTTCCTGGCGCACGAACGGGGCGGTCATCGTGGTGCGGAACTGGGACGAGGCGCCGCCGCTGGTGGACCGGCTCGCGCCCGAGCATCTCGAGATCCTGACGCCGGCGCCGGAGGCGCTGTTCGCGCGCATCCGCCATGCCGGGGCGGCGTTCCTCGGCGCGTGGTGCCCGGAGGCGATCGGCGACTATGTCGGCGGACCGAACCACGTGCTGCCCACCGGGCGTACGGCGCGCTTCTCCTCCGGGCTCTCCGTCTTCGATTTCCTCAAGCGCACCACCTGGATCGCGTCCGGGCCCGAGGGGCTGGCCGCGGTCGGCCCCGCAGCCGTGGCGCTCGCCGAGGCGGAGGGGCTGGGCGCGCACGCGCAGAGCGTGGCGCTCAGGCTCGAGCGCGGGCGGCTTGACGCTGCGCGCCGTGGCGGCGCATAGGACCGCATCCCCAGGTTAGAGGCCCGATGTCAAAGGAAGACATGATCGAGTTCAGCGGCACCGTGACGGAGCTGCTGCCCAACGCGATGTTCCGCGTGAAGCTCGACAACGATCACGTCATCCTCGCCCATACCAGCGGCAAGATGCGCAAGAACCGCATCCGCGTGCTGGCCGGCGACCGCGTCAACGTGGAAATGACGCCCTACGACCTCACCAAGGGCCGGATCACCTTCAGGTTCAAGTGACCTGCCAGGTTCAAGCAAGCTGGCCGGCCGCGCGACGCTGATCCTGGCCTCCGCGAGCCCGCGGCGGGGCGAGTTGCTGGCGCAGATCGGCATCATCCCCGACATCATCCGAGACCCCGCGGTGGACGAGACGCCGCTGCGGGACGAAACCCCGCGGGCGCTGGCGTTGCGCCTCGCGCGGGCGAAGGCGGTGGCGGAGCCCGGCGCCTTCGTGCTTGCGGCCGACACCGTGGTGGCGGCGGGCCGGCGCATCCTCGGCAAGCCCGCGGACGCGGCCGAAGCGCGGCGTTTCCTTGCCCTGCTCTCCGGCCGGCGGCATCGCGTTCACACGGCGGTGGTGGTCGTGGCGCCGGACGGGCGGCGCGGGGAGCGGCAGAGCGAGAGCAGCGTCACGTTCGCACGCCTCACGCCCGCCGACATCGAGGCCTATGTGGCGACCGGCGAGTGGCGGGGGCGCGCCGGTGGCTACGCCATCCAGGGCCACGCCGCGGCCTTCGTGCGGCAGCTGCAGGGCAGCTACTCCGGCGTGGTCGGCCTGCCGCTTTGGGAGACGGCGAGCCTGCTGCGCGGGCTCGGCTGGCGGTGACGACCGGGATCCGCGCCGCCGCCTCGCCGGGCGAGGTCCGCGTCGCGGTCCTGCGTGACGGGGTGCTGTGGGACTACGCGCTGTGGCGTCCGGGCCGGCCGGATGGCGTGGGCGACGTGCATCGCGGGCGCGTCGTGGCGCGCGCGGCGGCGCTGGCCGGGAGCTTCGTCGAGATCGAGGGTGCCACCGGCTTCCTGCCGGAGAGCGAAGGGAAGGCGCCGGAGGGCACGGTGCTGGGCGTGCGGATCGTCCGCGCCGCGCATGGCGGCAAGGGGCCGCGGCTTGCCGCCGCCGAGGTGCCGTCCGGCCCCGTGGGGCTCGTCGCGCGCGGGCCGAGCCCGCTGGATGAGTTGCGGGCGCGCTATCCCGGCGCGGCGTTCCTTGCCGACGAGCGGACGCTGGGCGGCACCTGGGTTGCGCGTGCCTTCGACGATGCGCTGGAGGCGGAAGTCGCGGCCCTGGCGGAGCCTGAGATGGCGCTCCCAGGCGGCGGGCGGGCACATGTCTCGCTCACGCCGGCCCTGACCGCGATCGATGTCGATCTCGGAGGCTTTTCGGCGGGCGGCAAGGCGGCGTCGCACCGGGCGCTCAATCTTGCCGCGATCCCGGAGCTCGTGCGCGCGCTGCGGCTGCGCAACCTCGGCGGCGCGATCCTGGTGGATTTCGCCGGCCTGCCGGGGCGGCGGCAGAAGGTGCTGGGCGAGGCGCTGGCGGCGGCGCTGGCGGAAGATCCGCTGGGGGCGAGGCTGCTCGGCTTCTCGCACCTGGGGCTGGCGGAGATCCGCCGCCCGCGCATCCGCCCGCCGCTCGCGGAGTTGCTTGCGGGGGCGCACGCGGAGGGGCTGGCGGCGCTGCGCGTGGCGGCGCGGGAGGCGGCGGCGATGCCCGCGATTGTGCTGGTGCTGCGGGCCGCGCCGGCGATCTTGGCGGCGCTGGAGACCGACCCCGTGGCGCTGCCGCAATACCGAGAGCGGACGGGACGGGATCTGGTGCTGCGCGCCGACCCGACGCTCGCCGGATGGAGGCTGGAGCATGGCTGAACGCAGGATGGTGTGCCCGATCTGTCGTCGCGAACTGGACGCGGCGACGCGTGCCGCGCGCACCGCGCCGTTCTGCTCGCGCCGCTGCGCCGACGTGGATCTCGGCCGCTGGCTGGGCGGGGATTACCGCCTGGCCGGCGCGGCCGAGGAAACCGCGCCGGAAGGCGACGGGCCGGGTTGATCAGGCCTCTCGCCTGGGCTATCCCCGCGCGTCCGCGCCGGAGCGGGCCCAGGTAGCTCAGTTGGTAGAGCATGCGACTGAAAATCGCAGTGTCGGTGGTTCGATTCCGCCCCTGGGCACCATCCCCCTCTTCTCCATTGTTTCTTTTCACCGCCAGGGCCACGCTATGGCCCTCTTATGCCACTGATAAATCGGCATAATGTGGGGGTTTAGCGCGCGGTAGCGTAGCCGCGGATACCATGGCGTGCCCCCGGTATGCCCCTTCGTCTGCTGGTATCCATGTTGGTATCCGACCCCCCTGTTGGTATCGTGCCTCCCAGGAGGACAAGCCGATGCCTTTGACGGACGCAAAGTGCCGGTCAGCACAACCCGGACCCAGGCTCCAGAAACTGACCGACGGTGGCGGGCTCCAGCTATGGCTGCAGCCGACCGGCGCCCGATTGTGGCGGTTCGCCTACCGGTTCGACGGTAAGCAAAAGCTCCTCGCGCTCGGGGTCTACCCCACGGTTCCGTTGGCGCGTGCCCGCCAGGCGCGAGAGGACGCGAAGCGCATACTGGCGGATGGCCTGGATCCGGCACTCGAAAAAAAGCGACAGGCTCAGGCTCGGGCGGACGCCCCGACGTTCCGCCACATCGCCGCTGAGTATGTCGCGAAGCTCCGGCGGGAGAAGCGGTCAGAGGCGACCATGGCAAAGGTCGAGTGGCTCCTTGGCTTCGCCAACGCGGCGTTTGGAGACGAACCAATCCGCCAGATCGCGGCGCCGGCTATCCTGAAAGTCCTGCAGTCTCTCGAAGCTCGCGAGAGATTCGAGTCGGCTCGTCGGCTTCGGTCAACGATCGGCAGCGTATTCAGATACGCGATCGCCACCGCCCGTGCCGAAATCGACCCGACCTACGCCCTCCGGGGCGCTTTGACGCAAGTCAAGGCAACGCCGCGTGCGGCGATCACGGACGCCAGGAAATTTGGCGCCCTGCTGCGCGCCATCGACGCATTCGATGGGCAGCCAAGCACGCGGATCGCATTGCAATTGCTCGCGCTCTTGTTTCCCCGACCCGGCGAATTGCGCTTGGCTGAATGGACCGAGTTCGACTTAGAACGAGCGGTGTGGTCGATCCCCGCGTCCCGAATGAAGATGCGGCGGCCACACCAGATGCCGCTATCTCGCCAGGCCGTGGAATTGCTCGGCGCGCTTCGTTCGATCTCGAGGGGCAATTTCCTGTTCGCTGGCGTCCGTTCGCCGTCGCGCCCGATCTCCGATGGCACCCTGAACGCCGCGCTCAGGCGGCTGGGATATGCCAAGGACGAGGCGACCGGCCACGGCTTTCGCGCGACGGCATCGAGCCTCCTGAATGAATCCGGCAAGTGGCATCCAGACGCCATCGAGCGCCAGCTTGCCCATATCGAAGGCAATAGCGTCCGCGCGGCCTATGCCCGTGGCGAGCATTGGGACGAACGCGTGTCGATGATGCAGTGGTGGGCTGACTACCTTGATGAGTTGAAGATCCCGGCCTCGCGCACGGTTGTTGCGGCGGTTGTTAAATAAGCACAAAGACTCTTGGGACGGTGCGAGGGTTCAACAGTTGTCAGTCGCGATGACCCGCACCATAACCATTTATTATACCAAGCATAATTCTTCAGGAAAACGTTTCAGCAAGATGTCAGCAAGGCACAGGGATCAGAATCTTGGTTCCTGCCAGGCGTCTCGCTTGGCGGAAAAGGGTACAGGGGCACGAATAGCTACCTTGCCAAGGTTGGGGTCGAGGGTTCGAATCCCTTCGCCCGCTCCAGATTTCCGTAGGAAAATCAAGGACTTCCAAGCGGCCCTCCGGGGCCGTTTTTGCTTAGAGAAGCCCTGAGGTCGCTTTTTCCAAGCCGAATCTGAGCGATCGGTGGCGCGTCCCCGGTTAGGCGATCGCGTTCTCGGCGGCCCATAGTCCCGGATATGACGACTTCCGGTGGCTCGACG
>JAJZUI010000147.1 GCA_021847175.1 Pseudomonadota bacterium
GGAGGAAATTTTCGGCCCCGTGCTGGTCGCGATCCGCGTCAGGGACGAGGCGGACGCGCTGCGGGTGGCCAACGCGACCTCCTACGGGCTTGTCGCCGGAGTGTGGACGGCCGATATCGCACGGGCGCTGCGGCTCGCGCGGGGGATCAGCGCGGGGCAGGTGTTCATCAACAATTTCGGCGCCGCGGGGGGCATCGAGCTGCCGTTCGGCGGCACCAGGCGCTCCGGCCACGGGCGCGAGAAGGGGTTCGAGGCGCTGTACGGCTTCGCCTCGCTCAAGACCATCGCCATCAAACACGGCGTCTGAGGTGCAGCGCCCGTCTTGACGCGGGCGCCGTGCCGGACTAAAAAGCAGCATTCCGGCACTCGAATGCGTCAATAGCCGGAGCAACGGGGTCAGGAGACGGTGCATGGACATCGACCTCAGCCTCCCGCAACCCGCCGTCGAAGCGGCGCCGGACGGCGCCGCCGCGTTCGCGCTCGCCATCACTGGCTCGGGCGGGGCGGGGGCGATGCGCGCGGGCGAGATCCTGCTCGAGGCCGCATCCCGCGCCGGGCTCTACGGCGTCATGACCCGCGCGATGGGCCCGCAGATCCGCGGCGGCGAGGCGGCGGCGCTGCTGCGCCTCTCCCCGGCGCCGGTCTCGGCCCCCGCCGATCGTTTCGACCTGCTGATCGCGATCGACTGGGACAATTTCACCCGCTTCACCGAGGAAGTGCCGCTCGGCCCCACCAGCCTGGTGCTCGCGGACCCGGACCAGGGGCCGGTGCCGCAGCCGGTCGCGGATGCCGGTGCGCGCGTGCTGCCGCTGCCGTGCAAGGCGCTGGTGCGCAAGGTTGCGGGCGGACGGGCGAACATGGTGGCGCTCGGCGCCGCGGCGCGGCTGCTCGGACTGCCGCTCGCGCTGCTGGAGGACGTCGTCGCCGCGCAGCTTGGGCGCAAAGGCGACGAGGCGATGGCGGCCAACCGCGCGGCGCTGGCGCTCGGTGCCGCGGCGGAACTGCCTGAACTCCCGCATCGGCTTTCGCCCGCGGCGGACCGGGCGGTGCGCTGGACGATGAGCGGCAACCAGGCGACCGGACTCGGCGTGCTGGCGGGCGGCGTGCGCTTCGTCGCCGCCTACCCGATCACGCCGGCGACCGAGGTGCTGGAGTGGCTCGCCCCGGCGCTGGCGGAAACCGGCGGCGTGCTGGTGCAGGCCGAGGACGAGCTGGCGGCGATCAACATGGCGATCGGCGGCGCGTTCGGCGGCGTGCCGGCGATGACCGCGACCTCCGGCCCCGGCCTCGCGCTGATGACGGAGGCGCTGGGCCTCGCGGTCGCCTCGGAAACGCCGCTGGTGGTGGTGGATGTGATGCGCGGCGGGCCCTCCACCGGCATTCCAACGAAATCGGAACAATCCGACCTCGACATCGCGCTGCACGGCATGCACGGCGACGCACCGCACCTGGTGCTGGCGCCGAACGGCATCGGCGACTGCCGGCGCACCGCGGAATGGGCGGTGGGGCTCGCGGAGACGTTGCAGACGCCGGCGCTGGTTCTCTCCGACCAGGCGATGGGCCAGGCGCGGGCCGTCCTGCCGCCGCCGCCGCCGGCCACCCGCACGCCGGGCAGGCGCGTGGCGGAGCCCGGCACGCCGGGCTACCTGCGCTACGTTGTCACCGACGACGGCATCTCGCCGATGGCGCGGCCGGGCACGCCGGGCGGGGCGCATGTGGCGGACGGGCTGGAACACACGCCGCGCGGCGCGCCCTCCGCCGCGGCGCGCGACCACGCGGCCCAGCTCGCCAAGCGCGCGCGCAAGCTCGAAGGTTTCGATGTCGGACCGGACTGGGCGGACGCGGAAGGCGAGGGGAACATCGCGATCCTCACCTGGGGCTCGCCCACCGCCGCGGCGCGCGAGGCGGCCGCCCGCGCGCGCGCGCTGGGGATCGCGGTGCGGGTGATCTCGCTCAGGCTGTTGCTGCCGGCGCAGCCGGATCGGCTCGCGGCGCTGCTCGCGGGGGTGGACCGGGCGCTGGTGGTGGAGCAGAGCCACGGGCGGCAATTCCACCGCTACCTGCGCGCCTTCTACGACCTGCCGGCGGAGGTCGAAGTGTTCGCGCGCCCCGGCCCGCTGCCGATCCGTCCGGGCGAGATCCTCGACCGGCTCAGCCACTGGGAGGACGCGCGATGAACGCGATCGCGCCACAGGAATACAAATCCGATCTGAAACCGATATGGTGCCCGGGCTGCGGCGACTATTCGGTGCTGACGGCGCTGGCCAAGGCGCTGGCGGAACTCGGCAGGCCGCGCGAGGAGATCGCGCTCGTCTCCGGCATCGGCTGTTCCTCGCGCCTGCCGGCCTATACCAGCGTCTACGGGTTCCACGGCGTGCACGGGCGCGCGCTGGCGCTGGCCACGGGGCTCAAGATCGCGCGGCCGGACCTCACGGTGCTGGCGGCGGGCGGGGACGGCGACGGGCTCTCCATCGGCGGCAACCATTTCCTGCACGCCTGCCGGCGCAACGTGGACATGACGTACCTGCTGATGGACAACCAGGTCTATGGCATGACCAAGGGCCAGGCCTCGCCCACCACCGCGCCCGATTGGTGCGAAAGCAAACTGACCCCGCTCGGCCCCGGCGTCTCGCCGGTGATGCCGCTGCACCTGGCGCTGGCCTCCGGCGTAAACTTCTTCGCGCGCGGCTTCTCCGGCAACCCGAACGAGCTGGCGCGGCTGATCCTGGAGGGCATTCGTCACCCCGGCTTCTCGGTGATCCACGTGCTGAGCCCCTGCGTTACCTTCCGCCCCGAGCAGCGGGCGTGGAAGCAGGCGGTGCACGCTGAGACCGTGCCGCCGGAGACCGAACCCGCCGCGGCGCTCGCGCGCTTCGCCGCCGACGATGGATTCGCGACCGGCGTGCTGTTCGCCGGCACGCGCAAGGCGTTCATGCCGGAGCGGGCGACGCGCCGCGAGTGGCGGGACTACGAGGCGCGCTTCGCCGCCTGATCCGGTCGTCGCCTAAACGAAACGCCCGGCCGGGGATCCCCTGGCCGGGCGTTGGTGTATCCGGCCGCGCGGTCAGGCGTGCAGCTGCTCGTATTTGGCCAGCAGCGTGTCGCGGTCCTCGCGGAAGTCCGGGTGGTCCTCGATGCAGTCCGCGGGGCAGACCAGGCGGCACTGCGGCTCGTCCTCCGCACCGACGCATTCCGTGCAGCGGAACGGGTCGATCACGTAGATCGCGTCTCCCGCAGTGATCGCCTCGTTCGGGCAGGCCGGCTTGCAGGCGTCGCAGTTGGTGCAGTTCTCGGTGATCATCAGGGCCATGGCGGTTCTCCCTCAGGCGGCTCGGGCCAGGTCGGACTGGGCTGGGTCGGATTGGGCCGCGAGGCGGTGGTGGCGATAGGCGCCCCAGAGCGCCGCGCCGATCGCGCCGGCGTAGATGGAATCCGGATGGTTGCGGACCGGCAGCTTCACCTTCTCCTGCGCCATCGCCTCCTGCATCGCCGCAACCAGGCCTTCGTCGAGCGCGAGGCCACCCGTCATCATCACGCTACCCTCGACATTGCCCACGGTCTTGAGCAGCTTGGTCAGCCGGTCGGCCATGGAGGAGTGGATGCCGCGCAGGATGTTCGCCGCCGTGATGCCGCGCGAGACCATGTTGATCACGTCCGTCTCGGCCAGCACCGCGCAGATGCCGGAGACTTTTTCCGGACTGTCGCCCTGTTTCGACAAGGCACCGATTTCGTCCTGCGCGATGCCGAGGTAGCGGGAGATGTTTTCCAGGAACTGGCCGGAGCCGGAGGCGCACTGGCTCGTCATCTTGTAGCTCAGCACCTTGCCGCGCTCGTCGATGCGGATGGCGCGGCCGTGCAGCGCCCCCACGTCCAGCGCGGCGCGGGATTCGGGGTCGAGGTAGATGGCGCCGCGCGCGTGCGTCGTCATGGAGTAGAAATGCCCGGTGTGGAAGGTGAGCGACTCGCCCTCGCCGGTGGTGGCGACATAGGCGATGTCCTCCGGCTTCAACCGCGCCTCCTCCAGCGCCGCGAGCCAGGATTCCTCGGCGAGCTTGTAGGGGTCGCGCTGACGCACGCGGTCGGTGCGGCGCACGAGCCAGGTGGAGCTGTCGCCATCGACGGCGAAGATCACGGTCTTGACCGCGCCGGTGCCGACGTCGATGCCCGCGGTGTGGATCATTCTCGCCTCCCTCTCAGTGGATCGCCGCGCGATGGGCGAAGCAGGCGGCGCCGAGCGCGCCGGTGTAGATCGAGTCCGGATTGATGTTGATCGTGACCTCGCCGTAGTTCTCGCGGATCAGGAGGCGCAGCTCCTTCACCGCCGCCTCGTTCTTGGCGACCCCGCCGGTGAAGGTGAACTGGTCGCGCACGCCACCCGAGCGCGAGAGGATCGACATCGCGCGCAGGATGATGGCGCGGTGCAGGCCGGCGATGATGTCCTCGCGCTTCTCGCCCAGCGCCAGTCGGTCGCGCAGCTCGGCCCCCGCGAAAACGGTGCAGGTGGAGTTGATGCGCACGGTGCGCGTCGCCTGCATCGCCAGGGGGCCGAGTTCGTGCAGGCCGATGTTCATCTCGTCCGCGATATAGCCGAGATAGCGCCCGCACCCGGCGGCGCAGCGGTCGTTCATCTGGAAATTCTCGACGATGCCGGTGGGGTCCACCTGGATCGCCTTGGTGTCCTGGCCGCCGATGTCGAGCACGGTGCTCGTACCAGGATACATCATGTGCGCGCCGAGCCCGTGGCAGAGGATCTCGGAGCGGATGTTTTCCTTGGCGAAGGGCAGGGTGACGCGGCCATAGCCGGTGCCGACGACCGATGTCTCCTCCATCTCGATGTCGAGAGCGGAACGAACCGGGATCGCCAGCGATTCCGGCAGCTCCCCGAGGCGGCCGAGCGCGCGGGAGAGCCGGTCCGCGATCTCGCCCTGCGGCGGGCGGTTCTCCACCTCGATGATGGCCTTGTCGTAGACGTTGAGCAGCAGGTCGTAGGAAACGCCGGCCGCGTTCGCCGCCGCTTCGCCCACCGCCATGAAGCGCGCGCCGGCGAGGTCGCGGAAGAAGTCCGACTTGCGCCGCGCGCCGGGAGCGAAAAGCTCGTCCGCGTCGGCGCGCAGCGCGGCGAAGATGTTGCCGAGCGCAGTGGCGACGCCGTCCTCGTGGCCCTTGAAGCGCTCGCCGCTCGCCTTTTCGCGGCAGGTCGCCTCGAGGTCGTCCACATGGTCGAGAAACAGGTCGAGCCGGAAACCGCGTTCCAGTGCCGAAAGGAACTCGTCCTGGTTCGCGATCCCCTGCAGCGCCCGGGCGAGCAGCGTGAAGCGCGCGCCGAGAAGCGCCTCGTATTTCGCCACCTTGCACGCGGTGTCGTAGTTGGCGCGCGAGTTGGTGATGCCGCGGCCGAGCACGTCCTGGTTCTCGTCCAGCACCACCGCCTTGGTGGTGGTGGAGCCGAGGTCGATGCCGATGAAGCTCTTCATGACGATGCTCCGGGGTCAGGCCGCGCGCGCCGGGACGTGGCCGGCGCGGCGCTGCTCGATCATCTGGAAATAGCTTTCCAGACGGTTCTTGATGTTGGCCGGCGAGAAGTAGCGCGGGTCGACGAGATCGCTTTCGATGAAAGCCGCGGGCTTGCCGGTGCGCCGCTCGATCTCGCGCAGCATCAGCAACTGCCCGGCGGAGAAGCTGTTGCAGCTCTTGATCGAGTTGATCAGGAACCCGTCGGCCTCAAACTCGTTCATGTAGCGCTCGATGAGGTCGATGCGCGAGGGCATGTTGCGGTTGGTGTAGCAGCCGAGGCAGTACTCGGCGAGGCTCTCCAGCGGCTTCGCGGGGTCATGGCGGAAGCCCTGGTCGTAAATGCCGCCGACCTTGGTGTAGGTGGAGGCGACCACCACCGCGCCGTCGTCGTAGAGCATCTTCCAGAAGTCGCGGAAGCTGGTCCAGTTGGGCGGGCCCTCCACCACCAGGCGATAGCGCTCCGGCCCCATGTCGCCGTTGGGCGTCACCGGGCCCTGGCCGTTGGCCAGCCGCTCGGCGATTTCGGCGCGCAGGAGCTGGTAGTATTCCACCGCGTCCTCGGTGCCGCGGAAGGCGGTGAAGATCGGGCCGATGTAGTAGACGCCGCCGAAATAGGCGTCGATCGGCGAGGGCTTGCTCTTGGCGCTGTTCAGCACCCATACGAAATCCTCTTCCGCGCGGGCGGAGCGGGCCAGGTTCTCGCGCAGGCGATCGATGTCGAACTTGACGCCGCTCACGCGCTCCATCTTCGGGATCACTTCCTCGCGCAGCTGCTTCACCACATAGCTGATCATGCTCTGCGTGATCTGGCCGTCGCCCTGGTAGGGGACGTGCAGCATAGCGGTTTCGCAGTTGTAACGGTCGCGCAGCAGCTCGAACCACTTCATGAAGGTGAAGCAACCGGTGTAGGAGAGCAGCAGCAGGTTCGGGTCCGGCAGCTTCTGCCCGTCGGGGCCGAGATTGCCCTTCTCGATCATGCCGAGGTCCGCCTTGACGTAGGTGCAGACGTCCTCGGAATGGCCGCGCTTCTCGGCCTCCATGATGTATCCGCCGCTCTTCTTGCGCATCCCGTTCTGGATGGCGTTGATTTCGGGCAGGTTGTTGAGCACATCGAAGCACATGATGAGCTCGTTGAGGTTGCCCGGCACAAAGGTGGAAACTACCTTGCGCCCGTCCGTCACGGCACTTTCCAGCCGCGCGTAGTTGCCGGAGATCATCTCCTTCTGCTTCAGCATCGAGCCGTCCTTGACGACGGCCTGCGGCTTGGCGGCGCCCGCGGGGCGGGTGGGGATGGCGGTGCTCATGCGGCGCTCCACAGCTTGATGGAATCGGCGAAGGTGCCGGCCTGCTCGCGGATCGGCTGCATCTGGCCGGAATTCTCGGCGAACTTGAACGCGATGTAGGGGATGCCGCGCGCGGCGAGGGCGCGCTGCAGCATCGGGCGCTCCAGCAGTGCCGGGTCGCAGAAGCTGGCGGAGGCGAAGATCACGCCCTCCGCGCCGGAACGCTGCACCGCTTCGATCAGCCATTGACCCTTCTTCGACTGGTCCGGCTGGTACTTCGCCGCGGTCTCCAGCGAATCGTGCAGGTAGGCGTGGGAGAGGGCGGCGAGCGGGTCGCCGTCCGCCGCGACGTCGGACTTCTCCCAGCGGTTCACGAGCATGAAGTCATCGTCCACGATGTAGCAGCCGGCGAGCTCGATCGACTTGATGAGGCTGAGCGGTGGCTGCTCGCAGAAGGCGCCGGTGACGACGACGCGGGAATTGTCGCGGCGCGGACGCTCCTCCCTGGCGGTGGCGTCTAGGTAGTCCCGAAGCATCGCGGAATGTTCCTCCACCGGCAGCACCATGCCGGCGCGCATCAGCAGGTAGACCTCGGCGGAGGGCGCCTTCCAGGGGAAGCGGGCGCGGAAGGCATAGACCTCGCGCACCAGGGCGCGGTTCTCGTTGTAAACCGCGATCGAGTTGCGCAGCGCGTCGTCCGTGATCTCGCGCCCGGCAAGGCGGGCAAGGATGTCGCGCAGCTCACCGAGTTCGGAGACGTAAAAGCTGCCGCCGACCGCATCGCTGAAGTTCTGCGGCACGTCCACGTAGCGGCTCTTCACCTTCGGGAACATGATCTTCCACATGCCCGAGAGGTTGCGGATGACGTCGCAGATCGAGGGGAACAGCATCGCGTCCACGAAGTCGAGCCGGCTGGTGACGCCGAGCTCGATGGTGGAGCGGGGGATGCGGCAGATATAGCTCTGGTAATAGGCGTCGCCCTGGATCACCTCGAGCTGATCGCCGCCGCCGAGCACGCCGAGCGCGAGCCCGCCGGCTGCGTGGATAAGCTCGCGCGGCACGTAGAACGGCATGAAGCCGACGACGATGCGTCCCGGGGCGGCCTCCTTCCATTCACGCGCGGCGGTGAAGTTGAGATCCTCGAACAGCGCCTGGCAGCGCGCGACGATCGCGGCAACATGGCTCATGCTAGCGGTGCTCCCATTTGGGTGGCCGGCGTTCCAGGAAGGCGCGCAGCCCCTCGTTGGCGTCGTGGGTGCGCATCAGCTCGCCGAGATAGAGCGTTTCCAGTTCCGCGAGCCGCGCGCGCAGGGTTTCGGCGAAGCCCAGCCGCGCCGCGCGCATGGCGTGGCGCAGGGAGGCGGCGCTCTTGTCGAGCAATTCCTTCTCGATCCAGGTGATGGCGGTGGCCTCCGGGTCCGCCACCACCGCCTGCACCAGGCCCGCGGCGTGCGCCGCGTCGGCAGAGATGGAGGAGCCTGAGAGCAACATCGCCTCCGCGTTGGGGCGACCGATACGCTCCGGCAACAAGGCCGAGGCGGCGGGGGCGAAGACACCGAGCTTGATCTCCGGCTGGCCGAAGCTCGCCTCGGTATCGGCGATCACGCGCGTCCCGGTGAGCACGAGTTCCATCGCGCCGCCGAGGCACTGGCCGCGCACCGCGAACACCACCGGCACCGGGGCCTCGACGATGCGCAGCAGCACGGCGTGGAATCCGCGCAGCATCCCGGCACAGGATTCCGGCAGGTGCTCGGACACGCTGGCGCCGAAGCTGAAATGCGGCCCCTCCGAGTCGACCAGGATCGCGCGCAGGGCAGGCATCTCGTCGATGCCGCCCAGCGCCGTGTCCAGCGCCTGCAGCATCGGCGCGTCCAGCACGTTGGCTTTGGGCCGCGCGAGCCGGATGCGCAGCAGCGCGCCCTCGCGTTCCTGCCAGACGCGGAGAGGGGATTCGCTCATGCGGCAGCCGGCGCGCGGGGGATCAGGCTCTCCACCAGATCCTCGCTCCACGGCGTGCCCTGCGCGAGGGCGACACGCAGCGCCACGAAGTCGATCTCGCGCTGATTGCGCGGCCCCTCGTTGAAGGCGCGGAAGCCGGTGCGCGCCTCGTTCATCATGTTGAGCGCGAGCCAGGCTCGCGAATCCTCCTTGTTGCGGTTCCACGCTTCCAGCTTCGGCTTGCGCAGCTCCTCGAGGCTCTTGGTCAGGCACTCGGGGAAGGTGAGCATAAGCTTGGCGCAAAGCTGCTCGACCTTCTGGTCCAGCAACGAAAGATCCACGCTGCCCTTCGCCAGCAGCGCCTTGCCCTCGGCCAGCGCCGCGCCGGTCTTGGGTTCGCCCAGGGCGAAGCGGCCCCACTCGTCGAGCACGCGGTCCGTGATCACCAGGGGGTTGGGCACGTAGGCGCCGTCCACCTTCAGCGCCGGGACGATGTCGTGCAGCATGCCGAGGCGGTAGGCCTTGTGCGCCGACCAGTGCTCGCACAGCGTACCGGACTCGATCGCGCGCTCCATCCCCACCATCAGCGGCAGGAAGTCCGTGGAGCCGCCGATAGCCGCGGAGCCGTGCTTCGGCCCAGCCTGGCCGAGGCGCGCGAGGTCCTGCGCGATGGAATAGTCGCAGGCCATGCCGATCTCCTGCCCGCCGCCGATGCGCATGCCGTTGATGCGGCACACGACGGGCTTGTCGCAGGCGAGGATGGCGGAGACCATGTCGTTGAAAAGCCGCATGTACTGCCGGTATTCCTGCGGGTTGCCGGCGTAATACTCGGCGTATTCCTGGGTGTTGCCGCCGGTGCAGAAGGCGCGGTCGCCGCTGCCGGTGAAAACCACCGCCACCACGTCGCGCGCCACGGAGGCGGCGCGGAAGGCCAGGATCACGCCCTTCACCATCTCGGTGGTGTAGGAGTTGAGCTGGCCCGGGTTGTCGAGAATGATCCAGGTGTTGAACAACCCCGCGACCGGCGTGCCGTCCGGCAGCTTCGCCGGGCGCTTCTCCACCCGCAGGCCGGGAAAGCTCAGGTCCTCGACCAGCGTGTGGGAAACGAGATGCTGGGGGCGGGTGCGAGCGACGATTGTTTCGGTGCTGGCGTTCATGGCGGCGTCCTCTCAGGCGGGGGTCAGCACGGCACGGCGCGCGAGGCGGCGCGCGTGCGCGGCGTCGATCACGTCGTTGATGGCGTCGAGCGGATGCTGCTCGACGAAGGGGGCGAGCGCGATGCGCCGATCCAGCACCAGGTCCAGCGCCTCCGGGTAAAGCTCCGGCGGGCAGCCCCAGTTGCCGATGGCGCGCGCGTCGAAGGCCATGAGGTTGGAAAGCCGCACCTCCACCTTGTCCATCGTGAAGCCGACCACGCCGAGCGTGGCACCCGGCACCAGCAGGCTCCAGGCGGTGTTCTGGCCCGCGGCGGAGCCGGAACATTCGAGGATGGTCCACTCGGTGGCGCGCAGCCCCTCGCGTTTCGCGAAGGCGGCGACCTCCTGCTTCAACGCCCGCGCGTCCTGCCCGCGCGCGTCGAGCGCGAGGGCAGCGCCATGGGCGGCGATGGCGTCGAGCTTCGCCTTGTCAACGTCGATCGCGACCACCTTCGCACCCATGGCGTGCGCGACCTGGGCGGCGAACCCGCCGACGCCGCCGACGCCGATGACGACCGCGAGGTCGCCTGGCCCGATGCCGGCGCGCCGCACTGCCTGGTAGGGCGTGGTGACCGCGTCCGCCACCACGGAGACATCCGGCAGCGTGAGACCGGCGGCGGCGAGGCGGGCGAGGTCCACCTTGCACAGGCCGCGCGCCGGCACGCGGATATGGGTGGCGAAGCCGCCGTCGATGTCGTTGCCCGGCATCTTCTGGTTGCGGCAGATGGCGGAG
>JAJZUI010000148.1 GCA_021847175.1 Pseudomonadota bacterium
ATGAGACGACGACGACCGACGTGCCGGACGTGCATGCTGCGGGGGACGTGGCCGAGTTCCCGCACCCCCTGTTCGGGCGGCGGATGGTGCTCGAGACTTGGCGGCATGCGCAGAACCATGGGATCGCTGCGGGGCGGGCGATGGCGGGGAAGCCACAGGCCTATGACGACGTGCCGTGGTTCTGGACCGATCAACTGGGCTTGAACCTGCAGGTGGCGGGATTTCCACGCGAAGGCGTGCGCACGGTTTGGCGCGGCGAGGTAGGGGCCGCGAGTTTCACCGTGTTTCACCTTGACGAGGCAGCGTGCGTGATCGGCGCGGAGGGGCTCGGGGCGGCGCGCGAAATACGGGCGGCGCAGGCCTTGATCAAGGCGCGGAAGCCGGTGGACGCTACGATGCTCGCCGACCCGGCGGTGCCGCCACAGAAGCTCGCGGCAGCAGCGCGGTAGCCGGATTACGTTGAGGCCTCGATACGATGCACCTCGACCGTGAGGTGTGACAGCGAGGTGATGCCCGCGAGCCGGGTACGGTAGTGGTCGGGCGCGCGGGCATGGCGCGTGGCCACGCAGAGGATAGCGCCGAGATGGCCGGGGCCGAGGCGCCAGAGGTGAAGGTCAGCGATGGTGTCGCCATCCGCCTCGACGATGCCGCGCAGCCTGGCCGCGAGGGCGCGGTCCGGGTTCATGTCGAGCAGGATGGCGCCAGTGTCGCGGATGAGGCCGTAGGACCAACTCGCGATCACCACGGCGCCGACGATGCCGACGACAGGGTCCATCCAGAGCCAGCCAAAGGCGCGGGCGAGCACCAGGCCCAGGATGACGAGGACGGAGACGGCGGCGTCCGCGAGGACGTGGACGACGGCCGCGCGCATGTTGTTGTCGCGGGCGATGTGGGCGGCTTGGTGGTGGGCGTGGCCATGGTCGTGCCCGTGGTCGTGCCCGTGGTCGTGCTCGTGGTCGTGATGGTGGTGGCCGTGAGCATCGCCGCGGGCGTGGCCGTGGTCGTGCCCGCCGCCGAGCAGCCAGGCGCTGGCGAGGTTGACCACGAGGCCGAGGACGGCGATCGGGATCGCCTCGCTGAAATGGATCGCGACCGGAACGAAAATCCGCGAGACGGCCTCGTAGCCGATGAGGAGCGCGATCATCGCGAGGATGATGGCGCTGGTGAAGCCGGCGAGGTCGCCGAGCTTGCCGGTACCGAAGCTGAAGCGCGGATCGTCCGCGTGGCGACGTGAATAGGTGTAGGCGAGGGCTGCGAGCATGAGCGCGCCAGCATGCGTGCTCATGTGCAGGCCATCGGCGACCAGCGCGATGGAGCCGTAGAGCAGGCCGCCCACGATCTCGGCGATCATCATCGCGGTGCACAGCCCGATCACCGCCCAGGTGCGGCGTTCGCTGCGCTCGTGGCCGGTGCCGAGGAAGCTGTGGGAGTGGAACAGGGCGGCGGCGTCGGACTCGCTCATGGTGGCCTCAGCGCAAGTAGGTTCGGACGATGTCGAGGAGTTGCTCGGCGGCCTCCGTGTTGAGCGCGCCGTGGTGTTTCTCGGGATCGACGAGGTGCGTGCGGACGTGGTCCTCCACCACCACGGCCATCAGGCCGGCGGTGGCGCCGCGCATGCCGGCGATGAGGTGCATAACCTGCTCGCAGCCTGCCTCCGTCTCGAGCGCACGCTCGATGGCCTCGACCTGCCCGCGGATGCGGCGCACGCGCGCGAGTAGTTTTGCCTTGTCGCGGATGGTGTGGGTCATGCGCGAACCATAGCATAGCCCCCTACCCTATCCACAACCCAGGGAGTCAGCGCGGCCGGGCCGGCATCTGGCGCAGGAGGTGGGTGGCGGCAGCCTCCAGGTGGTCGCGCAGCATATCGACCGCCTGCTCCGCTTCACCGCGCCGGAGATGGGCGACGATCTCGCGGTGTTCGGCGAGCCAGAGCGGGCGCTTCGCCGGCATGGTCGCGTGCGCGGCGACGAAGAGGCGGCAGGCGCGGCGCAGCGATTCGATGAGCGCAAGATGTCGCGGGCGCGCCGCGGGAAGGTAAAGGGCGCGGTGGAATTCCCAGTCGCCCTCCGCCCAGTCGGGGCCTGCGGCATCGAGGTCCGACTTGCGACGGATACGCTCGATATCCGCGAGGAGGCCCGGCGTGAGCAAGGGCGTCGCGCGGCGCAGCGCGTCGCATTCGAGCAGGATGCGCAGGTCGTAAAGCTCCCGCACTTCGCCGGGGGTGAGGCTGATGGCGTGCGCGCCGCGGTTGGCCTCGATCTCGACCAGGCCCTCGCCGGCGAGGATGCGCAGCGCGTCACGCACGGGGATGCGGCTGACGCCGAAACGCTCGGCGAGCGCCACCTGCGGGAGTTCGTCGCCGGGGCGCAGGGTTCCCGCCATCAGCTCCGCGCGCAGCGCCGCGGCGATCGCCTGGGGCGTCATTGGGTGCGGTTCGGGCGTTGCGGATAGCGGTAGCGCAGCGTATGCATGGATACGTGTATACAGGCGGAGGCGGCAATGGCCAAGGGCCACGACTTCACGGCAGCGATCGTCTGGACCGGCGACCGCGGCGAGGGCACGCGGAACTACCAAGGCTACGACCGCACCTGGCGCATCGCCACGCCTGGGAAACCGCTCGTCGAATGCTCCAACGACCCGGCGCTGGGCGGCGACCCCGAGAAGCCAAATCCCGAGGATCTGCTGCTTGCCAGCCTCGCCGCCTGCCACATGCTCTGGTACCTGCATCTGGCAAGCAACGCCGGGATCGTGGTGCGTGGCTATGAAGACCGGCCGCTCGGCATGGGCGAGACCGGCTTGCGCGGCGAAGGGCGCTTCCTGCGCGCGGTACTGCGACCCGCGATCCGCATCGCGCGCGGCACGGACCTCGCCCGGGCGGACGCGCTGCACCACGAGGTGGGGCAGTACTGTTTCATCGCGCGCTCGGTGAACTTCCCGGTGAGCTACGAGGCGAGTTACGCCGAGGCTTGACCCGGCGCCGCTGAAGCGAACGGCCTCAAAGCGGACTGGTGTGGTCGAGATATTTTATAGTTGAAATGTCTGCCGCCGATGCGAGACTCGCCGCGCATCGTTGTTTGCGGCGACGCCGAGCGTCGCCAGGGAGGAACCGCGCATGAACCATCCGTCGTGGAACGCCAACCGCTTCAAGATTGGCGTGTTTTCCGCCAACGCCGACGGGGGTCTGACGCTGACGCGCGTGCCGGAACGCTGGCCGGCGAACTGGGACGGGATCGCGCGCGTGGCGCGGATGGCGGACCAGGCGGGGCTCGACTTCTTCCTGCCGATCGCGCGGTGGAAGGGGTTTGGTGGCGAGATGAACTCGCGCGAACTCAGCTACGAGACGCTGACCTTCGCAGCCGGGCTCGCCGCCATCACCGAGCGGATCACGCTGTTCTCCACCGTGCACGTGCCCATGGTGCACCCGGTGTTCGCGGCGAAGGCAATGGCGACCATCGACCACCAGTCGCGCGGGCGCGCGGGGCTCAACATCGTCTGCGGCTGGAACCCGGAGGAATTCGGGATGTTCGGGCTGCCCCTGATCGAGGACCGTTACGCGCAGGGGCACGAGTGGTTCGAGATCGTCTCGCGCATCCATGCCGGCGAAGCGGGGTTCGATTTCTCCGGAAAATTCTACGATCTCAAGAATGTCTCGGGAAAGCCGCTGCCGGTACAGCGGCCGCGGCCGCTCACCGTCAATGCGGCATTCTCGCCGCCGGGGCGGGATTTCGCGGCGAAGGCGGCGGACTGCCTGCTGACCAGCTTCGTCGACATCCCGAAGGGGCGCGAGCAGATTGCCGACATCAAGGGCCGGGCCGTGAAGGAAGCGCGCGAGGTGGGCGTGCTCGCGACCTGCCACGTGGTGTGCCGGCCCACGCAGGCGGAGGCGGAGGCATACTACGAACATTACGCTGTCGAGATGGAGGACACGGCGAGCGTCGACCACTACATGGGGGCGAAGGAAAAATTCTCCGGTTCTCACGAGGCCGAGGCGTACCGGCTGCACCGCAAGCGCTTCGCTGGCGGCGCCGGCACCTATCCGGTGGTCGGCACGGCGCGGCACATCGCCGACGAGATGATCCGGCTTGCGGAGGCTGGGTTTGCCGGCACGACGATCAGCTTCGTCAACTACGAGAGCGAGCTGCCCGCCTTCATCGCGGGCGTGCTGCCTATCCTGAAGGAGGCGGGATGGCGAGCAGCCTAGTCGGCGCCGGGGCGCCGATATCGGGCGGGGCGGAGGCAAGCAACTCGCGCGTGTAGTCGGCCTGCGGCGCGGAAAAGACGCGCTCCGTCTCGCCCTGCTCGACGATGCGGCCCTGCTGCATGACGATGACGCGGTCGCAGAGGTGGCGGACGACGGCCAAGTCGTGCGAGATGAACACCAGCGCGATGCCGCCGGCGCGCAGCCGCGCAAGCAGTGCCAGAAGCTGTGCCTGGATCGAAACGTCGAGACCCGAAACGATCTCATCGGCGACCAGGAGGCGCGGGCCGGCGGCGAGCGCGCGGGCAATGTTGACACGCTGGCGCTGGCCGCCGGAGAGCTGGGCAGGCAGGCGCGAGACCAGCGCGGGGTCGAGCCCCATGGCGCGCATCAGCTCTGCGGCAACGGCTTCGCGCTCCGCCGCAGGGCGGTGCATCGCCTCCAGCGCCTGCGCGACGATGGAGCCGACGCGCCGGCGCGGGTTGAGCGCCGAGCTCGAATTCTGGAACACCATCTGCAGGTTGGCGAGGCGGACCTCGCGCGCGGCGGCATCGCCCTTGGTGACGTCGGCGCCGGCCAGAGTGATGCGGCCCGTGGTCGGGCGGTCGAGCCCGACGACGAGGCGCGCGAGGGTGGACTTGCCGCTGCCGCTCTCACCGACGACGCCGAGAAACTCGCCCTCGCGTAGCGTAAAGGAGACGTCCTCCAGCGCGACGATATCGCGGCGGCGGATCAGGCCGCCCACGCGGAAACGCCGGCCGAGGCCCTCCACGCTCAGCAACACCTCGCCGGTACCGGCGCGATGCGGCGGCACCGGGGCGGAGGGGGCAATGCCGAGGGTGCGCTCCGGGTACTGGCAGGCGACACGGCGGTTGTCGCCGATGAGCGGGATCTCGCGTTCGGCGCAGCCGCGGCTGCGCACCGGGCAGCGCGGCGCGAAGCGGCATCCCGTGGCCTCGGCCAGCGCCGCGAGCCCCGGCATGTGGTCCGGCAGCACCATGAGGCCGCGGCGCGTGCCCAGCGCCGGGTTCGCGAGCTCGAGCGCGCGCGTGTAGGGGTGCAGCGGGCGCGACAGGACGGAGGTGGCGCCACCCTCCTCCACCACCGCGCCGGCATAGAGCACCGCAAGCCGGTCGCAGATGCCGGCGGCGAGGCGCAGATCGTGGGTGATGAACAGCACCGCGGTCCCGGCGCGCCGCTGCAGCGAGGCCATCAGCTCCAGGATGCGGGCCTGTACCGAGACGTCGAGTGCCGTGGTCGGCTCGTCGGCGACGATGAGGCGCGGGCGCGAGGCGAAGGCCATGGCGATGAGCACACGCTGGCACATGCCTCCCGAAAGCTGGTGCGGGAAACGGCCGAGCAGGCTCTCGGGCTCGGAGAGCTGCACCTCAGCCAGCGCCTCGATGGCGCGGTCGCGGTGCTGGTGGCGGGGAAGGCCGAGATGGGTGAAGTGCTCGCGCAGTTGCGAGAAGATGGTGCGGACCGGGTTGAGGGCCGAGAGCGGCTCCTGCGGGATGAAGGCAATCTCGCGGCCGAGCATGGCTCGGCGCGTCTCCGCCGTGATGGCGAGGAGGTTGCGGCGGTTGAAATCCACCCGCCCGCTGGCGACCGAGAAGCCTGGCGGCAGGTACCCGGCAATGGCGCGGCCGAGCATGGACTTGCCGGCGCCGGATTCGCCGACGACGCCCAGCACCTCGCCCTTGTCGAGGGCAAGACCGACGCCGCGCAGTACCGGGGCGAGGCGGGCCGCCTCCCCCTGCCCGACGCGCGCGGTGACCGTGAGGTTCTCGACGGTGAGCAGGCTCATGCGCGGGTTGTGTCGAGATCGAGCGCGCGGCGCAGCCCGTCGCCGGCGAGATTGCAGCCGGCGACGGTGGCGAAGATCGCTAGCACCGGCGCCAGCAGGTTCCACGGCGCCTCGAACACCGCCTGGCGTCCGTCGGCGATCATCTGGCCCCAGGCGATCTGGTTGGCGCCGACGCCAAGGCCCACGAACGACAAAATCGCCTCCACGACGACGGCGATGCCCATTTCGAGAGCGAACAGAGTGAACAGCAGCGGCAGGACGGCGGGCAGAACCTCGAGCAGCACGGTGCGCAGGTGCGAGAAGCCGAGCAGCCGGGCCGCGGCGACATGGTCGCGGCGGGAAACGACCAGCACCTCGGCGCGCAGCACGCGGCAGAACCGCGTCCAATCCACCAGGACAATGGCAAGGATGACGTTGAACAGGCCGGTTCCGAGACCCGTCATCAGGATCAGCGAGAGGATCACCGGCGGGAAGGACATCCAGACATCCACCGCCCTGCCGATGAGCCAGTCGGCCCAACCGCCAAGATAGCCACCGGCGAGGGCGAGCAGCGAGCCGATCAGCGCAGCACCGGTGGCGGCGGCCACGGCGACCAGCATCGCGGCCCGCGCTCCGTAAATAAGGCGGGAAAGCACATCACGGCCAAGGCTGTCGGTACCGAGCAGATGCGCCGTGCTGCCGCCATGCTGCCAGGCCGCAGGAGCGAGGGTGGCAAGCAGGTCCTGGTGCGCCGGGTCGTAGGGTGCCAGCAGCGGGGCAAAAATCGCCGCCAACAGGACCGCAAGCACCAGCGACGTGCCGATGACGAAACGGGGATGCAGAAGCTTGTTCACGCGCGCCGCAGCCTGGGGTCGAGCACCATGTAGAGCGCGTCCACCACCGCGTTGATAACCAGCACGACGACGCAATAGGTGAGGCCGACCGCCTGGATAACCGGCAGGTCGGCGTTACGCACCGCGTCCACCATCAGGTTTCCGATGCCGGGGTCGGCGAAGATCACCTCGATCAGCAGCGAGCCGCCGAACAGGAAGCCGAACTGCACTCCGACCATGGTCAGGCTCGGCAGCGCCGCGTTGCGAAGCGCGTGGGCAAGCAGGAGGCGGGTTTCGGATATGCCGCGCAGGCGGGCCTGGCGGATGTAGTCCTGCTCCCAGGTGGCGAGCAGCGAGGCGCGCAGCACGCGGGCAATCGGCGGCGCGAAGGCGATGCCCAGCGCAGAAGCGGGCAGGATGAGGTGCAGCAGGGCGCTCCAGAAGATGTCGATTCGCCCGGCCCGCAGCGAATCGATGAGCAGGAAGCCGGTGCCGGGCGGCTGCGGTAGGCTGGGGGCGAGGCGACCGGTGAAGGGGAGCCAGTTGAGCGCCACGCCGAAGACGAAGATGAACAGCAACCCCCAGAGGAACTCCGGCAGCGACATGGCGAGGGTCGTCGCCGTCTCCAGCGCCAGTTCCGAGCGTCGGCCGCGCAGGGCGAAGAGCAGCAGCCCACCGCCAACGCCGAGGATGAAGGCGATGACCATGGCGCTGCCGGCAAGCTCGATCGTCGCGGGCAGGGCGTTGGCCACGAGCCCGGCCACGGAGCGACGGAAATGGATGGACTGGCCGAAATTGCCATGCAGCACCTGGTCTAGCCAGATCACGTATTGCACCGGCAGCGGCTTATCGAGGCCCATCGTGTGGCGCATCGCCGCGATGTCGGCGTTGGTGGCGTTGGGCGGCAGCGACATCGCCGCGGGGTCCACCGGCAGCAGGCGCAGCGCCATGAACATGAGCGCCGAGACGACAAGGAGCGTTGGCAGCGCCACCGCCGCGCGCCAGGCCAGAGTGCGGAGCATGCCCTGGGACTAGCCGAACGGCGGCGACTTGTCAGCGCCCATGACGCAAGCGGTCGTTCAGGTCCAGCGGAAGGTCTGACCGAGGACCCAGCCATTGCCGTAGCGGGTGTAGGAAAGGTTCTTCTTGCGCACGAGGGTGATCACGCTCTGCAGCAGCGGCATGCAGGCGCCCATGTTCACGGCATCCTCCTCGATCTTCTTCCAGCCGGCGATGCGCTCGGCCTCGTTGGTGACGGTGAACTGGGCGACGACGCGCTTGCCGAGCACGGGGTCCTTCCAGGGCGAGAAGGGCAGGTGCGGGTTCAGCAGGTAGCCGGCGTAGATCTCGGGATCGCCGGTGGCGTTGTCGAAGGAGTAGAGGGTTGCCTCTGGCAGCTTGTCGCCGCGGTTCAGCTCGAAATACTGGGCGTATTCGATGACCTTGAGGTCGGCCTCGATCCCGACCTTTTTCCACATCGCGGCGATAGCGCGGGCCATGTCGTAGTCCGAGGGGAACTGGCCGTTGGTGGTGTCGAAGCCGATCTTGATCGGGTTCTTGGGGCCATAGCCGGACTTGGCGAGAAGCTGCATCGCGAGCTTCGGGTCGTAGGCGAAGTGAAAGCCGGGCACGTAGCCCGGCGAGCCGGGCGGGGCCGGCAGCGAGAGCGGCACCGCAGCGCCGCCGTAAAAGGCCTTGGACAGGGCCGCCTTGTCGATCGCGTGATGCGCGGCGAGGCGGACGTTCTCGTCGGAGAAATTACGGTCGTTGCGTACCTGCAGCAGGATGATGCGGGTGATCGGGTCGAGCTCCGAGGCGAGGCCCGGGATATGGCCGAGGCGCTGGGCCTCGCGCACCGGCACGTTGACGGTGAGATCGAGCTGGCCGGACTGGATGGCAGCGACGCGCGCCGAGGGATCCTTGATGATCTCGATGGTGATGCGACGCAAAGCGGGCTTCGGGCCCCAGTACTTGTCGTTGCGCTCGAGCACGATGCGGGCGTTGATCTCGTATTCCGCGAGCTTGAAGGGGCCGGAGCCAATAGGCTTCTTCTGGAACTCGGCGGCGCCCACCTTGCTCAGGTACTCCTTGGGCAAAACGAAGCTGCCAAGGAATGCGAGCCAGACCGGGGCAGTGGGGAAAGCCTGGGAGAAGTGCATCACCGCATGCGTGGGCGAGGGCGTGTCCACCCCAACGAGCGTGCGGAAGGATTTGCTGATGTCGAGGTTCTCGCCGCTCTTCACCCGCTCGAAGAAGGTGTAGCGGATGTCCTCGCTCGTCATCTTCGCGCCATCATGGAAGGTGACGTCCGGCCGCAGCTCCAGGTCCAGCGTCTTGCCGTCCGGAGCGAGCTGCCATTTGGTTACGACGTTGGCGATGAGCTTGAGGTGCGGCGACTGGGTGAGCGGCTGGTCGAACACCATCTTGTAGATGCCCTGCGCGTCCGGCGCGAAACGCAGCGTGGGGTCCCAGCCGGGGACATCGCTGGGCCAGCCCATGGTGGCACTGTCCTGGCCGGCGGCGAGCGCCGGCAGCGGCAGGCTGGCGCCCGCGGCGGAGGCAAGAAGCAAACGGCGGCTGAGCGGCAGTTGCATGTTATGGTCCCCCCGTGTTTGGCAACCGCGGCAGCGGCTGCCGGCGTGCCTAAATTAGTTTAGGCTTGAAATATCGACGCGGGAAAGCCCTAATGCACGTGGGTCGCTGATTTCACGACCGCGTTGACGTGCGGGCGGAGGCGACGGACGATCCGCTCCGATCGTGTGGGGGTGGCGCATGGCCGAACGAAGCTTCGCGCGCGAGGTGCAGGATCTGCGGCTGGGCGACGGGGAGGAGTTCCGCGGCGAAGGAATCCTCGCGGTCACCAAGGCGCTGTTGCAATCGGGCGTCGGTTATGTCGGCGGCTACCAGGGCGCGCCGATCTCGCACCTGATGGACGTGCTGGCGGACGCGCAGGACATCCTCGGCGAGCTTGGCGTGCATTTCGAGACCTCGGCCAGCGAGGCGGCGGCGGCCTCGATGCTCGCGGCCTCGGTGATGTACCCGATCCGGGGTGCCGTGACCTGGAAATCCACGGCCGGCACGAACGTGGCGAGCGACGCGCTGTCCAACCTCGCCTCGGGCGGTGTCACCGGCGGCGCGCTGGTCGTGATCGGCGAGGACTATGGCGAAGGCTCCTCCATCATGCAGGAGCGGACGCACGCCTACGCGATGAAGTCGCAGATCTGGCTGCTCGACCCGCGCCCGAACCTGCCGAGTATCGTGCAGGCGGTGGAGGAGGGCTTCGCGCTCTCCGAGGCTTCCAACACACCGGTGATGCTGGAGCTGCGCATCCGCGCCTGCCACGTGCACGGCAGCTTCATCGCCAAAGCGAACCGCAAGCCGGCGATGGCGCTCGCGTCGGCACTGGAGAACCCGGTGCGCGATACCGGGCGCATCGTGCTGCCACCCGCCTCGTTCATCCACGAGAAAGAGAAGATCGAGAAGCGGCTGCCGGCGGCACGGCGCTTCATTATCGAGCGCGGACTGAACGAGACCTTCGCAGGCGATCTCGACGACATCGGCATCGTCATGCAGGGCGGCATGTACAACGGCGTGATCCGCGCGCTGCAAGGGCTCGGCCTCGCCGACGTATGGGGAAACACGCGGGTACCGTTGCATGTGCTCAACGTGACCTATCCGCTGGTGCCGGAGGCGCTGGTTGC
>JAJZUI010000149.1 GCA_021847175.1 Pseudomonadota bacterium
CGCCTGATCGGGGCGACGCGGAGGCTCGGGATGGAACGGATGCGTCCGCCCCACCATATGGCCGGCATGCGATCTCTTGCTGTTCTTTTCGCGCTGCTGCTGGCGCTGGCGCCGGTGTTCGCCCCCACGCCGGCCGACGCGCGCGCGGGCGGCGGCACCTCCTTCGGCAGCCGTGGCGCGCGCACCTATCTACCTCCGCCGGCGACGCGCACCGCGCCGGGCTATGCGGCGCCGCTGCGCACGGGCCCGGCTTACGGCAGCCCCGCCTATGGCGCGCCGCGTTATGGCGGCCCGTCGCTGATGCACGGTTTCATGGGCGGGTTGATCGGCGCGGGCATCGCCGGGCTGCTGCTGGGCCATGGCTTCTTCTGGGGCATGCGTGGCCTCGGCGGCCTTTTCGGGCTGCTGATCCAGATCCTGCTGCTCGTGCTGCTGGTCCGTTGGCTGATGCGCATGTTCGCGGGCGGCGGCGCGGTGGCCGGCGGCGGCATGGGCGCGCCTCCCATGACGCCATCCGCGATGACGTACGCGCCGCCGCCGGCGGCAACCGTTCCGCTCGCGGTGGAGCCTGAGGACTACCAGCAGTTCGAGGCGGCGCTGCACCGGGTGCAGGCTGCCTGGAGCGCGGCTGATATCGCGACGCTGCAGCGCCTGGCCACGCCCGACATGGCCGCGACCTTCGCCGCACAGTTGCAGGACCTGCGCGCGAGGGGGTTGCGCAACGAGGTTTCCGACGTCCGGCTGCTGCAGGGCGACCTGTCGGAGGCGTGGCGTGAGAACGGTGCCGACTACGCGACCGTGGCGATGCGGTTCTCGATGATCGATGTCACGCGCGACGCCGCCGGCCAGGTGGTCGATGGCGCGCCGGGCGAGCACGTGCAGGCGGCAGAGCTATGGACCTTCCTGCGCCCGCCAGGCGGCGTTTGGATCCTCTCGGCGATCCAGCAGGCGGGCTGATTCAACCGACCACGATTTCGATCGGCGCCGGCGCGTCGGTCAGGCGCACGGGGGTCTCGCCGGCCGGGTCGCCATCCGCCTGGGTCGGCACACCGGGCGCCACGATCTCCACCTCGCTCGCGCGGGCGAGGCGCAGGCCGGGCATCGCGGGTAGCAGGTCGAGCGGCAGCGCCGCGCCATAGGCCAGCGCCGCGAGCGGGCCGGAACGCTCGAACAGCGCCACCGTGAAGCCGGGCCGCGTAGGGCTTGCGTCCGGGGCGAGAAGGAAAGGGCCGGCATAGAGCCGCCCCTTGGTCACGATGACGCTGCCGGCCTCGGTCGCCTCGCCGTCCAGGCGCAAGCGGATCGGCGCGAACGCATAGCGGCCGGCCTCGCGCAACGATTGCAGCACGTAGGCGCTGCGCCCGATGGCGCGCTTGAGCGGGATGGGCAGGTGGCGGACCACCGCGGCGTCGAACCCAGCGCCCACCATCTGCACGAACAGGCGCTCGCCCGCTTCCGTGCGCGCGATCCCGGGGAAGATGCGCCGGGTGCGCCCGAAGGCGAGCGCCGCCGCGACCGCGTGCGGCGCGAAGGAAAGGCCGAGTTCGCGCGCCAGCACGTTGGCCGTGCCGAGCGGGATGATGCCGAGCCGCGTGGCACTGCCCGCGAGGCCGTTGGCGACCTCGGCTATCGTACCGTCGCCGCCTGCCGCGACGACGAGCCCGGCACCGCGGCTTGCCGCCTTGCGTGCGAGGCGCTCGGCATGGCCCGGCGAGTCGGTGCGCTCGATCGCCACCCGCACGCCGTTCTCCGCCAATACGTCGACCACCCGCCAGAGCAGGCGGGCGCGGCGACGCCCGGCGGCGGGGTTGAAGACGATGATCACGGCTGGCAACGGGGGCTGGCGGGTGGCACGGTTGCGTTTCCGAAAGGGAAGAGAATCGGTCATTGTTGTTGCGATTCGATGACGATTCCGTTGCGGCACCGTGATTTCAGGCACTGACCGCCGCAGGTTGACGGGTCATGCAAACGTCACGTGCAAAGCGGCCCGCGCGACGTCATGACGCGATGGCCATGAACGCTTTCGCCGCCCCGGAACTCGTTCAGTACCGCAGCGTCTTCATTTCGGACGCGCATCTCGGAACCCGTGGCTGCCGCAGCGACTTCCTCGCGGATTTCCTACGGCGCGTTTCCTGCCAGAACCTGTTCCTGGTTGGCGACATCATCGACGGCTGGCGGCTGCGCCGTTCCTGGTACTGGGACGAGACGCACGACGAGGTGCTGCGACTGATCCTGCGGCACGCGCGCGGCGGCACGCAGGTGACCTACATTCCCGGCAACCACGACGAGATGTTCCGCGCGTGGCTGCCGCTCGGGCTCGAGGTGGCGGGCATCCGCCTGCGCCGCGACGCGGAGCACATCACGGCCGCGGGCAGAAGGCTGCTGGTGATGCACGGCGACGAGTTCGACAGCGTCGTGCGCTACGCGAGGCTTCTGGCCCTACTAGGCGACTGGGCCTACACCGCCGCCCTGGTCGTCAACCGCTGGTTCAACGCGGCGCGGCGGCGGCTCGGCTATCCCTACTGGTCACTCTCCGCCTGGCTCAAGCGCCGGGTGAAGGAAGCGGTGAAGGCGATCGGCCGTTTCGAAATTGCACTGGCCTCCGAGGCCCGCCGCCGCGGGTTCGACGGCGTGGTCTGCGGTCATATCCACCACGCCGAGATGCGCGAGGTCGGCGGCGTGCTCTACATCAACGACGGCGACTGGGTGGAAAGCTGCACGGCCCTCGTCGAGCACATGGATGGGCGGCTGGAGCTGGTGGACTGGGCAGCTCTGAACCGCCTCTCCTTCCATGCGCCGAGGGCGGCTGGCGCGGAAGTGGTGGCGCACGCTGGCTGATTCGCTGGACCGCAGCGAGGACCACTTCACCCGGCTGCTGGCCGTGGGGCCCGATCCCGCGCGCGTGCTGATCGTTTCCGACGCCTGGATGCCGCAGGTCAACGGCGTGGTGCGCACGCTCGCCGCCATCCGCGCCGAACTGGCGGCGATGGGCCATGCGGTTGAGGTGATAGGACCGGATCGGTTCCACACCGTTCCGTGCCCGACCTATCCCGATATCCGGCTCTCGCTGTTCCCGCGCCGGCGCCTTGCCGCCATGATCGAGGGCTTTGCGCCGGACGCGCTGCATGTCGCGACCGAAGGCCCGCTCGGCCTTGCGGCCCGCGCCTGGGCGCGGAGACGCGGCTGTGCCTTCACCACCGCCTTCCACACCCGTTTCCCGGAATACATCGCGGCACGTACCGGCATGCCGACGGCCCCGGCCTATGCCTGGCTCCGCCGCTTCCATGGCGCCGGGCAGGGGATGATGGTGGCGACCGCGAGCCTGCGCGAGGAACTCGCCGCGCGCGGCTTCCGCCATCTGCGGCCCTGGTCGCGCGGCGTCGATCTCGCGCTTTTCCGCCCGGATGAGCGGGAAGAGTGGAACCTGCCACGTCCGGTCTTCCTCTATGTCGGGCGCGTCGCGGTGGAGAAGAACTTACGCGCCTTCCTCGGTCTCGACCTGCCGGGCTCGAAGGTGGTGGTTGGTGGCGGGCCGCAACTGGCGGCACTGCGTCGCGAATACCCGTCCGCGACCTTCACCGGCCCGCGCAGCGGCGCGGCGCTGGCGCGCGCCTATGCCGGCGCGGATGTTTTCGTGTTCCCCTCGCTCACCGATACATTCGGGCTGGTGCTGCTGGAAGCGCTGGCCTGCGGCACGCCGGTCGCGGCCTATGACGTGACCGGGCCGCGCGACGTGCTGGCGGCCGCCGCGGGCCGTGTCGGCGCAGCCGACCGGGACCTGCGCCGGGCGGCGCTGGCGGCGCTGGCAGGTGACCGCGCCGCCTGCCGCGCATACGCGGAACGTTTCAGCTGGCGGGGCTGTGCTGAGATGTTTCTCTCGCACCTGGTGCCGCTCGGGGGGCATCCGCCGCTCGGCCGAGCAGCCACAGGAACAGCGCCGCCGTGACGCCGAGCAGTGCGGCGACCAGGATCACGCCCCTGGTGTCGACGGTGTCGAGAAGCATGGCGGCGAGCGGCGGCGAGGCTGCCTGCGCCAGCAGCGCGGGCGTGGCGAGCCAGCCGAGGCGCTGCGCGTAGCCGGCGCGGCCGAACAGCGCCATCGGCAGCGTGCCGCGGTTGATGGTCAGGATGCCGTTGCTCATGCCGTAGAGTAGCGCGAAGGCGCTCGCCGCCAGCACGCCGGGCAGCAGCAGCAGCAGCGCCGCGAACGGCATCAGCAGCGCGCCGGCGCGGGCGCGCGTGAACAGCGACACGCGCCTGGAAAAGCTCCATTCGACCACCCGCCCCAGCACCTGGCCGGGCCCGAGCATTGCCGCGACGCCGACCGCCTGCGCGGGCGACAAGCCTCGGCCTTCGAGCAGGCGCAGGATCAGCACCGCGACGCCGGAGGTCACCAGCCAGCGAAGCGTGAAGAACACCGCGAGCAGCGCCAGAGCACGGCCAGGATTCGCGACCGGTGGGTGCGCGCCGTCCACCGCCGCGCCACCGCCGCGCCGGTGCGCTGCCCCCGCGGGCACGCCCAGCAGCATCGCCGGCAGGTTGGCGGCGAGCAGCAGCGCGGCATAGGCGAGCAGCATGCCGCGCCAGCCCCAGCGCGCCTCCAGCGCCGTGCCGAGCGGCCAGAACACGGAGCTGGCGAAGCCGGCGATAAGCGTCACGCCCATGATGGCGCGGCCGGAATCATGGCCGAACAGCACGCCGATGGTGGCGAAGGCGGCATCGTAGAGGCCAAGCGCCATGCCGGCGCCGAGCACCACCCAGCCCGCGTACCAGAGCGCCAGCCCGTGCGAGAGCGCCAGCATCACGAGCCCCGCCGCCATCACGACACAGGAGGCAGCGAGGACGCCGCGCCCGCCGGCACGGTCGATGCGCCGCCCGACGATCGGCGCCCCCATCCCGGCGACCAGCAGCGCCCACGAGAAGGCGCCGAGCAAGGCCGCGCGCGACACATGGAGGTCGGCGGCGGCAGGGGCCGCGAGGACGGCCGGCAGGTAATAGGTGCAGCCATAGACAACAAGCTGCGAGGCGCCGATGACGACGGCGAGACGGCGCATGCCCGGTACATGGCTGCTCATGGCGCCCGCCGGTTCACGGCCGGGTCGGCGGCATGCTGTCGCCGGGGCCGAGTTCGCGCTGCAACAGCACCGTGTCGAGCCACCGCCCGTGCTTGAACCCCACCGAGCGCAGCGTGCCCACGAGGCGAAACCCGTGCCGCTCGTGCAGGCGGATTGAGGCGGTGTTGGCGCTGTCTCCCACCACCGCGACCATCTGGCGGAAACCGCGCTCGGTACAGCCCTCGATCAGGGCGGCGAGCAGTGCCGAGCCGGTGCCGCGCCCGGCCTCGCCGGGGCGCAGGTAGACCGAGTTCTCCACCGTGTCGCGATACGCCGCGCGTGGCCGGTAGGCGCTGCCGTAGGCGTAGCCGACCAGCACGTCGTCGCGGATCGCCACGAGATAGGGGTAGCCTTGCTCCGTGATGGCGGCATGGCGGCGGCGCATCTCCGCCTCGTCCGGCGGCTCGGTCTCGAAGGAGGCGCGGCCGTGGCGGACGTGGTGGGCGTAGATCGCGGCGATGGCGGGGACATCCGCTTCCGTCGCGGGTCGGATCGTGGCGTTCGGCATTCCGGCATGCTGGCGCAGGGGCGCTGGGTTGCGAAGAAAATTTTTCTCATACGCCGCATCAATATAAGTTGGGCTTATGAGCACCCCGTCCCTGCGCCAGCTCCGGACCTTCGTCGCCGTCACCGAGCACGGCAGCATCACCGAGGCCGCGCGGGCGCTGAACCTGACCCAGCCCGCGGCGAGCCAGCAGCTGCGCGAGATCGAGCGCCTGCTCGGCACGCGGCTGCTCGACCGCGCCGGCGGACGCCCGGGGGGACGTTTGGTGCCGACCGCCTCCGGGCTCGCGGCACTCGGCCCGGCACGCCAGGCGCTGGCGGCGGCGGCGGAAGCGGCGGCGGCGGCGCAGGCGGTGCGCGCGGGAACGGCGGGGCGGGTGCGGCTCGGGACCGGGGCCACGGCCTGCATCTACCTGCTGCCAAGCGCGCTGACCGCCGTGCGTGCGCGCCTGCCGGGGCTCGAGATCGTGGTGGCCACCGGCAACACCCCGGACATCCTGCGCCGGGTGGAGGAGGGGGTGCTCGATCTCGGCCTCGTCACCTTGCCGCGCCACGTCCCGCGCTCGCTGGCGGCCACGCTGGTGCGGCGGGACAGGCTCGTGGCCCTGCTGCCGGCGGCGCTGGCCGGGTCTGCCACGTTCACGCCGGCGGGCCTCGCCGCCCTGCCGCTCATCCTCTACGAGCCCGGCGGAGATACGCGCGGCATCGTCGATGCCTGGTTCCGCCGCGCCGGCCTGGCGCCGAAGCCGATCATGGAGCTGGGCAGCGTGGAGGCGATCAAGGTGCTGGTGGGCAGCGGGCTCGGCGCCTCCGTGCTGCCACTGCTGGCGCTGGAGCAGGGCGTGCCCGGCGCCGTGGTGCGGGCCCTGCGCCCGGCTCTGGCACGGGGGCTCGCCCTGGTGGTGCGGCGGACGAAAGTGATCGATCCGGGGCTGCGCGCGATGATGGCCGCCCTCGCGGCGGGGGATGTGCCGCTCGCGGCGGAGCCGTGCTAACCGCCGCGCATGATGTCCCGCCTACTGCGGCAGGGCTGGGCGCAGAACGCGCTCGCGGCCCCTTGATCTGAGCTTAGCGCTCGGCGCCAGCCGCCGGCGCCAGTGCAAACTTAGAGATGGCGCTCGACCAAGAAATTGTTTTTCAACAACATGGCGCTTAATATATGCTCGTTCAGGAAACGACGTTGGCACTGCAACATGGAGAGCGGCGGTGAAATACTGTACAATTCTAATAGCTGGCTTGGTTTTAGTTGCTTGTGCGGCGCCCTATGGCAAAGTTGCTTCAGACCAACAAAAAAGCGCGGCAGCCAAGGTTTATGTTGATTGTTTGATGCGAGGCGCGGCGGGCATGGACGATCAACGCTCGGACGCCCGCACTATTGCTCTTGCGGTCGAAGGTTTGTGTACAAAAGATTTTTCTATAATGAACAACGTAGATACAAGTGGCATGAATCCGGAAGAAAGGTCTTATTATTATAGACTTTCTGATTCTAATGAGATAAAATTTGCAACTGAGGCGGTGCTAAAAGAGCGATCTCTGAGAGGGGCGACAAATTAGTCTCTGCGAAGGTCGCAGATATAAGTTTCTTAGCGAGCGGCGAGTGGTGGGACTGAGAGCCAGAAGCGCGTCGGTGTTCACCGACGTCGAACCTGGGAGGACGTGCCCCCAACGGCGGAGCCGTGCTAACCGCCGCGCATGATGTCCCGCCTCCTGCGGCAGGGCTGGGCGCAGAACGCGCTCGCGGCCCTCGTCGCCACCTATCTGCGCCTCGCGCTCGGCACCATCCGGTGGCGGCTCGTCGGCTGGGAGAACCTGGCACCGCATCTCGGCCGCGCGCCGGCGGCGGGGCCGGTCGTCGCGGCGTTCTGGCACGAGATGCTGCCGCTGATGCCCGCGTTGTGGCGGCAGGTGCACGCCACCGGGGCGCGGGCGCGGGTGCTGGTCTCGCGCCACCGCGACGGGCGGTTCATCGGCGAGGTGATGCGGCGCTTCGACCTCGGCCTCGCGCATGGCTCGACCGGCACCAAGGGCCGCGACCGTGGCGGGGCCAGCGCGGTGCGTTCGCTGCTCGCGGTGCTGGCGGAGGGGGAGCACGTGGTGATGACGCCGGATGGCCCGCGCGGGCCGCGGCGGCTTGCAGCGGGCGGCGTGGCGCAGATCGCAGCCCTTTCCGGCGCGCCGGTGCTGCCCTGCGCCGCCTGGGTCACGCCGCGCATCCGGTTGCCGACCTGGGACGGGATGGTGCTGCCGCTGCCGTTCGCGCGCGGCGTGCTGGTCTGCGGCGCGCCGATCCCCGTCGGGCGGGACGAGGCAGAGGCGGGGCTGGCCGCGATCGGCACCGCGCTGGGCGAGGCCGCGCGCATCGCCGGGGCGCCGGCGTGAGGACGAACCCATGATCGCGGCGGTCGAGGGCCTGGCGACCACGCTCGCGGCGCCGGCGCTACGCGCCTGGCTGCGCCGGCGCGCGGCGCTGGGCAAGGAGATCGCGTCACGCCTGCCGGAACGCTGGGGCGAGGACGCCTCTGCGCGCCCTCGCGGGAAACTGCTGTGGCTTCACGCGGCGAGCGTGGGCGAGGCCACGTCCATGCGGCGCGTGTTGTTGCTGCTGCCGCCGGAGCTCAAGGTGCTGTTCACCACCGGGACCGTGACGTCGGCGACGATGCTGGCGAAGGAGCTTTCACGAGACGGGCCGGCCTTCCACCGGTTCGTGCCGCTCGACGTGCCGGCGTGGGTGGCGCGCTTCCTCGACCACTGGCGGCCAGACGCCGCCTGCTTCGTGGAGAGCGAGATCTGGCCCACGATGCTGGTGCAGTTGCACAGGCGCAACATTCCCGTGGGGCTGATCAACGCCCGCCTCTCCGCGCGCAGCTTTTCGCGCTGGCGGCTCGCAAAGCCGCTGGTGCGCAGCCTGTTTGCGGGGTTCGCCGCGGTGCAGGCGCAGTCCACCGGCGACGCGTCGCGCCTGGTCGCGATGGGGAGCCCCGCGCCGCGCCTCGTCGGCAACCTCAAGCTCGCGGCGTTTCCGCTGCCGGTGGATGAGATGGCGCTGGCGACGCTGCGCCGGCAGATCGGCAGCCGCCCCTGCTGGCTCGCGGCGAGCACGCATCCCGGCGAGGAGGCGATCGTCGCCGCGGTGCATGGGCATCTGCGCGCCGAGTTTCCCGACGTGCTCACCATCATCGTGCCGCGCCACCCGGAACGCGGCGAGGCGATCGTCTCCGGCCTGCCGCGACCGGTGACGCGCCGCGGCGCGGAGGAGGCGCCGCCGCCCATCGGTTCGAGCGGGGGCGGGTTCTACGTCGCAGATACGCTAGGCGAGCTTGGCCTGTTCTATCGCGTCGCCGCCTGCGCCTTCGTCGGCAAGAGTCTCGCGGTCGGCGGCGGGCAGAACCCGCTGGAGCCGGCGCGCCTCGGCTGCCCGGTGGCGATGGGGCCGATGACGGCGAACTTCGCCGACGCGGTGGCGCTGCTGCGCGAGGCGGGCGCGCTGGCCGTTGTGCCGGACGCCGCGGCGCTCGCGGAATTCGTCGCCTCGATGCTGCGCGACCCGGTGCGCCGGGCGGCTATGGGCGAGGCGGGGCGGAAGGCGGCGGCGGGGGAGGACGAGCTGCCGGCGCGCGTGGCCGCGATGATGGCGGGGCTCGCCGGGATCGGGGAACACGGTGCGTCCGCCTAGGTTCTGGCGCGAGGGCGGCTGGCCGGTTGCGTTGCTGGCGCCGCTGGAGCCGCTCACGGCGTGGCTGACCGCGCGGCGCCTGGCACGCGGCGGTTGGCGGCCGCCCGTCCCCGTTATCTGTTGTGGTAACGCAACGGTCGGCGGTGCCGGCAAGACCACGCTGGCGCTTGATCTCGGCGCGCGGCTCCTGGCACGGGGCCCGCGCGTGGGCTTCGTCACGCGCGGCTATCGTGGCTCGTTGCCCGGCGTGGTGCGGGTCGACGTGGCGCGCAATACCGCGGCCGAGGTGGGCGACGAGCCGCTGCTGCTCGCCGCGGTCGCGCCCACCTGGCGCGGCGCCGACCGGGAGGCGGCGATGCGCGCAGCGGTCGCGGCCGGCGTCCAGGTTATCGTCGCCGATGACGGGCTGCAGAACCCGGCCTTCGCGCATGCGGCGCGGCTCCTCGTGGTGGATGGCGAGAGCGGCTTTGGCAACGGGCATCTGCTGCCGGCCGGGCCATTGCGCGAGCGCGTGGCCAACGCCGCGTCGCGTTGTGTCGCGGCGGTGCTGATCGGCGAGGACGGCACTGGAGCAGCTTCGGCGCTGCCTTCCGCCTTGCAGGTGCTGCGCGCGCGCCTGGTGCCGGACATGGCGGCGCGTGCGCTCGCGGGGCGGCGCGTCGTGGCGTTCGCGGGCCTGGCGAGGCCGGACAAGTTCTTCGGCATGCTGCGCCACCTCGGCGCCGACCTTGTGGCAACAAAGGACTTCGCCGATCATCACGATTTCACAACTGTTGAGCTCGACACGCTGGTGTCTATGGCGGGCGACGCGGTGCTGGTGACGACGCCGAAGGACGCGGCCCGCCTCGCTCCGGCCTGGCGCGCGCGTGTGCATGTCGCGGGCGTGGACCTTGCCTGGGAGGACGAGGCGGCGCTCGCGGCGCTGCTCGATCGGATGCTGGCATGAAACGACTGGAGGCGCTGCTGGTCCGGCTCGGCTTCGGCCTGTTGCGTCGGCTGCGGCCGGAGACGGCGTCCAATCTCGGCGGCGCCATCGCGTGCGCGATCGGTCCCCGGCTGCCGGTCTCGCGCGTCGCGGACATGAACCTGCGCCGGGCGTTTCCGGACATGACGGAACGGCAGCGACGCGCGGT
>JAJZUI010000150.1 GCA_021847175.1 Pseudomonadota bacterium
TAAATGCAGCGCCACCATCAGCCGGGTCGGCAGCCCCGGCCGGCCCGCCCCTTCGACGTAGAGCGCACCGAACCGCGCCTCGAAGAGAGGCCAGTCGATCAGCCGCGCCAGCCGCACCAGGGGATGCCGCTGGTCGATGATATTCTCAAGGCGCGAGCGAAATAGTTCGAAATCATCCGGCGCGCATTCAGCTTCGGCGGCATTCTCTCCTCCACATCAAACGCATGATGGTTGGCATGAAAAAGAGAGAATCACGATCGCAACGACCACTTCCCCAGCGCTAGGGGGAAAAGGCGCGAAATCGCGGCGCACGAACGGCGCGGCTGGTGCCGTCATGGTCCATTGGGTGGCCGCCTCCGCCATGGTCGCTCCTCCGTGCCGCTATTAGCGTATTACAGTACGAGAAGACTAAATAAGAGCTGGCATTCCGTTTGCTCCTGATCGTTGGGGCGCGCTTTGATCCAGATCAATGCGTCAAGGGTTTTTCAGATGATGCTCCATTCTATCGCCTTGGCCAAAAATCGGTAAAGCGGTAGGTCTTTAATTAAATTAGGCGCTAAGGGCGGTCCAACGCCCCCTAGCTGGAGGATCGTGCATGAAAACCACCCTGCGCCCCGGTCTTTCGCGCACCGAATCCCATCTCGTCGATCTCCCCCGCACGATCGATTTCATGGGCCCGGATTTGCGCATCTATGCCACCCCCGAATTGCTGCGCGACATTGAGTTCACCAGCCGCAATCTTCTGCTGGAACACTGTGATCCCGGCGAGGACTCGGTCGGCGTCGGGGTCGCGTTCGACCACACCGCCGCCACGCCCCTCGGCATGGCGGTGCGCATCAGCGCGACCGTCGCCGCGGTCGAGGGGCGGCGGATCGTCCTGGATGTCGTCGCGCACGATGCAATGGAAGAGATCGCCCGCGGCCAGCACACCCGCTTCATCGTCGAGATGGCGAAAGCGAAGCAGCGACTGGCGGCCAAGCTCGCCAAGGCCGCGGCCGGATGAGCCCGCCCTGCCATCCACTGGGGCCACGGAAGACCGGGGTCACGGGAGGCCTTGATGTATGAGATCCGCATCCACGGCCGGGGCGGACAGGGCGCGGTGCTGGCCTCCGCCATCCTCGCCCAGGCGTTCGTCGATGAAGGCAAGTTCGCCGTCGCCATCCCGAGTTTTGGCTTCGAGCGGCGCGGCGCCCCGGTCTCCGCCTGCCTGCGCATGGACGTCCGCGAAATTCGCGCGCTCACCAACATCTATTGCCCCGACTGCGTGATCTGCGTCGATCCCACCCTGCCGCGCATGGTCGATATCTTCGCCGGGATCAAACCCGGCGGCACGCTAGTACAGGCAAGCGGCAAGAGCGTCGCGGCGATCGACCACCCGGCCGACCTCGCCACCCTCGGCCTCTGCGACGCGATGGGGATCGCGCTCGCGAGTTTCGGCCGACCAATCACCAACTCGATCATGCTCGGCGCCTTCGCTCGCACCACCGGGTTGGTCTCGCTGGCCGCCTTGATCGGAGCGCTGGAAGCCGCGGAGTTCCGCGACGCCGGGCTGGAGCAAAACCGCCGCGCTCTCGCGCGCGGCTACGCCGAAACCGAGGTGCTGGCTCTCGCTCCCAAGTTCGTGTCACCGAAGTTTGTGTCATGAGCCGCCCGCGCGCCGATATGTCCGGCGTCCCGGATGATCTCTGCCCGGTGGCGACCGTGCCGAGCCCGATGCTGGCCGGGGACTGGCGGGCGATGCGCCCGGTGGTCGCACGTGAGCGCTGCGTGAAATGCGCCATCTGCTGGCTCTATTGCCCAGTGCAATGCGTGGTCGAGAAGGCCGCCTGGTTCGACATCGACCTCGCCGCCTGCAAGGGCTGTGGCATCTGTGCCCAGGAATGTCCGCACCGCGCCATCCGCATGCTTGAGGAGGCCGACGCATGAACAATATGTCGCGGATCGCCGTCTGCGACGGCAACGAGGCCGCCGCCTGGGGGGTGAAACTGTCGCGCCCCGACGTGGTCGCGGTCTATCCCATCACGCCGCAATCCTCGTTGGTCGAATATCTGTCGAAATTCATCGCCGACGGCGAACTCGACGCCGAGTTGATGAACGTCGAAGGCGAACACAGCGTGCTATCGGCGCTCCAGGGTGCCTGCCTCGCCGGCGCGCGCACCTATACCGCGACCTCCGGGCCGGGCCTCGCCTTCATGTTCGAGCCCTATGTCCGCACGCCCGGGCTGCGCCTGCCGATGGTCGCCTCCCTGGTTAATCGCGACATGCTCAGCCCGCAATGCGTCTGGGGCGGCCAGCAGGACGTGATGACCGTGCGCGACACCGGCTGGATCCACATGTTCTGTGAATCCGCCCAGGAAGTGCTCGATACGGTGATCATGGCCTACCGCATCGCCGAGCATCCCGAGGTGATGCTGCCGGTCAACGTCAACCACGACGGCAACTACCTCTCCTACGGCGTGAGCCGGGTCGAAATCCCGAGCCAGTCAGTGGTGGATGCGTTTCTTGGCGACAAAAACGTCAACTGGCACGCCGCCCTCGATCCCGACCGGCCGATGGCGGTCGATCCGCTGACCGGCGGCGCGGACGCCGAGGGCGCGGCGCGGTTCGCAGCCTATCGCCAGAGTCTTTGCCGGGGCATGCAAAACGCCCTCGCGGTGATCACCGACGTCCACGCCGAGTGGGAATGTGCGTCGGGCCGTGCCTTTGCGCCGCTGGTCGAGGAATACCGCCTCGAGGACGCCGAGATCGCGCTGGTGACGATCGGCAGCATGAGTGGCGCCGCCAAGGACGCCGTCGATGCCGCTCGCGAGGCGGGCATCGCCGCCGGCGTGATCCGCATCAAGACCTTCCGCCCGTTCCCGGTGGAAGCCCTGGCGCGGGCGGCGGGGAAGGTGCGAGCGCTCGGCGTGGTCGATCGCGCGGTCTCCTACGGCTGGAACTGCGGCCCGGTATGCCAGGAGGTGCTGGGCGCGTTGTATCGCACCGGCCGCGCCATCCCGGTGCTGTCGTTCATCGGCGGGCTGGCCGGCGCGGACCTGACCGGGGAACATTTCGCCCGCGCGATCGAAGCCACCCGCCAGGCGCTCGCCACCCCGCCGGAGGCACGGACGCCGGCGCCCGTGTGGCTCAACGCGCGCGAGGAAGGAATGCCGCGATGAACGCGAGCGATTACCTGATTGTCGGCAGCTCGCACGCCGCGCTGGAAGCGTTGGCGGCGATCCGGCTGGCCGACCCAAGCGGCTCGCTGACGGTGCTGACGCGCGACCGCCACCTGCCCTATTCGCCGACCCTGCTGCCTTATGTGGTCTCCGGCCGCTCCGACCCAGCCAAGGCGACGTTGCGTGACGCGGCGTTCTTCACGCGCCAGCACATCCGTTTCGAGACCGAGGCCGGGGTGGCCGCGGTGTATCCCGGGGCGCACGAACTCGCGCTGGAAGACGGCACACGCTGGCACTACGGCAAGCTGCTCCTGGCCACCGGCGCGACGCCCGCGGTGCCGCCGATCGCCGGGCTTGAGGCCGTGCCATTTCATCGCCTGCGCACGCTCGACGACAGCCTGGCGCTCCGCGCGGCGATCGGGACGGCGCGGCGCGCCGTGGTGCTTGGCGCCGGGCTGATCGGCATGCACGCGGCGGAAAATCTCACCGCGGCGGGTGTCGCTGTCACCGTGGTGGAGCCGCGCGATCAGGTACTGCCGAGCTATTTTGATCCCGAGGCGGCTGAGCATATCGCTCGCGGTTTCGCCGCGCACGGGGTTGTCTTCCGCACCGGCCATTCCGCGGTCGCGGTCGCGTACGCCGGCGCGGGTTTCCGCCTGACGCTCGACGACGGCGCGGTGCTGGACGCCGATCTGCTGCTGGTGGCGACCGGCGTGCGGGCCGAGTTCGGCTATCTCGCCGGCTCCGGCATCGCGACCGGTCGCGGCATCCTGGTCGATGCCGGGATGCGCACCAGCGCGCCCGAAATCTGGGCCGCCGGCGATGTGGCCGAAGCGCCGGCCTTTCCCGGCCCCGCCACGGCGCTCGCCGGGATCCTGCCCGAAGCCGTTCTCCAGGGCCGCACCGCCGGGATGGCGATGGCGGGCGAGGCGGCGCCGCCCTATCGCGGCAGCGTGCCGCGCAACACCTATTGTTTTTTCGGCCAGTCGGCGATCTCGGTCGGCACCGGCATCACGGGCGCGCCACCCGTCGGCGCGGAGCTGGTCACGCGGCGCGATCCCGCCGCCGGAACCTACTGGCGCATCGCGCTGCAAGACGACCGCCTGCTCGGCATCGCCGCCGTGAACCTGCCGCTCGATGCCGGCATCCTCTGCGAGATGATCCTGCGGCAGGTCGATCTCGCGCCGGTGAAGCCATTGTTTCTCGACCAGCCATGCGCGACCGGGCGAATGCTGATGTCGCGGCTTTGGCGCTAGGCGAAAGGAGCACGGCGATGGGCATGAGCTACAACACGATCGCCTTCCGCGCCGAGCTGTGCGACGGCTGCGGGGACTGCATGACCGCCTGCGCCGAGGCGAAATCGGGAACGCGGGATCTCGCGCAGGCGCGACTGCGCATTTTTCCCGCGGGCGAGCCCGGCGCGACGCCGGATCTCGCGCTCTGCCGCCAGTGCGGCACCCCCGATTGCGTGACCCACTGCCCGGCCGGGGCGCTGGAAAAGAACCAGGACAGCGGCGTGATCGCGTGGGATCAGGAACGCTGCGTCACCTGCCTGCTCTGCACCGCCGGCTGCGCCTATGGCGGCATCACCTATGAGGCTGCGGTCGGCCATGTGGCGAAATGCGATACCTGTGACGGCGATCCCGCCTGCGTGCGGGCCTGTCCGACGGGAGCGCTCGGCTGGCGCATCGCCGGCGAACTCTACAACCGCGCGGGCGCGCGCGCGGATCTATTCGTGCCCGGCCTCGCGGCCTGCCAGGGCTGTCATTCGGAACTGCTGATCCGCCACACACTGCGCCATGTCGGGCCAGAGGTGGTGGTGGCGGCGCCGCCCGGCTGCATCCCCGGCATGGGTACCGTCGGCTATAATGGCCGCACCGGCGCCAAGGTGCCGATTTTCCACCCGCTGCTGACCAACACCGCCGCCATGCTGGCCGGCATGCAGCGCCAGTTTCGCCGCCAGGGCCGCGCGGTGACGGCGCTCGCCCTGGCCGGCGACGGCGGCACCGCGGATGCCGGCTTTCAGTCGCTGTCGGGGGCCGCCTCGCGCAATGATCCGATCCTCTACGTCTGCGTCGATAACGAAGGCTACATGAATACCGGCATGCAGGCCTCCGGCAGCACGCCACGGGGCTCGTGGACCTCCACCACCCCCGTGGGACCGGCGCTGCACGGCAAGGTGGAGGAAGCGAAGAACCTGCCGTTGGTGATGGTGATGCACAATTGCGCCTATGTCGCCACCGCCTCCACCGCCTTCCTGGAAGATTATTACGCCAAGCTGGAGAAGGCGATCGCCGCATCCCGCAGCGGTTTCGCCTATCTGCATGTCTATGCGCCCTGCCCCACCGGCTGGCGCTTCCCCGCGGCGATGACGACCGAGGTGGCCCGGCTCGGGGTCGAGACGAATTTCCACCCGCTCTGGGAGTTTACGCCCGCCGCCGGGGTGCGCTTCACCCGCCCGGTGGACCGGGGGCGTCCGGTGGCGGAATATCTCGCCGGGATCGGCAAGTACCGCCATCTGTCGGCGACTGAAATCGCCGCGATCCAGGCCAAGGTCGAGGAACGGCTGGCCGCTCTCGTCCGCTTCGCCGCCGCCGCGCCGCCTGCGCCCGCCGCGCCCACCGTGATCGCTGCAAGAGCGGCGCCGGAGTACCGCTTCCAGCCCGCGATCGAGACGATGTCGCGCGACGCGCTCGCCGCCTTGCAGCTTGAGCGGCTGCGCGCGGTGCTGCGGCGGACCTATGACCGCGTCGCCCCATACCGGGCGAAATGCCAGGCGGCGGGGGTGCGGCCGGAAGATCTGCACCACCTCGACGATCTGAGCGCTTTCCCCTTCTCGCTCAAGACCGATCTGCGCGACGCTTATCCGCTCGGCCTGTTCGCCGTACCGCGCGAGCAGGTGCTGCGGCTGCACGCCTCCTCGGGCACCACCGGCCGGCCGACCGTGGTCGGCTACACCCGCGATGATCTCGCCATCTGGGCCGAGCTGGTGGCGCGCGGCCTGGCCACCGCCGGCGCGCGGCCGGGCGATGTGATCCACAACGCCTATGGCTACGGCTTGTTCACCGGCGGCCTCGGCCTCCATGCCGGCGCCGAGCGTCTTGGTGCCACCGTGGTACCAGCCTCCGGCGGCGGCACCGAGCGGCAGGTCGTGCTGCTGCGCGATTTCGCCGCCGATGTGCTGTGCGCCACCCCCTCCTACGCCCTCAACCTCGCCGAGGTGGCGGAGCGGGAGGGCATCGATCTGCGCGGCGCCAGGCTGCGGCTCGGCATGTTCGGCGCCGAACCCTGGTCGGACGGCATGCGTGCCGAACTTGAGGCCCGGCTCGGGATCGTCGCCCGCGATGTCTATGGTTTATCGGAAGTGCTGGGGCCGGGGGTCGCCGTCGAGTGTGAGGCCGGCGCCGGGCTCCATGGCTGGGAGGATCATTTCATCTTCGAGACCGTCGATCCCGATACCGGCGCGCGCCTGCCGGACGGCGCGGCGGGAGAGCTGGTCATCACCACGCTGACCAAGGAAGCCCTGCCGATGATCCGCTACCGCACGCGCGACATTTCCCGCCTCGATCGCGCGCCCTGCGCCTGCGGGCGGACCCATGCGCGGATCATGCGCATCACCGGGCGCAGCGATGACATGCTGATCATCCGTGGCGTCAACGTCTATCCGACGCAGGTGGAGGCGGCGTTGGTCGATCTGCCGGGCGCCAGCCCGCATTACCTGCTGGTGGTCGCGCACACCGGTACAATGGATACGCTGACCGTGGAGCTGGAGGCCGATCCGCTGCGCGAGGCCGCCAGCTACCCCAGCCTCGCGCGCGAGGCGGCGCACCGGATCAAGTCGCTGATCGGCATCAGCGCGGCGATCGTGGTGCGCGAGCCAGGCGCGCTGCCGCGCTCGCTGGGCAAGGCCCTGCGCGTGCGCGACCTACGGCCGAAAAGTTGAGGGAGGGAGCGATGTCCACGCCAGCCGCCCGTGAAATCCGCAGTGTTCCGAGCTACTGCTACAATTGCGTCGCCGGGCCCGACCTGATGACGGTGCGGGTGGAAAACGGCGTCGCCACCCGTATCGAGCCCTGCCATGCTGCGGCGGCCATCCATCCTGGCCTCGGCCGGGTCTGCGTCAAGGCGTTCGGCCTGGTGCAGAAAACCTACAATCCGCACCGCGTGCTGGCGCCGATGAAACGGACCAATCCGCGCAAGGGACGCAACGAGGATCCGGGTTTCGTCGCGATCTCCTGGGACGAGGCGCTCGACACCATCGCCGCACGGCTGCGCGATATCCGCGCTCGGGGGCTGCTGGATGACGCCGGCCTGCCGCGCGTCGCCGCCACGTTCGGCCACGGCGGCACGCCGCAGAGCTACATGGGCACTTTTCCCGCCTTCCTCTCGGCCTGAGGGGCGATCGACTACAGCTTCGGCTCCGGCCAGGGTGTCAAATGCGTCCATTCCGAGCATCTCTATGGCGAGTTCTGGCATCGCGGCTTCACCGTCGCCGCCGATACCGTGCATACGCGCTATATCATTTCCTGCGGCACCAATGTCGAGGTCTCGGGCGGCATCTGTGCTGTGCGCCGGCACGCGCGATGCGCGCATTCGCGGCGTCAAGCGGGTGCAGGTCGAGCCCCATCTTTCGCCGACCGGGGCCTGCTCGGCCGAATGGGTGCCGATCAAGCCGAAGACCGATCCCGCGTTCCTGCTCGCGCTGGTGCACGCGCTGTTGTTCGAACACGAACGCCGCGCGCTCGATCTGCCGTTTCTCCGCGAGCACACGGCCTCGCCCTATCTGATCGGCCCCGATGGCTATTATCTCCGCGATCCCACCAGCTTCAAGCCGCTCCTCTGGGACGAGGCGACGGGCGCCCCGGTGCCGTTCGATACGCCCGGTGCGCGGCCCGCCCTGGAGGGACGTTTCACAATCACCGAAGCCGTCACGCGTGGCCCCGACGACGAAGTCCGCCCGCAGCACAACGTCGCCGCCCGCACCGCCTTCACCGCGATGGCCGACGCAGGATGTAAATCTGCGGGCTTTGGGAGTCGCGATAGATGACTTGGATGATTGCCAAGTCTTGGCGAATCTTTCCGACCTCAATGCATCGCTTCCTCTTGTGGTCTGGATATTGCGAGCGATCGCCCGTGAGCGGCAGATAGCAGAAAAGATAATAGCCGCGGTGGAACCAGTTGCAAGCGGCCCGCGGGTTGTCTCCGGGCTGCGCGAGATGGCGGAAGCATTTCGGGAAGTCGTAGATCGCGCGCAACGAAGAATCATCATCACCGGGTTTGCGCTCCACAATGGCCGGTCTGTCCTTCGTAGACTTTCCGAGCGTATGCAGGAGTCACCGGAACTGGAGGTGCTACTGTGCTTGGACATATCCCGTCATCCGGGCGATACGAGCGATGAGCAGTCCCTCGTCGGACGATTTTCCGAGAAATTTCGTGTGAATGAGTGGCCGGGCGGTCGTTTCCCTCGGCTGTTTTACGACCCGCGATCTCTTTCTTCTGACTCCTCGGCACGGTCTGTGCTCCACGCGAAAGTGGCGGCGGCTGACCATTCATGCGTGCTCGTCAGTTCGGCTAACCTCACAGAGTCAGCGTTCAACCGTAACATCGAGATCGGAATATTATGTTCAACCCCGTCTAGTATGATGCATCGCGTCTATCGCCGGCAGGAGGATTTGGCATGTCAGTTGTCCGTGTCGCGGTCGTTCAGGCCGCTCCAGTCGTGTTCGATCGGGAGCGCACGATCGAAAAGGTCCGCGACCTCGCCGCTGACGCGGCGCGCGACGGTGCGGGGCTGGTGCTGTTCCCGGAAGCCTTCGTCCCAGCCTACCCAAAGGGCCTCGATTTCGGAGCGCGTGTGGGTTCGCGCACGCCGGAAGGGCGGGAGGATTTCCGTCGCTACTATGACAGCGCCGTCGATGTTCCTGGGCCGGCCTGCGCCGCGCTCGGCGCCGCAGCGCGCCAGGCGGGCGCCCATCTGGTGATCGGTGTGGTCGAGCGCGGCGGCGGAACGCTCTATTGCACAGTGCTGTTCTTCGGTCCGGACGGGGCCTTGCTGGGCAAGCACCGCAAGCTGATGCCCACTGCGGCCGAACGGCTGATCTGGGGTTTCGGCGACGGCTCCACCATGCCGGTGCTCGACACTCCCGTTGGCCGCATCGGCGCGGTGATTTGCTGGGAGAATTACATGCCCCTGCTGCGGGCGGCGATGTACGCGAAGGGCGTGCAGATCTGGTGCGCGCCAACGGCGGACGATCGGGAAACCTGGCTTCCCACCCTGCGGCACGTCGCGCTCGAGGGCCGCTGTTTTGTGCTGTCGGCGTGCCAGTTCCTCACCCGCGCGGATTGCCCGAGCGACTATGCGTTGGCCGGGGCCGCGGATCCGGGAGCCGTACTGATGCGCGGCGGCAGCAGCATCGTCGGACCGCTCGGAGCGGTGCTGGCGGGACCCTGCTTCGATCGCGAGACGACCCTGACTGCGGAGCTCGACCTGTCGGAGATCGTGCGTGGAAAATATGACTTCGACGCCGCCGGCCATTATGCGCGGCCGGACGTGTTCCGGCTGACGGTCAACGAACGGCCGATGCCGGCGGTGGCGTTTACGGGCGATGGGATGACCTGATCGGTATTCCGTCCAACCGCAAAAATCTGCTCTATCGCGCCTTCCGCGAGCTTGGCCGGGTCGAGCGCACGCTTTTTCTGCTGCGCTTCATCTCCAACATCGAGCTGCGTCACGTCTTTCGCGCCGAAACCACGAAGATCGAAGTCCACAATAATTTCTTGACTGGATCTGCTTCGGCGGGCCAGTGGTCAGGAGCGGCGATTCCGTTGAACAGGAAAAGCAGATGAAATACGTCAGCTTGGTCGCAAGTGCGGTAATGCTCTCCAACGTCGTCGATTTGAGCGAGGTTTTTTCTGTCATGGCGAAGGAGGGTCAGCCGGTGACGGCCGCCCTCGCCGCCCGCATCAGCCCCTACATCCGTGACCATATCCGGCGCTTCGGCCGCTTCGCTCTCGACATGACGCAGTTGCCGAAAACCCCTGCGATCCGCAGCCGCTCCCATTCTAAAACGCCCTGTGACCACTTTTTATACCAACCTGCCTATCCAATGACCGCTTTGATCCAGTCTTGTTGGGTGATCAAAGCGATTTGTTCTGGCATTTGCATGAACTTGTTCCAGGCGTTTCGGCAGGCGGCAAGGATTTCGTCGTAGCTGTTCCAGACCTGATGGCTTAGGAAGTTGCTGCGCAGAAATTG
>JAJZUI010000151.1 GCA_021847175.1 Pseudomonadota bacterium
GGTCTTTGCCTCGGCGAGAGCAAGCGATGCCATGCGGCGATTCATGCCAGAACCGACGTCATCCTTGCATCAAACAGACGTGACGATGGCGATGCTGGTGGACAATTCTTGACCGCGCCGCAGGCGTGCCCCGTTCAGCGGGCCTGGGCGGCGGCCTTGCCCGCTTGCTTGGTGCCGGTGCGCAGCCGGTGTTCGCCCAGGAACAGCAGGATCGGGGCGGCGATGAAGATCGAGGATGAGGTACCGACGACGATTCCGAACAGCATCGTCCAGGCGAAGGCGGAGAGCGTCTCGCCACCGAAGAAGGCCAGCGGCAGGGACGCCAGGAACACCGTCATCGAGGTGCCGAGGGTTCGGTTCAGCGTCTCGTTGATCGAGAGGTCGATGAGCTCGCGCAATGGCATGGTTTTGTACTTGCGCAGGTTCTCGCGCATGCGGTCGTAGACCACGACCTTGTCGTTGGTGGAGTAGCCGAGGATGGTCAGGATCGCGCCGACCATCACGAGGTCGAAGGGCAGACGGGTGATGACGAGGAAGCCGATGGTCTTGGTGACGTCGAGGATAAGCGTCACCACCGCGCCGACGGCGAACTGCCATTCGAAACGAAACCAGATGTAGACGAGGATCATCAGCATGCTGATGCCGAGCGCGAGCATGCCGTTGCGGAACAGCTGGGCGGAGACCGAGGCGCCGACCGCGTCGGTGCGCAGGATCTTGGTGCCCGGCGCCGCCTTCTGCAGGCCGGCGTTGACCTTCTCGACGAGGAGCTGCGTGGCGGAGGCGTCGCGCGGGGATTCGAGGCGGATCAGCACATCCGTCGGCTTGCCGAAGCGCTGCACGCCGGCATCGGGCACGCCGGCGGCCGCGAGGCCGGAGCGGATGGCGCCGAAATCGGCGGGGCCGGGCGTGCGCGCCTCGACCACCACGCCGCCGCGGAAGTCGATGCCGAGGTTGAGCCCGGGGTAGAAGAACAGCGCCACCGACGCGGTCGAGAGGATCGCCGAGACGATGAGCCCGGCGTAGCGGCCCCGCATGAAGCGGATCCTGGTGCCGTCGGGGACGATGCGGATGAGGGGGCGGTAGAACATTGGGACCAGACCTGAGGAGTCAGACCGGAAGGGCGGCGGGACGGCGCGCGATATACCACCGCGACATCAGCAGGCGCGTGAGCATCGTCGCGGTGAACAGCGAGGTCGCGATGCCCACGGTGATGGTGACGGCGAAGCCACGGATCGGGCCGGTGCCGAAGATAAAGAGCATCACGTGCGCGAGGAAGGCGGTGGCGTTGCTGTCGATGATCGTGGAGTAGGCCCGCCGGCAGCCGGCCTCCATGGCGTTGAGCGGCGTACGGCCGGCGCGCACCTCCTCGCGGATGCGCTCGTTGATCAGGATGTTGGCGTCCACCGCCATGCCGAGCGTGAGCAGGATGCCGGCCATGCCAGGCAGCGTGAGGGTGGCCTGCAGCACCGAGAGGATCGCCAGCAGCAGGATCAGGTTGACGACCAGGGCGACGTTCGCGAACCAGCCGAACAGCCCGTAGAACGTCCCCATGAAGGCGATGACGAGGACGAAGCCGACGGCGAGCGCGATGGCGCCGGCGCGGATGGCATCCGCGCCGAGCTGCGGGCCGACGGTGCGTTCCTCGACGATCTTGAGCGGCGCCGGCAGGGCGCCGGCGCGCAGCATCACCGCGAGGTCGGTTGCGGACTGGGCGGTGAAGTTGCCGCTGATCTGGCCGCGCCCGCCGAGGATCGGCTCGCGGATCACCGGCGCCGAGAGCACCACGTTGTCGAGCACGATGGCGAAGGGGTGGCCGACGTAGCGGCGCGTGATCTCCGCGAAGCGGCGCGTGCCGATGGAGTTGAAGGTGAAGTTGACCACCCATTGTCCGGTGCTGGGGTCCTGGGCGGCGCGCGCGTCGGTGAGGTCGCCGCCGTCCACGGCGACGGTCCGGCGCACCGCGATCTTGGTACCGGGATGGCCCTGCAGCGGCAGGAACTCGTCGCCGGGCGGCGGCGTGGGCAGGCTGGTGTTGGCGGTCTCGTCGGTGAGGTGGAACGTCATCTTGGCGGTCTTGCCGAGCAGCGTCTTGATGCGCTGCGGGTCGCCGATCCCCGGCAGCTCGACCACGATGCGGTCCCGGCCCTGGCGGGTGATGGTGGGATCGACCACGCCCGTCGCGTCGATGCGCCGGCGCACGATCTCGATCGATTGCTGCACCGCCTGGTTGGCGCGGTCGACGAGCGCGGTGGGCGAGAGGGTGACGAGGATGGAGCCGTCCGGCCGCTGGGTGAAGACGAGGTCGCTGGTGCTGGAGAAGCCGTTGCTGGTGGTCGAGGCGAGCGGCTGCAGCGCCTTCAGCGCCTTCGCCTCGGTGCCGGGCTGCAGGCCGTTGACGAGCAGGCGCTGCTTCGCCTGGTCTGGGGTGACGCGGTAGCGCGCGAGGCCGGCCTCGCGCAGCGCCTGGCGCGCGCTTTCGGCAAGCGTGTTCAGGCGCTCGCGGGTCACCGCCTGCATGTCCACCTGCATCAGCAGGTAGGAGCCGCCGCGCAAGTCGAGCCCGAGCCGGATCGTCCGCCACGGCAGCCACGCGGCCGGCGCCGGGAAGGCGTTGGGCAGGGCGAGCAGCACGCCGAGCAGGCAGAGGCCGAGCACGGTCGCGGTCTTGAGACGGGAGAAATACAGCATCGGGGAGGAATTTCAGTGGCTTGTCGGCTGGACCGGGGAACGGCGCGGAGCCATGCGTCGCGCGGTCATTGACCACACCCCCCGGTTTCGCGCAACCGGGCGTCCTGGAGGTGATCATGGCCGCACGCGGCATCAGGATCGGGCTGTTCGGCGCCGGGCATTTCGGGCGTTTCCATGCGCAGAAGGTGCTGGCCAATCCGCGGGCGAAGCTCGTGGGGATCCATGACCCGGACGCGGGGCGGGCGGGCGCGCTGGCGAAGGAGTGCCATACCGTCGTGATGGAGCCCGATGCGTTGCTCGGCGCGTGCGACGCGGTGATCGTGGCGGTGCCGGCGGAGGCGCATTACGCGCTGGCGCTGGCGGCACTCGATGCGGGGCGGCATGTGCTGGTGGAGAAGCCGATCGCGGCGACTCTCGACCAGGCGGATCGCCTGGCAGCGGCGGCCGCGGCGCGCGGACTGGTGCTGCAGGTGGGGCATCTGTTGCGCTACTCCGCCGAACACCAGGCGATCAGCCAGCGGATGCGCCGGCCACTTTATATCGAATGCGTAAGGATTGCGCCGTTCAAGACGCGCGGCACGGATGTGAGCGTGATCCTCGACCTCATGATCCATGACCTCGACCTGGTGCTGGCGCTGGTGGATGCACCGATCAGCGACGTCGACGCGGTGGGCGCGCCGGTCGCGAGCACGCACGAGGACATCGCGAACGCGCGGGTGCATTTCGCCAACGGCTGCGTCGCGACGATCACCGCGAGCCGCATCAGCCTCAAGACCGAGCGGAAGATGCGGCTGTTCTCACGCGAGGGGTACATGTCGGTGGATTTCCGCGAGCGCAAGCTGATGATGATCGGGCGCGAGCGCGGCATCCCGATCCCGGGCACCGGCGGCGGGCGGATCGAGGAGACGAGCTGGAAGGACCACGACGCGATGGCGGCCGAGCACGCGGCCTTCGCCGCCTCCATCCTCGACGGCGCGCCTGTGCTGGTGGACGCGGCGGCGGGCAGGCGGGCGCTGGCGGCGGCGATCGCGGTGACGGAGAGCATGGCGGCGAACCGCGCGGTCGCCGAGGCTTCCGGGTTGCTCGACGGGGTGTGAAGGCGGCGGCGCCCGCCAGAACGGTGCATTGACGCAACGATCCTCGTCCAGGCTTGTCGCGCTGGCGGGCCCGCGGGGCGCGGCCGGCGCACCGCAGGCCGCCGGCGCGTGGCCTGTCACCCGGCGACCGGGTCGAGCCCGGCGTTGGCGCGGAACTCGGCGGTGGAGTTGAGGCGCGGGAACACTGTCGCGGGGACCGGGACGCCAAGGAAGGCGCAGAGCGGTTCCCAGCCGCGATCGGCGTAGAAGATCAGCAGGCGATCGGGCGGGATGGTGGCGCGCACCGCCGCGTTGTTGCGCCGGTAAGCGGCAAGCGCATGTTCCTTGTCGATCGGCTCGCCACCGAAGCTGCGCGGCACGATGAGGTCGTGCGCCATTTCGAGCACGGCGCGGCGGTATGGGTCCGGAACCTCGGTCCGATGCGGCAGCAGGGAGCCGATGGTGGACGAAAAGCTGCGCCACCATTCCTCCTCCGGGCGCTCGGTGTGGATGACCTTGGCTTCGGGGAAGGCGGCCGCAGCCTCGCGCCACAGCGCGGCGCCGGGCCAGTCCACCTGGCTCACGTAGCCGGGATACATCGCCTCCCAGTCCGGCCTCTCGCCGCGCGCCGCCGCCTGCCAGGGGGCCAGCATGGCGGGGTTGGCGAACATTTCCGTCATGTGGTGGCAGGGGCCGAAGCCGAGTTCGTTGAGCGCGAGCTTCAGCGCCTGTGTGCCGGTGCGGCCGAAGCCGGAACCGATGATCCTGAGCATGAGCCTTCCCCGGGTTTTGTTGCGGGGAAGGATAGAGGCGTTCAGCTTCATGCGCCATCCAGCAGCGCGAGGATTTCGGCCGCCGCCGCCGCGGAGGGCAGGCGTCCCTTCGGGGCGAGGCTGGCGACGATGTCGCGGAAGGCGGCGCGCTGGGCGGCCGCGCGGGCGGGGTCGGTGATCAGAGCCTCGGCGGTGCTGGCGAGATTCTCCGGAGTGCAGTTTTCCTGCAGCAATTCCGGCACCACCTCGCGGCGGGCAAGGACGTTGACCATTGCAACGTGGGGCAGCGTGAGCATGCGGCGCACCAGGGCCGCGGTGATCGGGTGGACGCGATAGGCGACGACCATCGGCACGCCGGCGAGGGCGAGTTCCAGCGTCGAGGTGCCGGACTTGGTGATGGCGGCGCTGGCGGCAGCGTAGGCGTCGTGTTTCTCCGCGAGATCGGTGACGAGGATCGGCGGGGTTGGCCAGGAGGTGACCTCACTGCGGACCGCCTCGGCGACGTTGGCGGAAAGCGGCATGGCGACGGCGAGGCCTGGCAGGCGGGCGCGCAGGCGCTCCAGCGCCGCGCGGTAGACGGGCAGCAGGCGCGAGATTTCCGAGTGCCGGCTACCTGGCATCAGGATCAGGAGCGGTGCGTCGGCAAGGTTGTGACGGCTTCGGAACGAGCGCGCGTCGCCGCGATCGGCGCCCGATTCCAGCACCGGGTGGCCGACGAAGCTCGCCTGAAGGTTGTGGCCGGCGAAGAAGTCGGGCTCGAAGGGCAGCAGGCAGAGGAGCTTGTCCCAGAGGCCGGGGAATTTGCGCACGCGGCCCTCCCGCCAGCCCCAGGCCTGCGGGGCAACGTATTGCACGCGGCGGAACTTTGGGACACGGCGCAGGAGCCTGAGGCCGAAGCCCGGGCTGTCCACCGTGACCACGACGTCCGGTCGTTTCGCCTCGATATCGGCGACGGTCTCGGCCATGCGCCGGCGCAGGAGGGCGAGGCGGGGCAGCACCTCCGCGAGGCCCATCACCGCGAGGTCGCGCATGGGGAACAGGGATTGCAGGCCCTGCGCCTGCATGCGCGGCCCTCCGACGCCGGCGAACCTGATGTCGGGGCGCGCGGCGCGCAGGGCCGCCATCAGGCGCGCGCCGAGCACGTCGCCGCTCTGCTCGCCCGCGACGAGGTAGACGAGGGTCATGCGACAGGCGCGAGGAGCGGCGCAGGGGCGTTGCGCGGCCAGCTTCGGTGGTTGCGCACCTGGCCGCGCTCACGGACCGCGTCGAGGGCCGCCGGATCGAGCGTGGCGGTGGCGATGCCGGGGGTGTCCACGGGCGAGACGGCGAGGATGCCGTCCGCGGGGAAGCCGCGATCCATCGGTCCGCAGATCAGGGCCTGGCCGCGGTTCATGTCGAGCGCGGCACTCCAGGGCGCCGCGCCGACGGTGGGGGCGAGGGCCGTGTAGCACTGGTTTTCCATCGCGCGGGCGCGGGCAGCGATGCGGACGCGTTCGAAGCCGGCCTCGGTATCGGTGCAGGAAGGCATGAGGATCAGGAAGGCGCCGGCCTCGACCTGCGCGCGGACCAGGTTGGGGAACTCGGCGTCGAAGCAGATGGCGACGCCGACGCGGCCCCAGGGCGTGTCCACAACGCCGGGAGGGTTGCCGCCAGCGATGCGCCATTCCTCGTCCTCGAAGCGGGTCATGACGTGCTTGTCGGCGAGGAACACGTCGCCCGTGGGGGTGGCGAGGATGGCACGGTTGCGCACGGCGTTCTCTGTGCGCATCGGCAACGATCCCGCGAGCAGCCAGACGCCGGCGCCGCGCGCGACCGAGGCGGCGGCGCGGATGGCGGCCTCGGCGCCGTCGATGGCGCGGGCGAGCTCGCGCTCGAGGTCCGGCCCAGCAAGACCCGGCCCAGCAAGACCCGGCCCAGCAAGACGGGGCCCAGCGCAATCCAGCGTGGCGGGATCCGGCGTGACGGCGAAGGCCTCGAGCGGCGCGTATTCCGGGCAGACAACCATGTCGGCGCGCGCGGCCTTTACCGTGGCGCGCAGACGGGCGGCCCAGCCGGCGACGCCTGCGGGCTTGCCGATCTCCCATGCGACGGCCGCGAGTTTGAGCGGCGCCATATCAGCGGAGGGGCTTGGTCCAGAAGACCAGCTCGTTCTCGACCTCATCCTCGCTGTCGACCTGCTTCCAGGCGATACGGCCGATGAGGTCCGGGCGCTTGGTGTAGCCGCGGCGGGTCCAGAAGGCATCGAGCGGGACGTAGCTCTTCGGGCGCAGGGGGTGGTTCTCGGGGCGGATCACCGAGCAGAAGGCGGCCAGGTCGTAACGGTTGAAGCTCTTCGCGTGCGCCTCCCGGGCGGCGAAGAAGGCGACGCCGATGCCGCGCCCACGATACGGGGCGAGCAGCACGCTTTCGCCGAAATAGAACACGCGCTGGGGCTCGATGCCGGCGGCGCGGAAGGGTTCGACGAGACTTTCCGATTGGTCGGCGAGCGGCTGGCAGGTGGAGCAGCCGACGATCTCGCCGCCCGCGCGCGCGATGACGAGGGCGGCGTGGGGGCTCGCGGCGAAATGGTCGAGGTAGCGCGCCTCCGACGCCTCATCGCCGGCGTAGAGATAGGGAAAGTCTCGGAAGACGGCGATGCGCAGACGGGCCAGTTCAGGCAGGTGCGGGCGCATGGCGGGGCCGGAGAGGATTTCGACGGTCATGCCACTGCCTTCAGGCAAGCACCCTGGCCGCGTCGATGAAGGCGGCGAAACCCTGTTCGACGATGGAACGGTCGAGCCCGTCGGTGATGAAGACGAGCCGGCTCCTGCGGTCGTCGCCCTCAGGCCAGGCGTCGAGCAGCACGGGCTCGTGGAAGACGTGCTGCACACCGTGGATGGCGACCGGTCGGTCCTGGCCGATGAGGTTCAGGACGCCCTTGACGCGCAGCATGCGTTCGCCCTGGGTGCCGATCATCATTTCGAGGCAGGTGCCGATGCCCTGCCAGGGAAGCGGCTCGTCCCAGGTGAGGCAGAAGCTCTGGATGCGGCCCCCCTGCAGATCATGGGCCGGGATATGGCGGGAAAGGGCGCTTTCGCGCAGCCACGCGGCGACGTCGGCGTGTTTGCCGCTGGCGTCGAAGAGCCCGAGGTCGAGCAGCGCGGTGGCGGGCAGGTCACCACGCGCGGCGACGATGGCCTGGGCGGCGGGGTTCAGTTGGGCGAGGCGGGCGAGCAGCGGGGCGGGGTCGGCAAGGTCGGGCTTGCTGACCACGATACGATCGGCGATCGCGGCCTGGCGCAGCGCGGTCGTGTGCTCGTCCATCTGTGCGAGGCCGTGGATGGCACTGATGACGGTGACGATGCCGTCGAGGCGCCAGCGCGCGATCAGCAGCGGGTGGGACATGAGGGTCTGGACGAGAGGGACCGGGTCGGCGAGGCCGGTCGTTTCGACCACGACACGGGCAGGGGCGCGCTGCTCCAGGTTCTCCAGCGCGCGCACGAGATCGCCGCGCAGCGAGCAGCAGAGGCAGCCGGACGGGAGCAGAACCGTGTCGTCGTCGAGTTTTTCGATCAGCAGGTGGTCGATGCCGATCTCGCCGAACTCATTGACCAGGACTGCAGCGTCGGCCAGCGCCGGATCGCGCAGCAGGCGGTTGAGCAGCGTCGTCTTGCCGGCGCCGAGGAAGCCGGTGAGGACAGTGACAGGAGCGGGGGGGAGCGGCGGGAGGCTAGTCATGGTGGGCGTGCGGGAGGTCGACCAGCGTTCCGTCACGGGCGGCGCGGAAGAAGCAGTTGTGCGCGCCGGTGTGGCAGGCGGGGCCGGTCTGGTCGACCAGGAGCAGCAGCGTGTCGCCGTCGCAGTCCAGCCGCAGTTCCACGAGGCGCTGGACGTGACCAGAGGTCTCGCCCTTGCGCCAGAGCGCCTGGCGCGAGCGCGACCAGTAGCACACGCGGCCCGTGGCGAGGGTTTCGGCAACGGATTCGCGGTTCATCCAGGCGAGCATCAGCACCTCGCGGCTGTCGTGCTGCTGCGCCACGGCGGGCACCAGGCCCTGGCCGTTGAATTTGATGGCATCGAGGATGGCGTCCATCCGCCCTATATCGGGCGGATGGACGCCGGTTGAAAGCCTCGCCGCCGTCAGGCCTTGTGCGCCTTGAGCGCGGCAAGGCCCTTGTCGAGGTCGGCGATGATGTCGGCCACGTCCTCGAGGCCGATGTGCAGGCGCAGCATGGGGCCGCCGAAATTGCCACTGCCTGCGGTGCGGGTGACGTGGGTCGGCAAGGCGAGGCTCTCGTAGCCGCCCCAGGAGGCGCCGATGCCGAACAGGTCCAGCGCCTCCGCCATCGCGTTGACCGCCTCCTGCGAGTACTGCGGCTGGAACACCACGCCGAACAGCGAGCAGGCGCCGGTGAAGTCGCGCTTCCAGAACTCGTGGCCGGGGCAGGAGGGCAGCGCCGGGTGCAGCACGCGCAGCACCTCCGCCTTGCCGGCGAGCCAGGAGGCGACCTCGATGCCGGACTGCATCTGCCGCGCGAGGCGCACGCCCATGGTGCGCGAGCCGCGCAAGGCGAGCCAGCAATCGTCGGGCGAGGCATACTGGCCGAGGGCCAGCGCCGTGCCGCGCACCCGCTCCCAGTCCTCGCGGGTGTTGACGGTGACGGAGCCGAGCAGGACGTCGGAGTGGCCGACGACGTATTTGGTCAGCGCCTGGATCGAGCAGTCGACGCCATGCTTGAACGGCTGGAAGAAGTGGATGCCCCAGGTGTTGTCCATCAGCACCTTCGCCCCCTTGGCGTGGGCGACGGCGGCGAGGCCGGGAATGTCCTGCACCTCGAAGGTGTGGCTGCCGGGGCTTTCCGTGTAGAGCACGGTGGTGTTGGGGCGGAACATCGGCGCCAGTTTTTCCGGCGTGATGCAGGGGTCGTAGTAGGTGGTCTCGACCCCGAAACGGCTGAGGAAATTGTCGCAGAAGCCGCGCGCCGGGCCGTAGACGGAATCCGGCATCAGGCAGTGGTCGCCGGCCTTGAGGTAGGCCTGCAGCGGCACGGTGACGGCGGCGAGGCCGGAGGAGACGATCTGGCAGCGCGTGCCGCCCTCGATCTCCGCGATCATGTCCTCGAGCGGCCAGTGCGTGGGACCGCCGAGCACGCCGTAGAGGAGTTCCTGCTCCATGCGCGCGGTCTGGAACTCCTTGCGCTGGGCCATCGAGGGCTGCAGCACCGTGGAGCCGCGATGCACTGCGGGGTTGACGAAGCCGTGCACCCGCTTGCCGGCGCGGCCGGTGTGAGAAAGCTTCGTGTTGAAGCCGCGCGTGCGCGCGCCTTGGTCGTCCATTTTGTTGGCTTTCCTTTTTCTCAGGTCTCGATGGGAAGGTCGTGGCGGGCGCCCCATTCGGTCCAGGAGCCGTCATAGACGGCGCCTGGAGCCATGCCGGCGCGCACCATGGCCAGCGTGATCAGCGTCGCGGAGACGCCGCTGCCGCAGGAGGTGACGACGGGCTTCGTGCCGTCGATGCCGGCGGCGGCGATCCTGGCCTTGAGCTCGGGGATCGGGAGCATGGTCTTGTCCGGGCCGACCAGGCTCGCGGCCGGGAGGTTGACGGCGCCGGGGATGTGGCCGCTGCGCAGGCCCGGACGGATCTCCGGCGCCTGGGCGTGGAAGCGCGCGGCGGCGCGGGCATCGACCACGAGTTCCGCCTTGCTCTCGAGGTTGGCGACGAGGTCGCCGACACCGCGCACGCGCATCGCGCGCGGCGAAGGGACGAAGGTGGCGGCGGCGGGAATGGCGGGCATGCCGGTCTCGACCGGCCCACCCGCGGCGCGCCAGGCGGCCCAGCCGCCGTCGAGCACGCGCACGC